>NZ_VFJA01000001.1:644340-966510 GCF_006385165.1 Streptococcus symci | reverse complement strand
CCATTGATATAGGCTTGTGCATTGCCACAGAATTTCTTACCATCAATCTCAAGGTCATTACGACCTGTGAACTCAGCTTTAACCCCAAGTTGAGCCAGGGTATTGATAACTGGAGTTGAGAAGCTCTTAAAGTCAAAAGCCTTGTTTTCATCTTCTTTTGAAATAATCGTGTAGTTGAGGTTATTTAAATCGTGGTAAACAGCTCCACCACCGCTGATACGGCGGACCACCTCAATACCATTTTCTCGAACATAATCACGGTTGATTTCTTCGATAGTATTCTGATGACGCCCGACAATGATAGATGGCTTGTTAATCCAAAGTAGGAAGATTTGATCCTCATCCAAAAGGTGTTTAAAGGCATATTCTTCCAAGGCAATATTAAAGGCAGTGTCGTTTGAATGATTGATAATGTATTTCATGATATCCCTTTATACGATAGAGACTGGAAAATACCTTTCCAGTCTATTCTATCTTTCTTTTATTTTTTCTTAGGTGAATGGATAGCCATTCCTAAAACATCCGCAAATGCTTCGTACATCACTTCAGAGTAGGTTGGATGTCCATGGATAGTCTTCAGCATTTCTTCAACAGTGATTTCCATTTCAATAATGCTTGACGCTTCGTTGATTAATTCTGCAGCTGCAGGACCGATGATATGAACACCAAGGATTTCTCCGTATTTCTTATCAGCGATGACTTTTACGAAACCTTGAGCAGCATCCGATGCAATGGCACGACCGTTAGCAGCAAAGTTGAACTTACCGATGGCAACATCGTATTTCTCACGGGCTTGTTCTTCTGTCAAACCTACTGCTGCTACTTCAGGAAGAGTGTAGATAGCTGCAGGAGTCAAGTTCAACTTGGCTACAGCATGATTTCCTTTAAGAGCATTTTCAGCGGCAACTTCACCCATGCGGAAAGCTGCGTGAGCCAACATCTTCGTACCGTTGATGTCACCTGGTGCGTATATACCTGGAACAGAAGTTTCCATATATTCGTTGACCTTGATGCGACCACGATCCAATTCAAACTCAACATCGCCAATACCTTCAAGATCCGGCACACGACCGATTGAAAGAAGAGCTTTATTTGCGATGATATCGTCTTTTCCTTCAACTTTGATACGAAGTTGACCATTTTCCTCGATGATTTCTTGCAGTTTAGTACCAGTCAAGATGGTCATTCCTTTACGCTCAAGAATCAAGCGAAGATTCTTAGAAACTTCTGCATCCATAGCTGGCACGATACGGTCCATCATTTCGATAACAGTCACTTTTGAACCAAATGTCATGAAGGCCTGACCAAGTTCGATACCAACAACTCCACCACCGATGATAACAAGGCTTTCTGGCACTTCATTCATTTCAAGGATGTCGTCGCTGGTCATGACAAGTGGAGATTCCATACCAGGGACGTTGATTTTGCTGACTTTTGAACCACCAGCAAGGATGATTTTCTTGGTTTCAAGCAATTCAGAACCATTTACCAAGACATTCTTGTCTTTAGTAATAGTACCGATACCCTTATGAACAGTAACTCCGTAGCTACGAAGAAGTCCTGCAACACCACCAACCAAGGTATTAACAACCTTAGACTTGGTTTCAAGGAGTTTGTCCATATCTACAGTGAAGTTTGGATTTTCGATTACGATACCACGGTTTGCGGCATGACCGATATTCTCGATGATTTCAGCGTTATGAAGGTAGGTCTTGGTTGGAATACAACCACGGTTCAAGCAGGTTCCACCGAGTTCTGATTTCTCAACAAGGGCAACCTTACCACCGAGTTGAGCTGCTTTAATGGCTGCCACATATCCAGCAGGACCTCCACCAATCACAACGATATCAAAGGCATCATCGCTCTTACCATCGTCGTTTGAGGCACTAGCTGCAGGTGTTGGGCTAGCTTCTGGCGCTACGGCTCCAGCTGTTGGGATATTTTCCCCTTCTTCGCCAAGGTAACCGATAACTTCCGTTACAGGGACAGTTTCACCATCTCCTTTGAGGATAGCAATCAAGTAACCGTCTTCTTCGGCTTCCAATTCCATGCTGACTTTGTCAGTCATGATTTCTAAAAGGATCTCTCCTTCTTTTACAAATTCTCCGACTTTTTTATTCCATTGGACGATTTGTCCTTCTATCATATCCACGCCGGCTTTTGGCATAATTACTTCTAAGGCCATGTCTTCCTTCCTTTATCTATATCTTAAAAATGAATACTCTTGCTCTTAAATCAACATTGAGATTGGGTTTTCAATCAACTCTTTCAAGTCCTTCATAAACTTAGCACCAGCCATACCATCTACGACACGGTGGTCAATGGTTAATCCTAGGCTCATGATAGGGCGAATCACAATTTCACCATTGACGACAACTGGCTTCTCAATTGTCGAACTGACACCAAGGATAGCTGAGTTTGGTTGGTTAATGATAGGACCAAAGGACTGAACGCCAAACATTCCCAAGTTACTGATTGTGAATGTTGAATTTTGAAGTTCACTTGGAGCCAATTTGCCATCCAAGGTACGACCAATAACATCCTTGAAGGCTACAACCAGTTCTGAAAGACTCATCTTCTCAGCATTGTAAACAACAGGTGTCATCAATCCATTATCCATCCCAACTGCCATGGCAAGGTTGACATAGTTATGAGTGATAATGGTCTTGCCATCTTCTGTCAATGAAGCGTTGATGTATGGGTGTTTCATAAGAGTCTTAACAACTGCAAGTGAAAGAAGGTCTGTTACAGTAGTCTTCTTCCCAGTTGCTTCCATGATTGGCTCAAGAACCTTCTTACGAAGAGCCAACATTTCAGTCATCTCAACTTCATAGTTGAGGGTGAAGGTTGGCGCAGTTAAGTAAGATTCAACCATGCGTTGGGCAATAACCTTACGCATTGGTGTCATCGGGATACGTTCTATTTCACCGTATGGTGTTACGTTATCAGGAACTTCTTCCACTTTTTCAATCTGAGCAGGGGACTTGATGGTATCGTTTTCGATATTTTCAGGAAGCAAGGCCAAAACATCCTTCTTCATGATTTTACCACGATGACCAGTTCCTTGGATTTCCTGCCAAGCAATATTATGTTCGAGGGCAATTCGTTTTGCAAGTGGCGAAATGCGAACCACGTTTGTGTCTTTATAAGTTTCCACGTCTTCTTTGTGGACACGACCGTTTGCACCTGAGCCAGAAACGTCGTAAAGGTTGATCCCTAGATCATCCGCTAACTTTCTAGCTGCAGGAGTCGCTCTTAGCTTGTCATCAGCCATGACCTCTCCAATTCTATTATAAGATACTAAGGGCGTCAAAAGTCAAAGTGAAAATAGGAAACTTGACGAAGAAACTTTAGTTTCTAGGAAAGTTTATCTTTTTCACACAGACTTTAGCCCGAGTTCAATTATATGATACTAAGGGCGTTAAAAGCGACTGAAAAATAGGAAATCTACGCGGGCTTCGATGAAGCCAAGGAGATTTATCTTTTTTCCGAGCTTTTAGCCCGTGTTCAACTCTACAAGTAACTTGGACACGGAACGTGTCTCAAGTTACTACGGTTGCCGCTATCAGGCGGTCAACCTTGTAGACTTACTAAGTCGTTCGTCGAATATTATCGATTCGACTCCCTCCTGTCGCAACTTTGCAAGTAACTTGGATACGTAATGCATCTCAAGTTGCTACGGTTGCCACTATTACGCGGTCAACCTTGTAGACTTACTAATTCATTCGTCGAATATTATCGATTCGACTCTCTCATGTCACAACTTTACAAATAAGTTGGATACGAAATGTATCTCAAGTTATTACGGTCGACGCTATCAGGTGGCCAACCTTGTAGACTTACTATATCTTTCGTCGGTTATTTTCGAACCAACACTTCTTGTGACAAGATACGTTTTTACATAATTTATCTTATGTAATTCTATTCTTTGTTATAGGTTTTACGGATGGCATCTTTGATGCTTTCAACTGTTGGAATCATTGCATTTTCTAGGTTTTGTGCGTAAGGCATTGGCACATCTTCTCCTGCGCAACGGCGGATTGGTGCATCTAGATAGTCAAATGCCTCTGATTCTGAAATAATTGCTGAAATCTCTCCGATATAGCCACTTGTTTTGTGGGCATCGTTGACCAGAACAACCTTACCAGTCTTCTTAACTGAGTTAATAATGATATCCTTATCAAGCGGTACAAGGGTACGTGGGTCCACAATTTCAACTGAAATTCCTTCTTCTGCTAATTCTTCAGCAGCTTGAACTACACGGCGAAGCATTTTTCCGTAAGTAACAACTGTTACATCCGTTCCTTCGCGTTTGATTTCGCCGACTCCAAGTGGAATTGTGTAGTCTGGATCAACTGGTACTTCGCCTTTTTGGTTAAATTCTGACTTGTACTCAAGAATGATAACAGGGTTATTATCACGGATAGAAGACTTAAGCAATCCTTTCATGTCCGCAGGTGTACCTGGTGCCACAACCTTAAGACCAGGAATATGAGTAAACCAAGACTCTAGTGATTGCGAGTGCTGGGCGGCAGAACCAACTCCGTTACCAGCTGCACAACGGACTGTCATTGGAACCTGTCCCTTACCACCAAACATATAGCGTGTTTTAGCAGCTTGGTTGACGATATTGTCCATGGCAATGACCGAGAAGTCCATAAAGGTCATATCGACGATTGGACGTAGTCCTGTCATGGCTGCTCCTGCCGCTGCTCCAGAGATGGCAGCTTCAGAAATCGGACAGTCACGAACACGTTCTGGACCAAATTCTTCAAGCATTCCAACAGAAGTACCGAAGTCTCCTCCGAAGACACCAACGTCTTCTCCCATCAAGAACACATTTTCATCGCGACGCATTTCCTCAGACATAGCAAGGATAATGGTGTCACGGAAGGACATTGTTTTTGTTTCCATTTTATCTCTTTCTCCTTAGTCTGCGTAAATATCTTCAAATGCTGATTCAAGCGGTGGGAATGGACTTTCCTCTGCAAATTTAACAGAATCTTCTACTGCTTCCTTTACTTGCGCTTGGATTTCTTCCAATTCTTCGGCACTTGCAATAGTGTTTTCAATGAGGTACTTGCGAAGGTTTTCGATCGGGTCTTTTTGTTTCCACAATTCCACTTCTTCACGCGTACGATATTTACCAGGGTCAGATGATGAGTGACCGAGCCAACGATAAGTTACACTTTCAATCAAGACTGGACCATTGCCACTGCGAACATGATCAACAGCTTTCTTAAATCCTTCATAGACGTCAATGACATTGTTACCGTCTTCGATGAACATTCCAGGAATTCCGTAAGCAGCACTACGTTGATGGATATGTTCTACATTAGTCATTTTCTTGATATCCGCAGAGATTCCATAACCGTTATTAATGCAATAGAAAATGACTGGCAGGTTCCAGATAGAAGCCATGTTCACTGCTTCGTGGAAAACACCTTCATTGGTCGCACCATCTCCAAAGAAGCAGACAACGATTTTACCGGTATTTTGCATTTGCTGACTGAGGGCTGCACCAACAGCGATTCCCATACCACCACCTACGATACCATTTGCACCAAGGTTACCAGCATCAAGGTCAGCAATATGCATAGAACCACCTTTACCTTTACAGGTTCCAGTGTATTTACCAAGGATTTCAGCCATCATTCCGTTGAGGTCAATCCCTTTGGCAATAGCTTGTCCATGACCACGGTGGTTTGATGTGATCAGATCATCTGGATTGAGAGCTAACATAGCACCCACGTTAGCTGCCTCTTCTCCAACAGAAAAGTGCGTCATTCCTGGCACTTTTCCTTTCTTTACTAATTGCGCAATTTTTAAGTCCATACGACGGATTTCTTCCATCTTACGGAACATTTCTAGCAAAAGATTTTTATCTAAAGTCGACATCTTCTTGCCTTTCTAACTTTCTTCTTACCTTACTATTTTACCGTTTTTAGAAAGCACTGTCAAAGTTTTTCTAAAAGAAATTTCACAAAATAAAAAAGAAAACCCCATAGGAATAAGGGATTTCCTTATCAAGAATATTTTTTCACAAACTTTTTAGCGTTTAGATTTTACTAAAGATTCAAATCTCTTCATAATCACAGTTAAACGCCACCGATAGAGCGCCCCACTCACGATTAGACTAATAATCAAACCGATCCAGTAAGAATAAGCTCCAAAATCTGTTAGGGAATCAAAGACCATAGCTACTGGGATTGCTACACCCCAATAACCAACCAAACCAAGGTAAAAAGGAATCACTGTATCCTTATAACCCCGTAAAATTCCCTGAAGCGGTGCTGCAAAGGTATCTGCTAACTGAAAGAAAAGACTGTAAGTCAAAAAACGAGCTGTCAAATCGATGAATTCTGGGTCGTTACCATAAAGACTAGCCACATTTCCTCTAAAAATATAAAGGAAGGATAAGGTGAAGGCTGCAAAAATGAGAGCTGTCCATCTTCCTAGACCAATATAGGTTTTCGCATCATCAAATCGCTTGGCTCCCACTTCATAGGAAACAACAATAGCCATAGCCGATGAGATACTCATAGGAAAGGCGTACATGAGAGTTGAAAAGTTCATAGCTGACTGGTGACTAGCAATAATCAAGGACGAGAACTTAGCCATAATCAAGCCAACCACGGAAAAGATAGCTACTTCCGCAAAGACAGTTCCCCCAATAGGCAGACCTAAACGAACTCCTTCCTTGATTTTATCCATATTAAGCGGAATTCGTTTCTCAAGATGTAGGGCTTTGAGCTTCTCCTGTTTAAATAGAACCAGTACAGAAATTCCCAGTAAGACCCAGTAGGCCAAGGAAGTACCTAAACCAGAACCAGCACCTCCCAGTTCTGGAACACCAAAGGCTCCGAAAATCAAGAGATAATTAAATCCACTATTGAGAGGAAGTAATAAAAGCATGAGATACATGGACAGTTTGGTCAATCCCAGCGAATCCAGCAAGGAGCGAATGACACTAAAGAGCAAAAGGGGGATAATCCCGATAGATAAAAACCAGAGATAACGAACTGCTACTGCCGCTACTGGTGCTTCTAGCCCAATATGATTCAAGATTGGTGGTGCCAGGAAAAGTACCATCCCCAGCAAGACCATAGATAGCGCCAAGGCCAGATAGATGAACTGGTAAAAATCAGACGCAACCTCTTCCTTTTTTCCTCGTCCAAGATGGTGACCAATGATAGGTACCAAGACTGACACAATCCCTGTTAGGAATGTAAAGAAAGGATTCCAGATACTGGTGGCCATAGATACACCAGCCAAGTCCATGGTATTGTATTGGCCAGTCATAGTCGTATCAACAAAGGAGGCAGAATAATTTGCAAATTGATAAATCAGGATAGGGAAAAATATCTTTAAAAATAAGATAAACTTGTCTTTAAAATGACGGGTTTGGTACATATAGACTCTCTATTCTTTTTGTTTACAGAGCAGACTCCCACCTAGTTTTGATAGACAATTTGTCCCTTACAGATGGTATATTTAACCTGCCCTTTTAAGGTTTCACCGATGAATGGTGAATTGGCTGCTTTGGAAGCAAAATGGGAGTCCACAAGGCGGTCAGCCTTAGCGTCAAAAATAGTGATATCAGCTGGACCATTCTCAGCCAAGTAACCTGCTTCAAAGTTGTAAAGCTTGGATGGGTTGTATGTCATTTTTTCAAGTAATTCCATCAAGCTTAACTCACCAGCTTCCACCAAATAAGTCAATCCGAGAGATAGGGATGTTTCTAAGCCAGTCATACCAGATGGCGCTTTGGTAATATCTTCGACATTTTTCTCATCTGCATGATGAGGCGCGTGGTCAGTCGCGATAACTGTGATGACACCTGACTTGAGACCTTCAATCACGGCACGACGGTCTGATTCCAAACGAAGCGGTGGATTCATCTTAGCATTGCTACCTTGTGTCAAAAGAAGTGCTTCTGTCTTAGAGAAATGCTGTGGCGCTACTTCTGCTGTGACTTGCGCACCTAGCCCCTGAGCAAACTCCACTACTTTAACACTTTCTTCCTTAGACAAATGCTGAATATGAACATGGGCCTTGGTTGCATAGGCAATCATGACATCACGCGCCATCATAGCATACTCAGCCACCCCAGTAGCACCGCAGATATGGAAATGTTCTTTAGCAATATTTTCGTTAAATCCAAGAATTCCATTCAAACCTGGATCTTCCTCATGAAGACTAATGAAGGTATTAAGCTTTTTAGCTTCCTCCATGGCTTCCTTGACAACTTTACTACTTTCAAGTGGGATACCGTCGTCTGAGAAACCAACCGCACCAGCTTCTAAAAGTGCCTGAAAGTCTGTCAAATCTTGGCCATTAAAGTTTTTAGTAATGGTCGCAACCGTCTTAACATTAATCTTTTCTTTGGTAGCTGACTGGAGAACTTCTTGCAAAGTCTCCACGTCTGAAATGGTTGGGCTAGTATTAGCCATCATGACAACAGTTGTAAAACCACCTGCAGCGGCTGCTAGGGCACCGGTATGAATATCTTCTTTATGTGTTTGACCAGGTTCACGGAAATGAACATGGATATCAACCAAACCAGGCGCAACTACAAGACCAGTAGCATCAAGCACCTCTGCCCCTTCTTCTTTAATCTCAGGCGCAATTTTGACAATTTTCCCATCTTGAACCAAGACATCACACACTTGATCCAAACCAGACTTGGGATCCATTACACGACCATTTTTGATTAGTAGCATCTGCTTTCTCCTTTATTCATAGAAATCAACTTGGGTATCCAACAATTTGTCCCCATCATAAACAAACTTGGCTGAAAAGAAGGGTTTGTCCTCTAAAAGCCACTCAACAAAGGTATGGTCACCCTCCCAAGTTGGCTTACTCAAAACCTCGTCATAGGGAACCCATTCTAGCGTTCCCTCATTGCAGTCAATCAAGTCCCCTTCAAACTCTGTCACCTTAAAAACATAGGTGTACCAGTCTAAATCTGGTGTAAATTCAGGAAAAGTGATAACACCTTTTAGAACTGGCTTGGCTTTCAGTCCTGTCTCTTCGAGGATTTCACGCGCTGCACATTCCTGTGGAGTCTCACCACGCTCCAGCTTACCACCCACACCAATCCATTTCCCTTCATGGACATCATTTGGCTTTTTATTGCGATGAAGCATGAGCAGTTCTTTCCCGTTATCAATGTAGCAAATTGTCGCTAACTGAGGCATATTTTCTCCTTATCTAAGCCAATCGATTGGCTCTTGTCCTGTTTCTTTTAAGAATGCATTGGCCTTGGAAAAAGGCTTGGAACCCCAAAATCCTCTATAAACCGACAAAGGACTGGGATGGGCTGATTCGATAACCAGGTGATGAGGATTGGTAACCAAGGTCTTCTTCTTGCGTGCATAAGCTCCCCAGAGTACAAAAACAACTGGTCTATCTAAATGATTAACCACCTGAATCACAGCATCCGTAAAAGGCTCCCATATCTGCCCAGCATGACCATTGGCCTGCCCAGCAGGAACCGTCAAGCAAGCATTGAGAAGCAAGACTCCTTGCTCAGCCCAAGACGTTAAATCATGAGATTTCTTAACTCCGATGTCATCTGCTAATTCTTTCAAGATATTTTGCAAGGATGGCGGAGCTGGGATAGAGTCAGGAACAGAAAAACTCAAGCCCTGCGCTTGACCTGGCCCGTGATAGGGATCTTGCCCTAGAATCACCACCTTAACGTCTTCAAGCGGTGTTGTCAAGAGAGACTGAAAAACCTTTTCCTTGGGTGGATAAATAGTCCCCTGAGCATAGACCTGCTCCATAAACTGATTGATTTTCCCAAAATAACCCTCAGGTAATTGCGCCTTAATCAAAGCATGCCAAGACGAGTGTTCCATAGCCAACTCCTTCGTTTTTACTGCCTCTATTATAGCAAAAAGTGGCTTTCTAAACCACTTTTTACAGTATCTACAAACATTCGAGAAATTTTGTAAAAAATTTATAATAGAAGGCGTTTATTCATTACCTTATTGACGCTTGACTTAAACTCATCACTTGTTTTTTGTTTATAATAATCAACTCTTATAGAAGCCACGCTACAGCAAATCGACGAATCAGAAAGATAGCCAATAAATTTTAAAATACTATCATTATGCTTTTCAACATCAATAAACTATCTAACAATTAAATAATGTGCATCTTTTATCTTATAATTTTCTAGATTAATTACCGTTTGATTTTTATTAGCAATATTATATTTAACAAGAGAATCATTGAATAAAAAATAATAGAAGTTATCTTTAAATGTAAAATAAGGTGAAGTGTAATTTTCTGTACTAAAACCTTCCAGATGAATAATATCTTTTTCTAAATTATCTAAATTGACAGTAGTAAAGGAGAATTCGCCATTATTCAAACCATCATTCTCTATAATCAATTGATTATTTTTTAAATCATAGTGAATATTAGTTGGATACTTATCAGGAATATCGATATAATTCTTGTTTTGACTTTTTAAATCAAAAACCAATAATTTATTTCCTGACTGATATTCCCCATTAGAATTACGCCCACTAAGTGCTTCCACAATATACAAGACATCATCTACATTAACCATTCTCATATATGCAGATGGTTCGTCTAGATTATATTTTTCGACGATGTTGAATTCTTTATCCATTTTCCAAATTTCTGTATTAGGAACATGAGTTGATAAATCCAGTGTGCTTACAAGTAAGTATAAATAATTATCTACAATAACAAACTGTTGACTGGCATTTAGTTGATCATCATTTTTCACGGTAACATTAGTGACAACATCTAAATTATTATCATATTTATAAAATTCAATTCTATCTGTAAAGACAGCAGTTGCATATAAATAATCTCCATCAGTTATGGATGCATATGCATCATTCCCTTCTGCTACTTTAAATTTTTCACTTAAATTTTCCTTATTAATTCTAGATACATATCTTTTCAGATTTGGTGTATCTTTTGTTTTTGCAGTTGAATAAGATCCTGCTTCCGAAAAACTTTCTGCCCAATAGATGTATTTTTCTTTTCTAGCTATATTTCCATTGAACTCATTTAAATCATAATCATTAAATACAGCTATTTTATCGCTAGTCCAGATAGCCATTTTAAAATTATCTACTGAATTTTCCTTATTTAACTGACAGGCACTTAAACAAATAAGGTAGAAACAAGCACTTATTGCAATCAACAAAAGGCCCAAAGCTATCATTCTTTTTTTCAATTTCATACTCATTTATTCCTATATATCAATACTGTTTCACTCGATTTAAGTAGCTCAAACGGATGGATAGCATAACCCCAATCCCAAGTACCAATATCTACTCCTGTTACATCTTTATATCCTGCCCAAACTAACTGAGAACAATAAAATTTATTTCTAGTATTAATATTGAAAAATTCATGGTTGTAAGGTTTTCCGATTTGTCTAGCAGCCCAATATGCAACATTTTGATCATCTTGAATACTTGTTTTTTTAACACCTATTTGATAAACAGTACTACCGCTAAAACGATTTGTCCAATTCCCATATACAACTTGAACCCCTGTGCCTGGATTAGATTCAATCGTTGCATAATAGTAAGGGTCAGCTGCTACAATTCCAGCATGCCCATTATTAAAAAGAGGAGTTATCGCATATGAATCACTTATGCAAATAACACCATCTCTCCAGGTCCATCCTCCATGTGCAGCTCTATCCATTGTTTTCCAGTCACCTATGGGAGTTTCAGAATTTATATCTTCTAAAACAGATTTTTCCCAAACTCTCATTTCATTTTTATCTATAGATTCCTCCATAGCATATACATATTCGTTAAAACCACATAATGACAAAAAAATGACACCAATACTTAATTTTTTAGTTAATTTACTCATATTCTTTCTCCTAAATAAACCACAACTATTGGAATTAATATTCATAAATAACTCAACTGCACATGACAATCTCCTTCTTTCTGTTTATATTTTTATCTATATACAATTATAACTGAATAAATAAAATCTGTCAAATATATATAAAGCGCTTTCAAAAAAAGCCTTGTAATCTAAATTTCCATAATTTCAATACCACTCTACACTTTATTTTGACATGTTTAAAGTAGTTCCAAGCAATCCAACAAGTCTTGGTAAGAATGGACTTTGTAAGTCGGCTGGACTTGTGTGTGATTTTCGAGGTGATGAGGGTTGTACCAGATAGTGTCAATCCCAGCATTATTGCCACCTTGGATGTCTGCGGTTAGAGAATCTCCAATCATCAGCGTCTTTTCTTTACTAAATCCAGCAATCTGTTGACCGATTTTTTCATAAAAGAGAGCATCAGGCTTTTGTGTTTGCAACTGTTCAGAGATATAGACTTGATTGAAATATGGTGCCAGACCCGATTGAGCCAAACGTCCTGTCTGAATGGCAGTAATCCCATTTGTCGCAGCATATAAGTCATAATCACGCTCGATGAGGCTATCTAAAAGTTCATGAGCACCTGAAAAAGCTTGCCCCTGTTGGGATAGGTAAAACTGGTAACGTTGGGCTAGAAAACTACCGTCTTTTTCCTGTCCAAAATGAGCAAATAAACGAGAAAAGCGCGTGTTAACCAGCTCTGGTTTACTGATTTTCTTTTGCTCTAAGTCCTTCCAGAGAGCCTTGTTCATAGGGACATAATAGTCTTTATAAGCCTGAATATCTGCAACCCCTTCTTCTTTTAGAAGTTGCGTCAAAGCCACATCCTCAGCAGCATCAAAATCAAGAAGAGTGTGGTCGAGATCGAAAAGTAGAAATTTGTAGGACAATTTGAGAGTTTTCCTTTCTAAAATAAACAACTTTCACTTCATTCGGTTGTTTAATGTAAAAACTTAAAAGTGGTAAAGTATAACAAAAATAATAGTTCCAATTGATTAACTAACACATACTATTCTAGTGAATTATAAAAAAATCTTCTATAAATTCGAGCAATAGTTAAAATAGCTACAAATATAACTCCCAAAATAGATAATACTATTTTCACAAAACTCATTTCAGAGCCTATTACATAGATATGAAAAAGAGGGGCTAGTCCTACACATAGAGACAATAGATAACTACTAAATCTTATCTCACCAATTCCTGCAAAAAAATGTTTCATTTTAAATATTCTCCTTTGAAGCCCCTAATGATTAAAAATAATGACTGCTTAAAATTAAACAGCTCTAAAATCTAAATATTTGTCAGAGATAAGTTATACTAAGATTATTTTTTAAGCACAACCTTCTTGCTCTTATGGTTTAATTATATTATAACACTATAAAATTTTCAATTTAATTGATATTTACCATTTAATCATATTCGATGAGTTGTATTTTACAGATTAATATTATTTAGCATTCTTTTTTAGTCACTTTTTAATTCTCAAATTCCCTTTGTTTATACAACCATAATATTATTGAAAAACAACTTAAGATTAAAGATTTTCATCCTCTTTTTATTCTGGTAGCACTACACACTCAACTCAAACAACTTATAAAACTCACCTCTCCTATCCATCAAGTCACAAAAAGAACCATCTTCAACAATGACGCCTGCTTTCATAAAGAGAATTCTATCGTATCTTTTCAAAATGTTTTCATTCAACTTGTGGGTTACTACAAGTGCAGTCAAATTTTGAATATCCAAGATTGAACTTTCAATTTCAGTAGTTACTTGATTATCCAAAGACGAAGTAGCCTCATCCAATAATAAGATTGGTGTTTTTCGAATCAAGGCACGCGCAATACTAACTCTTTGTTTTTGTCCGCCAGATAAATTTGATCCATTCTCTCCACATAAAGCTTGTAAACCAGATTCATTATCTAAAACATAACTTTCTAAACCTGACTGCTGGACAGCTTGCCTAATTTCCTCATCAGTGAAGAATTGATTAAGAGTAATATTTGCTCTTAAAGTATCATCAAAGATATAAACATCTTGCTGAACAATAGTCATTAAGTTATAAAGGCTCTCTGCTGAAATAGCTTGCAAATCTTGATTATCAATTGAGATATACCCACTTGTTACATCATAGAAACGCAGTAATAGATTGAGTAAAGTTGATTTTCCACTACCTGACATACCTACTATTGCAATTTTTTCCCCCTTTTTGATCTGCAAAGATAAATTATTAAAAATCTTTTTCTCAGCATTAGGGTAGGAAAAATCTACATTTGAAAAAGAAATGACATCATCAAAATATTCTTTCGTTTTACCAGTTTGAAGTTCGATTACCTCTTTTACCTCAAATGAATTCAGTGTAGCCTGACCTTCACGGAATTTACTCATTCCCATACCAATTTCATTTAGTGGCATTACTACAAAATTGACTAGTTGAACAATAGCTGTAACACTCCCAATTGTGGTATGCCCACCGAAGACCAGATACATTCCTCCACCAAAGGCTACTAAAAAAACAATCATCCCTGAAAGTTGAGAAATAACATTAGATAAAACATCAAATTTCCCTTTGATGAAATATATCTCATCCAATTTTTCACTTTCGTTTTTGTAATCTTTACCGATAGCCTCTTTCACATTAAAACTCTTTATAACTAGAAATCCTGCTAAAATATCTTTAACCTTAGCTAAATATTTCTGATCGGCTATCATAGAGCTATTTTGTAGAGAGGCTGATTTTTGTCCAATAAATCCTGAAATCATCATAGGAATAATGCTAGCAATGATAACTAATAAGGTCAAAAACCAATTACCTATAAACATGGCTACTAGTGAGAAAATCATTAAGGAAATATTTTTTGAAATATTAAAATATTGGTGCAAATAATCCTGCTCAATTTTCTTCATGTTCTCAGTTAATATTGAAATAAATTTCCCTGATTTTTCCTTAGAAAATTCTCTATAATCCCTATCTAAAATAGATTTAAACACCTTATTTTTGTATCTTGACATAATCTGCCTAACAAGTTTATTTCTTAATCGAAGGGATATAAAATTAAGACTGGCATAGATAAATATTACGATAGCACCTATTAGTATCGCTTGGGTTAGAGCTTCCCTATTTTGGGACATTCCACTATCAATTATAATTTTAATAGAATAAGCAAAAGCAATATTAGTTAAAGGAACTAGTATATTAAAAATCATGAAAGTATAAAAAGACTTCTTATGGTACTTTGTCAATTGTTTCATTCCTAATCTACCTCATAATTCTTAAATTTCATTTAGAAAATGTGACATAAAATATTCTTCTAAGTCAATATTCTCTCTCCTAAGCTCTTTCATAGAGACCTGTTCTAGCATTTGTCCATTTTTGATAACACCAATCTTATCTGCTATCTGTGAAATTTCCGATAAAATATGACTTGAGATGAATATTGTAACACCACATTCCTTAGAAAGAGACAACAAAAGATTCCGAATTTCTTGAATTCCTATTGGATCTAAACCATTGATTGGTTCATCTAAAATTAACAATTTAGGTTTTGTTAGGAAAGCCCGAGCTAAACCAAGTCTCTGTCTCATTCCTAACGAAAACTCTTTTACTTTTTTAGTCGTATTTTTTAATCCGACCATCCTTAAGGCTCTTATTATATCTGATTCGGTAATATTTTTCCTCATATATTGCGCGTGAATTTCCAAAATTTCTTTTGCTGTGAGGTTTTCATAAAAAATTGGTGTTTCAATAACACTTCCAACCTGACTTAGAATCTCCTCTCTGTGATCTTGTAAATTTTTTCCAAAGATTTCAATACTACCAGATGTAACAGTTGATAAGGATAACATACATTTCATTAAAGTTGTTTTCCCTGCGCCATTTGGTCCTAAAAATCCATAGATTTCTCCTTCAGCAATTTGAAGGTTGATACCACTTAAAATTTCTTCTTTATCAATTGTTTTAAAAACTTCTTTTATTTCAACAATATTTCTCATTTCTATCTCTCTTTCTATATCTAGCTTTAAATGCAAGAATTTTTCTCCCGGAGCATAAATACTAACTTATACAGTCTCTTTTTTTATATAAATCATTAAGGAATTATCACTTTCCTTCAATTAAACTCAGGTATGCTACTTGATACTAATATCTTGTCTTGAAATATTAGAAATTGAAAATGAAGTAATCATTAAACTTATGAAACTTGCAAATATCAAAAAGAATAAGTTATCAGCAATATTATTAGATAAACCTCCTGGACTTACATTCGAAAGTAACGCTGCTAAACCAAGTCCTGAAAGCATTGTTATAGCTATTGAATGCCTAATCATACCTAAAACAAAAGGTAGTATTCCGATTAATACTGTTCCAACCGTAATTCCAGCTAAGTTAATCATTTGATTCGCTACTGGGATATAATTTGATTCAGTTACAACAGCCATGAATCTAATGAATAATTGAATCACTAAATGTGCAGAAAAATGGGCAATAAATGCTATTAGAATGACTGAAAGAATTTTTCCCCAAAGTAACTTTATTTTAGAAATAGGGTAAGAAAACAACTGAAAAATTGTTCTTCGTTTAAATTCATCAATAATAATCGTAGATAATAAATAAGATTCGAAAATCAAAAATGCTACTTTTGTAAATAAATATGAAAACAATGAAGCTACAATTGCCCAACCTTCCCATTTACCAGTAATTCTAATAACATTAGAATCCTGTCCAGTGAATTCTCCTAGTTTATTGTCAGTACCTAAACCCATAATAATGATTGCTGTAATACCTAACACTATAAATATAGTACACAACCAGGCTAAAAATAATTTAGATTTAGAAACTTTATTTAATTCAATTTTAATAAGCGACAACATAGATTATTTCCTCCAAAAAATTTTGTTAATATTAATTACACTATTTAAAAAGCATTTTACATACTTCTGGTATGTAAAAAATTAAAAAAAGAAACATACTAAAGGTATGTATAATAGAATTTTTAATACCATATCTAGAATATGGTATTTTAAAAAATATCTATATGTAAAACTTATTTGGCACTTTTTAAGTGATCAAATAAGTTGAAAATCACCTCCATCATTTCATCAGAAATCAACTGCACCCCTAGTCCTTCAAAAGTAAGTTTAATGAAATTCATTTTACGCTTTAATTCTTCTACTGAATAAATAGAAATTTGGAACCCAATCCAAATATTCAATGTTAAAACAATCAAATCAGCTAGCTCTTCTGGATATTCTGTTTTAATTGATTTATCTTCAACACCTTCGAAAACTTTTTCTCTAATCCCTGGTAAAAAATCAGAAAATAAATTTAGATACTGTTCACCTAATAAACGTGGACTTCTTAACATAATTGAAGCTGAGTATACAAGCCTTTGTTGTTCTAAATTAGAGAACGCATCCATCAAAGAATTTTGTATTTTTTCTAATGCAGTATCTCCTCTCCAATTGTAATTTAAAATTTCCTGATTATTTTCGCTAATGATTGATTGCAATATTTCATCTTTAGACTCGAAATGATGATAAATAACACCTTTTGTCAATCCACCTAACCCATCGATTATATCTTGTATTGAGGTATTATCAAATCCTTTTTCTAAAAATAAATCTTTCGAAACTTCTAATATTTTTTTTCTAGTTTCATGTGAGTTTCTATTCCTTGCCATTATAACTCCTTTTCAACATACTAACGGTATGTAATCTCATTATAATGCAAGAAACTAATAATGTCAAGATTCTTTTTATCCCCTCTAATTTTCAAAATTCATTGGCAAACTACTATCCTATACAATTGACAGCTCAAATCTTTCAGAATAGAACAATCCTAACTATCGAACATCCTATCTTCATAAATATATATATAATTCTAGACCTAGAATTCCTATAAACTAAATGTTTTCGCACTATTCTAAGCCATTGATTGCCTTAAATTTTAATTTTTGAAGAATTCTAAAGCTAGAATAGTCCAAAAATGACGATAATGAAGCTATTCGAAGCTTAGAAGGACCTTTGGTGAATTTCAATAGCACTTCAACTAGCTATTCTTACAATTTCTCTGATGAGCTTTGAGTTTTTTCAGAGCCCAATCATAGTGGCTTGACGTGCTACTAACAAAGTAAGAACCTAGACTTGTTCCGCCAGTCCACTTATAGACACCTTTGGTAAAGAGTTCGTCATTGCTAAAAACTTCTATCAACTCTAAAACCTCTCTATGTGATTGTTCTAGGAGTCTAGTCGCTTCTTCTAAAGACGTTTTCTGGTGCTTCTTCCAAAAAGCGACATTCATTTCCCCATAAGTTTTCCAATTATAAGGTTCAGGGAGAAAAGGTCTTTCGTGATCTTTTTGATTAGAATGAACCCAAGTCAAAAGCAACTGATGCCATTCATAAAGATGGATCAAGACATCCCGTAGATTTTTATCCCTTTTCCAGTGAGCTTCTTTTTTCTTTGGCTCTCTTGAAAAATCAAATGGAGTCTGTAGCTCATCTTCACTTAGTTGGGAGATCAAACGATTGAGCTTTTCATAGTTTTCCTTAGAGGCCAGCATTAGCTCCTCTTTTGTTTTCGGTCTAGGCACAGGAGTACTCCCTTCATATCTCTAGTTATTATTAGAGATTTTTTATCCTTTAAATCTCTATAACTTATCCTTTAATTTCTCAACAAAGAGATAGGCTGCTGGACAGGTCAAAGTATTCTTAATCGTCAAATGGTTGATTTGATGGATCTTTTTGCGATCTGTATGAGGAAATTCACGACAGGCCTTTGGACGAACTTCATAGATGGAACAGAGATTATCTCCTCCCAGAAAGGGACAAGGCATGGATTTAAAAACCTTATCACCATCTTCATCTACTTGCAAAAACTCTGCTTCAAAAGCTGGTAATTTCATCTTAAAATACTTGGCGATTCGTGTAATATCCGCTTCTTTAAAGTCAGGCCCCAATGTCTTGCAACAGTTGGCGCAGGCCGTACAATCAATCTCCGTAAAAACTTCTTGGTGAATCTGTTGAGCTATCTTATCTAGATTTTTTGGTGGTTTTTTCTTTAGATTTGCTAAAATTTTACGGTGCTCCTTTTGCTTTTGCAAGGCTAGCTGGTGGTAATACTCAATATCAATTTCTTTAGACATAATTTCTTTCTAATTCACGTATTTTTGTCTATTATACCATAAACACTGCCCCTTTTTTGCCCCCTGAACAGAAAAAAAGCCCTTCGGATAAAAGCCGAGGGGCTTAAAACGTTGTTAAATCAACGATTATTATTTCAAGTTGTAGAATGATTTCAATCCACGGTATTCAGCTACTTCACCAAGTTGGTCTTCGATGCGAAGCAATTGGTTGTATTTAGCGATACGGTCTGTACGTGAAAGTGAACCAGTCTTGATTTGTCCTGCGTTAGTTGCAACTGCGATGTCAGCGATTGTTGAATCTTCAGTTTCACCTGAACGGTGTGATACAACGGCAGTGTAACCAGCTTCTTTAGCCATTTCAATAGCTTCAAAAGTTTCAGTAAGAGTACCGATTTGGTTAACTTTGATAAGGATTGAGTTAGCAGCACCTTCTTGGATACCACGTGCAAGATAGTCAGTGTTTGTTACGAAGAAGTCGTCACCAACAAGTTGTACTTTCTTACCAAGACGTTCAGTAAGAGCTTTCCATCCATCCCAGTCGTTTTCATCCATACCATCTTCGATAGTGATGATTGGGTATTTGTTAACCAATTCTTCAAGGTAGTCGATTTGTTCTGCAGATGTACGAACAGCAGCGCCTTCACCTTCAAATTTAGTGTAATCGTATACTTTACGTTCTTTATCGTAGAATTCTGATGAAGCACAGTCAAATCCGATAAATACGTCTTTACCTGGAACATATCCAGCAGCTTCAATCGCAGCAAGGATAGTTTCAACACCGTCTTCAGTTCCTTCGAAACGAGGAGCGAATCCACCTTCGTCACCTACGGCAGTTTCCAAACCACGTGATTTAAGGATTTTCTTAAGAGCGTGGAAGATTTCAGCACCGTAACGAAGAGCTTCTTTGAATGTTGGCGCACCAACTGGCAAGATCATGAACTCTTGGAAAGCGATTGGAGCGTCAGAGTGAGAACCACCGTTGATGATGTTCATCATTGGAGTTGGAAGAACTTTAGTGTTGAATCCACCAAGGTAGCTGTAAAGTGGGATTTCAAGGTAGTCAGCAGCAGCACGAGCTACAGCGATAGACACACCAAGGATTGCGTTTGCACCCAATTTACCTTTGTTAGGAGTACCGTCAAGAGCGATCATAGCACGGTCGATAGCTTGTTGATCACGTACATCGTAGCCAATGATAGCTTCAGCAATGATGTTGTTTACGTTGTCAACAGCTTTTTGTGTACCAAGACCACCGTAACGAGATTTGTCACCGTCGCGAAGTTCAACTGCTTCGTGTTCACCAGTAGAAGCTCCTGATGGAAGCATACCACGTCCGAAAGCACCTGATTCAGTGTAAACTTCTACTTCAAGTGTTGGGTTACCGCGTGAGTCTAGGACTTCGCGAGCGTAAACATCAGTAATAATTGACATTTTTTACTCTCCTTATGAGTTAAATTTTTTACACCTCTATAATACCTTAAAACCCCTCCTTTTTCAAGAAAAAACGTTATCTTTGTGCAAATTTTCCTTAACTTTATAAAGTAATCGCTTTCTTTTGTCTGTTTTATTCTAACTTTTATGATATACTGTTTTCATGACAGATTTATCAAAACAATTACTTGAAAAAGCTCATGGTGGGCCAAAATTAAATCCGGATGAGCAAAGACGCTATCTTGGCACTTTTGAGGAAAGAATTCTTGGATATGCAGATATTGACACAGCAAATAGCCCTCAGTTAGAAAAAGGTTTTTTATCTATTTTAGAAAACCTTCAGGAAAAAGCAGAGCCACTATTTGTGAAGATTTCACCAAATATCGAATTTGACAAACAAGTTTTCTACTTAAAAGAAGCTAAAGAAACTGATAGTCAAGCTACCATTGTATCTGATGAGCATACTTCTTCTCCTTTTGGCCTGATTATTCATAGCAATGCACCAGTACAAGTAGAAGAAAAGGACCTTCGACTTGCTTTTGCAAAACTTTGGGAAGATAAAAAGGAAGAACCAGCCAAAACATCCATCTGGAAGAAATGGTTTGGCTAAATCTTGTGCATATTTAATAAATGTCCTATATTGGCAGCCGTGTGCTCCAAATAGAGACGGGCATTTTTCAAACTATCTTCTAGAGGTTCACTTTTCTCCAAAATTGAAAAAGCCGCTTGGATATTTTCAAATGGTAGGGAAGGTAAATCTTCAGCAAGACTACCACAAATAGCAATGACAGGAACTCCGACAGGGGTTCTTTTTGCTACGCCTATAGGCGCTTTCCCAGCAAAGCTTTGACAATCTAGTCTTCCTTCTCCAACAATAACCAAGTCAGCATTTGAAACTTTCTTATCAAAGTTGATCAAGTCCAGGCACGTATCAATTCCAGACACGATATTTGCCTGAGCAAAGGCACACAAACCGCCAGCAATGCCTCCACCAGCTCCTGCTCCTTTAATTTCCAATGTTACAGATGAGGCTTTTTCATAAAAATCTTGGATTGCCTGATCTACGACTGCAAACATAGTAGGATGTAAACCTTTTTGTTTGCCAAAAGTGTAGGTCGCACCTTGAGGACCACATAAGGGACTCACGACATCTGCTAAAATACGAATTTGAACATCTTCAGGAATTTCATAGCGATTTTCTGTTGACATCGATGCTAAGTTTAATAAGGACTGACCGCAAGCCGGCAAGACATTTCCATCCCTATCATAAAATCGATAACCTAAACCAGCAGCAATCCCAATTCCTCCGTCATTACTGGCCGTGCCACCAACACCGATATAGATATCTTTAATCCCTTTAGCAATTAGATGGCGAATCAACTCTCCGATACCACGAGTTTGGATTTGAAGTGGATTTCGTTTCTCTATCGGAATCTTTCCAAGGCCAACCAAGTCGGCAACTTCAAATAGAGCCAGTTCCCCTTTTTGAAAATAGCGCATTTCTTCTTTTTGTCCAAAAGGTCCTGTCACTTGGATCCATTTTTCTTCAAGGTCAATAGAATGTCGAATAGCATCTACTGTACCTTCGCCACCATCACCAACAGGACAGAGGAGACATTCTACATCTGCTATCGATTGTTGGAAGCCTCTTTTAATAGCTTCAGCCACCTCTTCAGCAGTCAAGCTTTCCTTAAATGAATCTGGTGCAATTACAATCTTCATATTTTCCCTCATTCTAAACAGTCAATCAAAGGAAGTACTTCTAAAAGATCCCTCTTGTCAACATGATGTTGTATTTCTTTTTTGAGCACTTCTTTGGCACAAAAGGCGATTCCTAGTCCCGCAGACTTCAACATTAATAGGTCATTGGCCCCATCACCGATTGCAATCGTTCTTTCTTTAGGAAGTTTTAGTTTCTCTCTCCATTGTTCCAGAGTCTCTTTTTTAACCTCGGGACTGATAATTTGTCCAACTAATTTTCCTGTTAGAAGACCGTCTTTGACTTCAAGTTGGTTGGCAGAAAAATAGACAATTCCAAAAGATTTTGCTAATCTCTCAACTATTGGAGTAAATCCACCGGACACCAGACCGACTAGGATGCCATTCTTTTGGAGAATAGAGATAAATTTCTGGGTATTTGGTGATGGATGAATAGAGTCGAAAACTTTATCAAATACAGAAACAGGAAGACCTTCCAACAAGGACACTCTTTTTCTTAAACTGCTTTCAAAGTCTAACTTTCCTCGCATTGCCCGACTTGTAATCTGCGAAATTACTTCCTCACAACCTGCCTCTCTACCCAAAAGATCAATCACTTCTTCTAGGATTAAGGTCCCATCAACATCCATGACACACAAGCCTTTTACTTGAGACATCAGTTCTCCTTTCTAAATAGCCTAAAAATCGTATGAAGTGATCATACGATTTTATCTATTAATTAACTAAGCTTTGGTACAAGTCTAGATATGACTTGCAGGCTGTATCCCATGAGAAATCACACTCCATAGCTTGTTTTTGTAGATTTCTCCAAACGTCAGGATGGTGTCTATACAAGTCCAATGCTGTTTGGAAAGTCCAATTTAACCAATAAGGAGATAGATTGTCAAAGCTAAATCCAGTACCGTTTCCTTCGATTGGATTGAAGGCTTTAACTGTATCTCGCAAACCACCAACTTCATGGACCAATGGCAAGGTTCCGTAACGCATAGCCATCATCTGAGACAAGCCACACGGTTCAAAACGACTTGGCATGAGGAAGAGGTCACAAGCAGCGTAGATTTCTTGAGCAAGTTTGACATCAAAAGTGATATTTGCTGATAGCTTGTCTGGGTAAATCTGAGCAAACCATGAGAAAGCACCTTCAAAGGCTGGATCTCCAGTTCCCAAAAGAACAATCTGAACATCATTTTGCAAGATATGGTGAAGACTTTCGACCACCACATCAAAACCTTTTTGACGTGTCAAACGAGAAACAATTCCCACCAGTGGAACGTCAGCTCTAACTGGCAAGCCTACTCTCTCTTGCAATTTTGCCTTATTTTGGGCTTTTCCAGACAAATCTTCCTGATTAAAATGATAGTCTAAAAGAGCATCCGTCTGAGGATTATAAAGATCAGCATCAATCCCATTCACGATACCAGATACCTTGCCAGATTCCATTCTAAGAATCTGATCCAAGTTACATCCGAACTGACTGGTCATAATTTCATGAGCATAGCTAGGTGAAACTGTTGAAACACGATCCGCATAAAGAATGCCAGCCTTCATCCAGTTTAAACAGTTATTCCAGCGAAGGGTTCCATCTGCGTACCGTTCAAAGCCAACTCCAAACAAATCCCATAACATTCCTTCTGAAAATTGTCCTTGGAATTCTAAGTTATGAATGGTTAAAACTGTTTTAATTCCCTCATAGGCTTGAATCCAACGGTATTTTTCTTTCAACAAGAAAGGAATCATAGCTGTATGGTAGTCATGAACATGGAGAAGGTCAGGAATAAAGTCAATCCTTTCCATAGCCTCAATGGCAGCCAGTTGGAAGAAAGCGAAACGTTCCCCATCGTCAAAATCACCGTAAACATGACCACGGAAGAAATAATATTGGTTGTCAATAAAGTAGAAGGTTACACCGTTTAAGACGGTTTTCTTAATCCCACAGTACTGTCTGCGCCAACCAACACTCACCTCAAAATGAAGAACATCTTCAATCTGATTTCCAAATTTAGCCTCTACCATGTCATAGTAGGGTAAAATCACTGCAACTTCGTGCCCAGATTTTACAAGTGATTTGGGAAGAGCGCCAATAACGTCTCCCAAACCACCTGTTTTTGAAAAGGGTGCACCCTCTGCTGCTACAAATAAAATTTTCATGAATGAATATCCTCTTTTACTTTGCTACCTTTCTTAACGACAACTGGATGTTCTGCCGTTCCTCGAATCACAGCACCAGGCTCAACTTCAACACCCTTGTCCAAGATAGCATATTCGACCTGAGCCCCTTCTCCAATAACAACACGAGGGAAGAGTAGGCTATCTTTAACCAGGCTATCCTTATGGACATGAATATTACGTGATAGAACGGAATTAGCCACTTGACCTTCAATGATACTACCAGAGGCAAACTGAGAAGTACTTACCTTAGATGTATTGGCATAGTAAGTTGGCTCTTCGTTTTTGACCTTTGTATAAATCTTTTGATTTGGTGAGAAGAGAGAGTAGAATTTTTGTGATTCAAGCATATCTTTATTAGCTTGGTAATAAGACTCTACAGAGTGAATATTTGCCAAATAACCTGTGTATTCGTAGGCAAAAGCACCTTCTTTTGCAGCCAAATCTCGTAAAACATAACGCAATTTCTCTGGATGTTCTTTCTTAGCTTCTTCTTCTAAGCGTTCAATCAACCAAGGTGTATCTACGACAAAGATATCTGTGGACATATTGTAAACTTCATCTGTTGATTTGCTGTCAAAGAGTTTGTGAGAACGAACATGGTCAGTTTCATCCACTTCCAAGATTGCATTTACTTCTGAAATGTCTTTCTTAGCTAGTTTTTTATAAACTACAGTAATAGGCCCTTTTGTTGTACTGTGTAGGTGGAAAACTTGGTTCAGATCAATATTAATCAAAACATCACAGTTAAGTGACACTGTTTGGTTTGAGCCGGAACGTTTCAAATAAGTAAGAAGCTGTTGGTAGTATTCTTTTCCAACTGTACTACTTTCCACACGGGTATTGTAAATACCTAGATAGTAGTGGCTAAGAAGAGTTGACAATCCCCACTCACGACCAGAACGGATATGGTCAAAGACTGAACTGATATTGTCTTGTTGGAAAATACCGAAAATGCTACGCACACCAGCATTAGCAAGACTTGAGAGCGGGAAGTCGATCAAACGATATTTACCACCAAATGGCAAACTAGCTACTGGACGGTGGTCGGTCAATGTTGACATATCATGAAAACCAACTGTGTTTCCTAAAATGGCAGAATATTTATCAATCTTCATCTGTTGCTACCCCCACTACTTCATCATATCCTACAACTTGTACTTCTTCTGTTCCATCAATTTCGACACCATCAGAAATAACTGCACCTTCACCAATAATGGCACGTTTGATTTTAGCTCCCTGACCGACAATTGCACCACTCATGATAACTGAATCTACTACTTCTGCCCCTTCGCGAACTTGCGCACCTGTTGAGAGGATAGAATGTTTAACAGTTCCATCTACGAAACAGCCATCGACAACCAAGGAATCTTCCACATGAGCATTTGCCCCAAGGAAGTTTGGTGGTGAAATTAAGTTTCTTGAGTAAATCTTCCATTGACGGTTACGGCTATCCAAGGCATTTTCTGGTGAAATATATTCCATGTTAGCTTCCCAAAGAGACTCAATCGTACCAACATCTTTCCAGTAACCATTAAATTCGTAGGCATAAACACTTTCACCTGACTCAAGGTAATTTGGAATGACATTTTTACCAAAGTCTGACATATCGACATTGCTCTTTTCAGCAGCAACGAGCATATTGCGGAGACGTTGCCAATCAAAGATATAGATCCCCATAGAAGCTTTGGTAGATTTAGGTTGAGCTGGTTTTTCTTCAAATTCAACAATACGATTGTTTGCATCTGTATTCATGATACCAAAACGGCTAGCTTCCTTAAGAGGAACATCAAGAACTGCTACTGTCAAACTAGCATTATTATCCTTGTGTGACTGGAGCATATCATCATAGTCCATTTTGTAGATGTGGTCCCCAGATAGAATCAAGACATACTCAGGGTTGACACTGTCGATATAATCAATATTTTGGTAAATAGCGTGGCTAGTCCCCTCAAACCAACGATTTCCTTCACTTGCAGAATAAGGTTGAAGAATAGAGACACCTGAATTGATACCGTCTAGTCCCCAACTTGAACCATTCCCAATATGATTGTTGAGAGCAAGTGGTTGGTACTGTGTAATGACTCCAACATTGTTAATGCCTGAGTTGGCACAGTTTGAAAGAGCAAAGTCAATGATACGGTAGCGCCCACCAAATTGCACAGCTGGTTTTGCAATGCTTTGAGTGAGTTTACCGAGACGAGTTCCTTGCCCACCAGCAAGAATCAAAGCTAACATTTCATTCTTCATTTTCTACTCCTTTTTGGTTTTTACTTGTGACTGTTTTAGTAGGTTTCAAGCGACGTTTGATTTTCCAAACACTTGCTCCCATAGCCGGTAGGGTAAAGGTCAAGGTCTGCTCATAATCTTTCCATAGTCCTTCTTGCGTTTGAACAGTTTGATTATGTTCTTTCCAAACGCCTCCCCACTCTTCTAACTCAGTATTCCAGACTTCTTCGTAAATCCCTGCAACAGGAAGTCCGATTGTAAAATCTTTTCGTTCAACAGGTGCCATATTAAAGATACAGACTAACATATCATCCTTCTTACCCTTACGGATGAAGGAAAGAACACTCTGGTCTCGATTATCCGCATCGATGATTTCAATACCATCATAACTATTATCAATTTCCCACAGACAGCGATGGTCTTTGTAAAACTGGTTTAGCTGAGAAGTGAAATACTTCATCTTCGCATTTATTGGATCTTCTAGGTTTGACCATTCCAACTGTTCTTCAGATTTCCATTCTAGGAATTGCCCATATTCACTACCCATGAAGAGCAATTTTTTACCAGGGTGACAAATTTGGTAAGTGTAGAGATTGCGTAAACCTGCAAATTGATTGTAGCGATCTCCCCACATCTTGTGCATCATACTCTTCTTTCCATGAACCACTTCATCGTGCGAGAATGGTAGGAGATAATTCTCCTTGAAGACATACATAAAGCTGAAAGTCACCAAATTAAAGTCATATTTACGGTAAATCGGATCTTCTTCGTAGAAACGGAGGATGTCATTCATCCAACCCATATTCCATTTGTAGTCAAAGCCAAGACCATCTGAATCCTTGGTGTCCGTAATCTGAGTAGCTGATGAACTTTCCTCAGCTATCATCATAACGTCTGGATGAGCTTGTTTAATGATATCGTTCAAACGTTTTAAGAAATAATATCCCTCGTAGTTGAGATTACCACCATCTTTATTAGGCGTCCATGGAGCATCATCGTAGTCAAGATAGAGCATGTTGCTAACCGCATCCACGCGAATACCGTCCAAATGGTAAAAGTCAATCCAAAACTTAATACTAGAAATCAAGAAAGACTGGACTTCATTCTTTCCAAGGTCAAAATTGAGTGCTCCCCAACCGTAGTTATGAGCCTTATTATGATCTTGGTATTCAAAAGTCGGTGTCCCATCATAGTAAGCCAAGGCATCATCATTAATAGTAAAGTGACCAGGTACCCAGTCTACAATAACGCCAATATTGTTTAAATGGCATTCCTCAACAAAATCTTGAAATTCTTCAGGACGACCATAGGCATGCTCTAGAGCAAAGTAACCCATAAGCTGATAGCCCCAACTCAAACCTAGTGGGTGAGACATCAGGGGCATAAACTCAATGTGAGTATAATTCATCTCAACCAAGTAAGGAATGAGTTCATCTTTCAATTGAGCAAAAGTATAGGGGCTACCGTCAGTATTTCTCTTCCAAGAGCCAGCATGAGCCTCGTAAATATTGACAGGACGCTCTTCAAAGCTCAAGCGTTTTCTACGAGCTAGCCAGAGACCATCCTTCCATTTCTTTTCTGGAATATCTGTTAAAATAGCCCCAGTACCAGGTCGTGCCTCATATCGAACAGCCAAAGGGTCAATCTTCATCAGCTGATGACCATTTGCACGCGTGATATGGTACTTATAAATTTGGCCTTCTTGAGCAAGACTGGTAAAGACTTCCCAGACTCCAAATTCATTCCGTTCCATCAGAATTTGATTTTCAACCCAATTGGTGAAATCCCCTACCAAGTGAACAGCCTGAGCATTAGGCGCCCAAACTCGGAAAGTATAGCCATACACACCATTTTTTTCCTCCCTATGAGCTCCCAGATAGTGCTGGAGGTGAAAATTTTCACCTGTCATAAAGGTTTTTAAAGCATTATTCTTATCCATACACCCTCCTGTTTCTGTAAGCGTTTTCTATAGATTTATTATACTACCTTTTTAGGGAAGATTCAAGTAAATTACGGAATTTGCAAAAAAATCTTTTGAAAGTCTTCAACAAATTCACTGATGTGTTCACTTGTAAATCAAGAAATTTTCAGAAACGCTATGAAAACGAATTGTTTTTTTATAATACTATCATAAAGTTCGTTATTTAGCTAACAAAAATATAATTTAAAGTAAAAAAATAAATCAGGAAACGAATCTCCTGATTTTATTAACAGATAAAACACCACAAATGAATTTAAATTGTAAATCTATTCTACAAAACTTTAAAGACGCTGGCACTGACGCCACCAACCATGTCTTTATCACTTAAATGGCTATTGGTCACCAATAGTTCTAGATTTCCAGCATTTTCAAACTGGAAGTTTTGCCCTTTAGCATTAAATACAATCAGTAAATGTTCTTCCCCTTGAATCTCATAGACAATCCAACCACTATGTTCATGGGCTGAATGAACAAAAACATGATGGTAAATCTCATCATAAGTTGGGTAAGAAAAGGCACTGCTTTCTGTCTTCAATCGAATCATCTGACGGATAAACTCAATACTATCTTGACGCTCATTAATCAAGTCCCAGTTGACTTGGTTCACACTGTCAGGAGCGTTATAGCTATTCATAGCACGTTCTCTATCATCATGGGTCAGCTCACCATTTTCACCAGTCGCAACCAGTTTGGTACGACCAAATTCTTGACCGATTTCCATAAAGGCCATCCCTTGCATGAGTAGGTTCATAGCTGTGGCTGTCTCAACCTTGCGCATGATTTGTTCTGAACTTTGGTCTGGATGTAGGGTTGCCAACAAATCGTGAAGATTGTAATTGTCATGAGCCTCTACATAGTTAAGCACCTGATTTGGATGTGTATAGGTGCATAATTCACGACTTCCTAGGATTGCTTTAGCTAGAATTGGCTCCGTAGCAGCACCACTAACAAAACCTGACTTGATAGCACCATAAACTTCTCCACCTTTGACAGCATCACGCTGATTGTCGTTAAAGAAACCGATATTTGGCATCTGGTAGGCATTGTCTTTCTTAGCCTTATCATAAGGTGCAAGACCTGTTCCCATATCCCAACCTTCTCCATAAAGGATAATGTTAGGGTCAATTTCATCCAAGCTCTGACGAATCATCTGCATGGTCTTAACATCATGAATCCCCATCAAATCAAAACGGAAGCCGTCAATATTGTATTCCTGCACCCAGTATAGAAGAGAATCAATCATGTACTTGCGGAACATTTCGTGTTCACTGGCTGTTTCATTTCCAACACCCGTTCCATTCTGGAAGGTACCGTCTGGGTTCATACGATAATAGTAATCAGGGACAGTTGTTTGGAAAGGTGCATCAACAACTGAGAAGGTATGGTTATAGACCACATCCATAATGACACCAATGCCTGCATCGTGATAGGCTTGAACCATGGTCTTCAAATCACGAATAACCTGGGCGGGATCATCTGGGTTTGTTGAAAGGCTCGTTTCTGGTGCGTTATAGTTTTGTGGGTCATAACCCCAGTTGTAGGTCACATTCCCATCCGCATCGTATTCTTTATGACGGTCTGCAATTGGTTGCAACTGAACATAATTGTAGCCCAGCTTCTTGATGTAATCAAAAGCAGTTGACTGACCGTACTGGTTAACTGTTCCAGTTTGAGCAGCACCCAAGAAAGTTCCTCTAAGATGTTCATCTACACCTGAGGTCGGTGATTTGGTCAAATCACGAATGTGCATTTCACAAATAACTGCCTTACATGGATTTGCCAAGCGCCAAGTAGCATCAGAACCGTTCTTAACCTCAAAGTTTTCAACTTGCTTTTCTGCATGGCTAAGGATAGCTGAACGTTTGCCATCAGGACTGGTCGCAATTGTGTAAGGATCACGTGTCAATGTTTGGTGATGGGGGAATTGAACTTGATACTGATAAGCTTTGCCAGTCAAATCTTCCTCAACATCCAAACTCCAGACACCGATTGTATTGTTCTTATGATTATAGGAGTAGCTATTGCCTCTCTCCATCTCAAAGGTCTTCCAAACAGGAGCATTATTAGTAGCTGATTCATAAACGACAACCTGCACTTCTGTCGCTGTTGGAGCCCAAAGAGAAAAATGAGCCTGATTGCTCTCTAAACGGCAACCCAATTCCCCTTGGTAACCCCAATGATGGTCAAAACTAGCACTGTTAATAGCCTTGTCAAAGGCAAAAGGATTTTGATTTTTATAGAAAGGACTTGCAATAGCAGGATTTTCAGAGTAATAAATCCTGTCATCCCCTTCCAAAATCCAGACCTCTGTTAAGAGGGGATAGTGATTAAATCGGATAGCATATTCTTTACTGGTTTGGCCTGTATGAACCACAAAATTCAAACTTTCTAAGGCATGAGCGCTTGGGTGTTCAAAACTAAATAAAGCACCAAAATAATCTTCTTTGTAGGTCAGCAAATCAATTCGCTGGTCCTGACTTTTTACAAAAGAACAAGTGTCGTATTCTCCATTCTTGCGATGGTAATGAATGCGCATAGGGTAATTAAACATTTCTTATTTTTCCTTTTTACTTCTATTTTCTTTCTATTTTTCTAATAAAATCTTTACCGATTTTGTCCCGATTAACAAACTAGTTATACTGTCTAAACTCTGATTTTTAACAATCATTACAGACTTTCTAGCCAAGCTTCGTCTCGAACCTCGATACCAAGTTCTTTTGCCTTTTGAAGTTTACTTCCAGCATCTGCTCCTGCCACGACTAGGTCGGTCTTTTTAGAAACACTGCCTGTCACTTTGGCACCCAGACTTTCTAGTTTGATTTTAGCTTCTGAGCGCTTTAGCCGTTCCAATTTGCCAGTCAATACAACTGTTAAACCTGACAAGGCTGCATCCGCTACTACAATCTGTCCTTTATAGTCCAGATTGACTCCAGCTTCTTTTAATTCTCTGAGGAGAATTTCAGAGCCTTCTGTCGCAAAATAAGTCTGAAGACTTTTGGCAATCACACCACCCAAACTTTCAATACTAGCCACTTCCTCTGGATCTGCCTGAGCCAGATTTTCGATTGAATGAAAATGTTGAAGTAACAGCTGACTGGCCTTGCTTCCGACATGGCGAATTCCCAAACCAAACAAGAGTTTCTCGGCAGAATTTTCCTTAGATGCTTGAATGGCTTGATACAGTTTAGCAGCGGACTTTTCCTTAACCCCCTCTAAAAGGAGGAAATCGTCTTCTTTCAAACGGTAAATATCTGCCACATCCTTGACTAGATTAGCAGCAAAGAGTTTCTCAACTATAGAAGGACCAAGGCCTGTAATATTCATGGCATCTCGAGAGGCAAAGTGAATCAAGCCTTCCATGATTTGAGCAGGGCAACGCGGATTGATACAACGGAGAGCCACTTCATCTTCAAAGTGCAACAAATCAGAGTCACAACTTGGACAGTTTGTAGGGATATCCAGTTTTTCTTCAGAAACCCGTTTTGACTCTACCACACGTAAAACAGCAGGGATGATATCTCCAGCCTTATAAACGATAACCGTATCATCTTTTCGGATATCTTTTTCAGCGATATAATCCACATTGTGTAGGGTCGCACGGCTAACAGTTGTACCAGCTAGCTGAACAGGGGTCAGATTGGCAGTTGGAGTCACAACGCCCGTACGGCCAACTGTCCAGTCAACCGACAGGAGTTTAGCTTCTTTTTCCTCAGCAGGAAACTTATAGGCTACTGCCCACTTTGGAGCCTTAACGGTAAAACCAAGTTCTTCTTGACTTGCTAGGTCGTTGACCTTGATCACCACCCCATCGATATCATAAGGGAGATTTTCCCGTTCTTGTCCTACTTCTTGGATAAAATTCCAGATTTCATCTATGTTTTCAGCCAAGATTCGCTTTGGATTAACTACAAAACCTAGTTGTTCAAGGTGCTTCAAAACCTTTTCTTGGCTGTCACGAGTTGAAGGGCTGGCTTCTTGATAGAGAAATGTGGCAAGATTGCGCTTGGCTACTACTGCTGTATCCAGCTGACGCAGTGTGCCTGCTGCAGCATTGCGAGGATTAGCAAATTCAGGCTCTCCATTTTCTTGTCGTGCTTGGTTGACCTGGTCAAAAGAAGAGCGTGGCATATAACATTCCCCACGAACTGTAATATCAAGTTCTTCTGGCAAGGTCAAAGGAATGTCCTTAACACGTTTGAGATTTTCAGTGATATTTTCACCAATAGAACCATCTCCACGTGTTGCCCCAGAAACCAAAATCCCCTTTTCATACGTCAGCGAGATAGATAAGCCATCGATTTTCAACTCACAAATATAGGTCGGATGAGCCACTTCCTTACGAACACGCGCATCAAAAGCTTCAAGCTCCTCACGTGAAAAAGCATCCTGCAAACTATAAAGAGGATACTGATGACTGTATTTTTCAAAACCATCTAAAATCTTGCCACCAACACGATGGGTAGGACTATCTGCTAACACTTGATCTGGATAGGCAGTTTCTAACTCAACCAACTCTCGGTAAAGGCGATCATACTCACTGTCTGAAACCGACGGATTATCGCTGGTATAGTACTCAGTCGCATAGCGATTGAGCAAGGCGACTAACTCATTCATTCTTTTATTCATAAAACCATTTTACCATAAAACAAGCCCTCCTCACAAACGAGAAGAGCGGAAAAAATACTTAGATTGGAATTATTTTTAAAACTCAAGCAGCTTTATATCAATTTTTCAAAATGAGTTCGAACATAAATAAACGATATACAAGACAAGATGATAACACCACTTCCAATTATCAGGAAAGAAGAGAGATGTACACTTGGCAAGACTGTCATAAATCCTTTTGCAATAGGCATAAATAGAATAGCTAAGGTAAAAATTGTACTCAGTACCCTCCCAAGAAATTCGCTCTCAACCTTGGTTTGTACTCGAGTAAAAAAGTGAATATTAAAAATCGTCATAAACAATTCACAAACTAAATTTCCAGAAAAGGAAAGAAAAGTTGCCAGTGGTAATCCCATCATAAAAACTCCGACACCTGTCAAAGCTAGTAAAATCAAAAGATTATAAACATTAGCTTTAATTTTACTAGCTAGAAGAGCCCCAATGATGGAACCAATAGCCCCCATAGTTAAAATACTTGCATACGCTCCTTCTGACCCGTAAAGCTGATTCGAAAAGGGAAGCAAAAACTCAAAAGCCGCAAAAAAGAAATTAACGCTGGAAGCCACTAACAGAAGAAAGAAAATCTCTTTTTGATGCCAGATATAGTGCAAGCCATCTTTGATATCCGCAAAAATATCTTTCCCAGTAAAAGGTTTCTTATCTTGAACCATTGGTTCTTCTTTTGGAAGTAAGGCCACTAGAACAAATGCTATAAAAAAAGTCAAAGCATCTAGTAAGAGCGTCAGATGGAGACTTGCGAATTGTAAAACCAGAAAAGAGAGTACAGGGGAACTAACACTGACAACCTGCAAGACCAACTCCAAACGAGAATTGTAGAGGACCAGTTCATCCTTCTCTACCAATTCTGTGATAATGGCCTTATTTGCAGGTCTAGAAAAGGCAAAAGCAATAGCCTGAACAATGTTGGCAAAAATCAAAGCCCCAATCATCCAGCTATCATTCCTTATGAAAGAAATAGCCAGACAAAGAATTCCACAAACAAGGTCTGCCACCATTAAAATCTTACGACGAGAAAAACGGTCTGAAATGACTCCACCAAAGGGATTTACGAGAATAGATGTGACGAGTTCAGAGATCTGATACATTCCTAAAACTGTCTGTCCGATAGTTCCCATGGAAGCCAACCAAACACTATTTCCATAATCATAGAGCATATTCCCTATCTTGTTAACAGCTCCACGGCTAATCAACTGTACTGCATAGCGATTCATATAAAAACTCCTCTCAAATTTTGAAACTATTGTATCAAAACTGAAAGGAGCTTTTTATTTTTTCCCTTATTTGGGAAAATTAATCTTTGACAAATTTTTCGTAGTGTTCTTGATAGTAGGCTACTTGCTCTGGAAGACCTAGTAGGTCAAAAATACGCAAGGCCTCTTGCATCTGCTTACAGCCTTCTTTACACTGTCCTTTTTGGTACAAGGAAAAGCCTTTTAGATAATGGAAAATATTACGCTCATACAGTTTGATCCCTTTACCAATAATCTTCTCTGTATAAGTCTCAAAATAGCTTGCATTTTCGAAAGAAAGATGCTCTAAACAATGCTGGTAACAATTAAGGGCTAAAATCAAGACCAGTTTTCTATGGCGACCAATTTCTTGATAAAATCCCTCCCTCTCCATAACTTCTCTACCAATCCGAGTGACATAGTCCACATCGTAGAAACTATAGAGGTTCCCGAAAAGAATCAACTCATACATTGTCCATTCTTCTGTCTTAAAGAGATAATCTGCTACCTTATCTAAATCATCCTGCTCCATATGATAACTCGAATCTCTTTGACAAATCAGACCTTGTAGCAAAATCCAGTTCAGCTCAAAATAAAGGAGATTCGTCGAACTCTTAGCCTTTTCAAGTTGTTCTCTTTGAAGCTTTTGAAAACCTGCAATATCATTTGAATAGTAAAGGGGCACAATTTGTCCCATCATGGCAACATGTTCATGATAATGGAAATCCCTAGCCTTATCCATGAAATTTTCGATTGTGACATGAATGTTATCCAAAATCTCAAAGAAACGTGAAACTGCTATATCAGACTCCCCAAGCTCAAATCGAGATAACTGGGAGGTTGAACAGGACTCCCCTGCCGCCTCCTTTAAAGAATAATTTCTACTTGTTCGAAATTCACGAAATACTTTTCCAAGATGTTCCATCTTTACACCTGCTCTGATAATTCTTCCCATTCAAGCATGGCTTCTTCCTGACGGTGGCTGATTTTGTCCAGCTCAGCCTGCAATTCCATGAGTTTACCTGCATCGTTTGTTTCCAACATTTGTTCAGAAATGGCTTGGCTTTGACTTTCTAACTCTTCTATTTCAGCTTCTAGATTTTCAATTTGTCGCATGAGTTTGCGAACCTCTTTTTGACTTTCTTTCTGGGCTTGGTAGTCATTGACTGGACTTGCTTCTTTTACTTGATTGCTAGTTGAAGCTTCCAAAGCCTGAGTCATTTCTACTTCTGCTTTCTTCTCAACATAGTAGTCGTAGTCTCCAAGGTAGAGAGTCGAGCCATTCTCAGACAATTCCAAAACATGAGTTGCCACACGATTGATAAAGTAACGGTCATGGCTGACGAATAGAAGAGTTCCATCAAAGTCAATCAGGGCATTTTCCAACACTTCCTTGCTATCAATATCCAAGTGGTTGGTCGGCTCATCCAGAATCAAGAAGTTGTTGTTTTCCATAGACAATTTAGCCAAAAGCAAACGAGCTTTCTCGCCCCCAGACAACATGCCGACTGATTTTTTAACATCATCTCCTGAGAAAAGGAAGGAACCAAGACGATTACGAATTTCAACTTCTGGCGTCAGCTTAAAATCATTCCAGAGTTCATCCAGTACAGTATTACTTGGTGTCAACTTGCTTTGGGTTTGGTCATAGTAACCGACCTCAACATTGGCACCAAAGCGCTTTTCACCCTTGATAAAAGGAATCTGCTCCACAATAGATTTGATAAAGGTTGACTTTCCAATGCCGTTTGGTCCAACAATAGCAACAGCATTCATTTTACGAAGGTCTAGGTTGATAGGCTCTGACAGTACTTCCCCGTCATAGCCAATAGCCGCATTTTCAACAGTCAAGACAACATTACCAGAGCTTTTTTCCGACTGGAAGGTCATATTGGCTGCTTTCTTGCCAGCTTTAGGCTTGTCCAAACGTTCCATTTTTTCTAGTTGTTTACGACGGGATTGGGCACGTTTAGTCGTTGAAGCTCGGACTAGATTGCGGTTGACAAAGTCTTCTAGAGCAGCAATTTCCTTCTGTTGCTTTTCATAATTTTTTGCCTCAGTAGCTAGTTTTTGCTCTTTCAACTCGACAAAACGAGAGTAATTGCCCACATAGCGATCCAAGGAATGCTTGGTCAAATCCAGCGTAATCGTCGCAACCTTGTCCAAGAAGTAACGGTCGTGGCTGACAATAATGAGGGCACCACTATAGTTTACCAAGTAATTCTCTAGCCAGGCTATGGTTTCAATATCCAAGTGGTTGGTTGGCTCGTCCAAGACCAAGAGATTTGGCTTTTCAAGAAGCATTTTGGCCAGCGCCAGACGGGTATTTTGACCACCCGAAAGCTCAGCAATTTTCATCTGCCACATAGACTCGTCAAACTTGAAACCATTCAAAATCGCTCGAATATCAGCTTCATAGGTAAAGCCACCTGCTTGGCGAAAATTCTCAGATAAGCGGTCGTAATCTGACATCAGTTTATCCAAATCCTCACCAGACTTTTCACCCATCTCCAACTCCATCTGACGAAGTTGTTTCTCAGTCCGACGCAAGTCATCAAAGACATAAAGCATTTCATCGTAGATGGTATTTTCAGACTCAAAACGGCTATCTTGGGCTAAGTAAGACAGAGAAATATCTTTTTTCTTATTGATTTCTCCACTAGTTGGCTCCTCTTCTCCAACTAAAATCTTCAAAAGAGTAGACTTACCTGCTCCATTTTTCCCAACAAGGGCAATTCGATCTCGTTCATCAACCTGCAGGTTGATATTATCAAAAAGAACCTCTCCTGCAAAAGAACGTTCAATTTTATTAGCTTGTAAAATAATCATAAACCTATTTTACTATCTTTTTCTATTTTATACAAATGCAATAAAAAAGTTCAAGTTTAAAACTCGAACTTTTAATATTAATAACCAACCCCTCCACGGAATGTGCGAGCCATATCGTTTAAATCATAGTTCTTAGAAGAAGTGTCAATGGTCCATTTCCCATCTTTTTTACTCATTTTAATTTCATACCCCTCTTTTCTCATACTATCACTAGTATCTAGAGGAGTAGACTCAAATTGGCTTGGAGCATTTTCTAGAATATACTTCTCACCAGCTTTCATAGCTTCTGAATAGTTACCATATTTTCCTTTATTTTCTTCGTAGAATTTACGGCTTAGTTCATAAACATTTAAGTTATCCAAGTCAATTGTTTCTGGTCTTACATAGATAACTGCATAGTCAGGCAAATAAGTTTTTACTTTGTATTCTACCTTTGCTCGTTTAGCATTAGCTTTGATATATCCTTCAGCAAAGGTGCGGAGTTCTGAATCTGAAGGTTTGTAGTTATAAAAACTTTTTCCGAATGATTCTGTAAATTTCTTAATGAATTCTTCCCTATCAGCCTTAACATCATTAGTGAATTCAGCTCCACCATCAGATGATTTTTTATCATCTGCAAGGGGAACAACTTTAGCCTTATTGTCAGTAGTGCTTAGTTTTTTCCCACCACCTGAGCTTTCCCCATCAAGGTAGACCGCATCAACATACTTTTTCATTACTTCTTTAGCTTCATCAATATGATCTTCGTACTTACTTGGATCAACTTTGATAGCTACGTCATTATTCTTATTAGATTTTTCTTTGATATCTTCATAGAAGCTAGGTGCAAAATGAAGCTCATATTTAGCATTTTTATCAACTTCATAGACAACATAGCCAGCTACACTTTTTCCTTTAGAAATACTATCCCCATAATCCATGAATTTAGTTTTACTGTCACTATCATACATTTGAATTGGTTCTACTTTTTCATCTTTTTCATTGTAAAGAGTGATATCGCGGCTAGTAAAACTGAACTGTTTGTCACGATTGTTTTTGATTTCTACTTGAAGTGCAAGATAGTTTGAAGATGAATTTTCATCCTTAGGCAATACAAACATTCCATCTTTAACGGATATTTCAAAGTTAGAATTTGATGCAGTACCGTTGTCGCTGGCTTTTTTCGAAGTTCCACAAGCAACAAGTGCTAAAGCTGATAACAATAAAGCAGAATGCTTAAGAATTTTTTTCATAATAGAATGTCTCCTTTTATTATTACTGATATTATACCATAGGTATAATAATATTCAAAACAGAAAACCGAATGTTTAAAAAAATCTAAAAATTATAGAATTCTTTCTAAAATTGGTGGAACAAATTATAAATGCCTAACTAATCACTAAATGTTTTTTTTAAAATCTATTTCCTATGCTTATACAATAGAAAACCAGAAAACTAAATCTGATAGATATCGTGAGGAAAATGATTTATTAAAGTAGTGACTCTCATGCTAACGTTTTACTAAAACGCTAAAAAGTGCTATAATGTGAACGGTTAAAACAATTTACAAAAAGGAGAATTTCAATGTCTTACCAAGAAAATTACCAGAAATGGGTTGATTTTGCGGAGCTTCCTGACTACCTTCGTCAAGATTTGGAAAATATGGATGAAAAAACGAAGGAAGATGCCTTCTATACAAACCTTGAATTTGGTACTGCAGGTATGCGTGGCCTGATTGGTGCTGGTACAAACCGCATCAACATCTACGTTGTTCGCCAAGCTACTGAAGGATTGGCTCGTTTGATTGAGTCAAAAGGTGGAAATGAAAAAGAACGTGGTGTGGCAATTGCCTACGATAGCCGTCACTTCTCACCTGAGTTTGCCTTTGAATCTGCGGCAGTTCTTGCTAAACACGGCATCAAATCTTACGTATTTGAAAGCCTTCGTCCAACTCCGGAACTCTCATTTGCAGTTCGTCACCTCAACTGTTTCGCAGGTATCATGGTCACAGCCAGCCACAACCCTGCTCCATTTAACGGTTACAAAGTTTACGGTGAAGACGGTGGACAAATGCCTCCACACGACGCGGACGCTTTGACTACTTATATCCGTGCAATCGAAAACCCATTTGCAGTTGAAGTTGCTGATGTGGAAACTGAAAAAGCTTCTGGCTTGATTGAAGTTATCGGCGAAGCTGTTGACGTAGAATACCTCAAAGAAGTCAAAGACGTAAACATCAACCCAGCCTTGATTGAAGAATTTGGTAAAGACATGAAGATTGTCTACACACCACTTCATGGTACTGGTGAAATGTTAGCTCGTCGTGCTCTTGCCCAAGCAGGATTTGACTCTGTTCAAGTCGTTGAAGCACAAGCAACTGCTGACCCAGACTTCTCAACTGTAAAATCTCCAAACCCAGAAAGCCAAGCAGCCTTTGCCCTTGCTGAAGAACTTGGTCGTCAAGTTGGTGCAGATGTTCTTGTGGCAACTGACCCTGATGCTGACCGTGTTGGTGTTGAAGTTCTTCAAAAAGATGGTAGCTACCTCAACCTTTCAGGTAACCAAATCGGTGCTATCATGGCTAAATACATCTTGGAAGCCCACAAAAACGCTGGAACTCTTCCAGAAAACGCGGCTCTTTGCAAATCTATCGTATCAACTGACTTGGTAACGAAGATTGCTGAAAGTTACGGCGCAACTATGTTCAACGTCTTGACAGGTTTCAAATTTATCGCTGAAAAAATCCAAGAATTCGAAGAAAAACACAATCACACTTACATGATGGGATTTGAAGAAAGCTTCGGTTACTTGATAAAACCATTCGTACGTGATAAAGATGCTATCCAAGCTGTTCTTGTCGTTGCTGAACTTGCTGCTTACTATCGTTCACGTGGTTTGACTCTTGCTGACGGCATCGAAGAAATCTACAAAGAGTACGGCTACTATGCTGAAAAGACTATCTCTGTTACCCTTTCAGGTGTCGATGGTGCAGAACAAATCAAAACGATTATGGCTAAATTCCGCAACAATGCTCCAAAAGAATGGAACGCAACAGCTATTACGGTCGTAGAAGACTTCAAAGCTCAAACAGCTACTGCTGCTGACGGTACTGTTACAAACTTGACAACTCCTCCAAGTGATGTGTTGAAATACACACTTGCTGACGGTTCATGGATTGCCGTTCGCCCTTCAGGGACAGAACCAAAAATCAAGTTCTACATTGCAGTTGTAGGTGAAACCAACGAAGAATCACAAGCTAAAATTGATAATATCGAAGCAGAAATCAATGCTTTTGTGAAATAAAACACTATAAAAGATGAGACAAACCAATCTCATCTTTTTTTCGTATCAAATCTAAGCAATTTTAGAAACTTTATGGCATACTAGACTTATCAATGAAAGCGAGGTAATCTCATGGAACAATTTTTAGATAACATCAAAGACCTTGAAGTCACTACAGTTGCGCGTGCACAAGAAGCTCTTGATAAAAAAGAAACTGCAACCTTCTTTATCGGTCGCAAAACTTGCCCTTACTGCCGTAAATTTGCTGGTACCTTGGCAGGTGTCGTAGCTGAAACCAAAGCTCACATCTACTTCATCAACAGTGAAGAACCAAGCCAACTCAATGAGTTACAAGAATTCCGCTCACGCTATGGAATTCCAACTGTACCAGGCTTCGTTCACATTGCAGATGGACAAATCAATGTCCGTTGCGACTCTTCAATGTCAGCACAAGAAATCAAAGATTTCGCTGAATTGTAAAAGATATAAAAAAGAAGGCCCTCGCCTTCTTTTTTATATATCTGTCAATGGTGTTGCAGTATCTGGTGAGGTATCATATACCTTAAAATCTACTCCAACTCCCAGATCAGCTTGTGCTAGCTGATTGACCATGGTCATATGAGCCAGTTCCTTGATATTGTTCTCCTTAGATAAATGCCCGAGGTAGATTTTCTTAGTGCGGTTTCCCATGGTACGAATCATAGCTTCGGCACCGTCCTCGTTAGAAAGGTGACCGAGATCCGATAGGATTCGTTGTTTGAGTCGCCAAGCGTAAGAACCTGCTCGCAAAATCTCTACATCATGGTTGGACTCGATAAGATAGCCATCTGCATTCTCGACAATCCCTGCCATACGGTCACTAACATAACCTGTATCAGTCAGCATGACAAAACTCTTATCATCCTTCATAAAGCGATAGAACTGAGGTGCAACTGCATCATGGCTAACTCCAAAACTCTCAATATCAATATCTCCAAATGTTTTGGTTTTGCCCATTTCAAAGATATGCTTTTGCGAAGAATCCACCTTGCCGAGATACTTGCTATTTTCCATTGCTTGCCAGGTCTTTTCATTGGCATAAAGATCCATACCATACTTGCGAGCCAAAACTCCCACTCCGTGGATATGGTCTGAATGCTCATGTGTAATCAAGATGGCATCCAGGTCCTCGGGTTTACGGTTAATTTCAGCAAGTAGGCTGGTAATTTTCTTACCAGACAAGCCTGCATCCACTAAAAGCTTCTTTTTTGGGGTTTCCAGATAAAAGGAATTTCCACTGGAACCCGACGCTAAAATACTGTATTTAAAGCCTGTTTCACTCATTCTAGTCTTCTACTTCGTCCTCCCATACTTCTTCTTTCACTGCATCCTTATCATAAGGGAGCACAATAGTGAAGGTTGATCCCTTACCGTATTCACTCTTAGCCCAAATAAAGCCCTTATGTTGTTTGATAATTTCTTTAGCAATAGACAGTCCCAATCCTGTTCCACCTTGAGCACGACTTCTGGCACGATCCACACGATAAAAACGGTCAAAAATACGTGGTAAATCCTGCTTAGGAATACCCAAACCTTGGTCTGAGATAGATAAAATCATCTGATCATCAGTTGTCTTCATGGTCACTGTGATTTTCCCACCATCTGGTGAATACTTAATGGCATTGTTAAGAATATTATCAATCACTTGTGTCATTTTGTCTGTATCAATTTCAATCCAGACAGACGTAATCGGATAATCTCTAACCAATTCGTATTTCTTCTCTTCATCTGATCCCCTCATCTTATCAAAACGGTTAAGAATAAAGGTAATAAAGGCTGTGAAGTTAATCAGTTCGACATCTAGATGACTGGTTGCATTATCAATACGTGAAAGATGGAGAAGATCTGTCACCATTCGCATCATACGGTTGGTCTCGTCTAGAGACACCTTGATAAAGTCTGGAGCGACAGGTTCTGACAAGGCTCCCTCATCCAAGGCTTCAAGATAGGATTTTACGCTAGTCAGAGGCGTTCGTAGCTCATGACTAACGTTGGAAACAAAGAGTCTCCGTTCCCGTTCTTCCTTCTCCTGCTCCGTCGTATCATGCAAAACTGCAACCAAACCTGAGATAAAGCCAGACTCTCGACGAACCAAGGCAAAACGTACACGAAGGCTCAGATATTCACCATTGGCATCCTGAGAATCAATCATAAGCTCAGGAACTTGGGTAATCAAATCACGAAGTTCATACTCATCTTCAATCTCAAGCAATTCTAGGATACTTTTGTTTAGAACATCTTCTTTCTGAACACCTAACTGTTTCTTAGCCATGTCATTAATCATGGTAATCTTGCCACGACGATTGGTCGCAAGGACTCCGTCCGTCATATAAGAGAGGATACTATGTAATCGTTTACTCTCTTGTTCCAGATTTTCTTGAGTCAAACGGATTACTTCTGATAAATCATTGAGATTATTGGTAATATTAGTGATTTCAGAGCTTCCCTGCATATCCAATACCTGAGAATAGTCTCCTGCAATCAGGTCTTTCACCTTTTGATTAATTTGCTTCAACCGAATATTATCTCGCCGATTTTCTAGCAAAAGCAATGTAACAATCAAGATAAAACCCAATAAAATTAAAATGAAGATAAAATCACTAGTAAGAATATTTTTTCTAATAAATTCAATCATTATTTCTCATATAATAACCAACACCGCGACGTGTTAGGATATACTCTGGACGACTTGGTGTATCTTCAATCTTCTCACGCAAACGTCTGATAGTTACGTCAACAGTTCGAACATCTCCGAAATAATCATAACCCCAGACCGTTTCAAGCAAGTGTTCACGGGTAATCACTTGACCAATATGAGAAGCCAAGTGATACAAAAGCTCAAATTCACGGTGGGTTAAGTCTAGTTCTTCACCGTATTTCTTAGCCACATAAGCATCTGGCACAATCTCCAAGTCCCCAATTTGCAAGGGTTGGGTTTTCTTTTCATCTGACTCTTGATTATCTACAGAAGCCAAGTCCGTGCGACGAAGAAGAGCTTTAACACGTGCCTGCAACTCACGATTTGAGAAGGGTTTGGTTACATAGTCATCTGCACCAAGCTCTAAACCGATAACCTTATCAAATTCACTGTCTTTAGCTGAAAGCATGATAATAGGTACACTACTAGTCTTGCGAATAGTCTTAGCAACTTCTAAACCATCAATTTCTGGAAGCATCAAATCCAAAATAATAATATCTGGTTGCTCTGCTTCATATTGCTCTAGCGCTTCACGACCATTAAAAGCAGTTACAACCTCGTAACCTTCCTTGGTCATATTAAACTTGATAATATCCGAGATTGGTTTTTCATCATCTACAATTAATATTTTTTTCATTTGTTCACCTTTTTCTCTACTATTATATCAAAAAAATAACAAGAAAACACAATAGCTAGTCTTTGCTACTGTCTAACTTGGCTTGTGCATAAGCCTGCCAGATTTTTTGTTGGGGTTTGGCAAGTGGAACATCCTTGAACTCTTCTGGTGAAAACCAGCGAACTTCCCTATCGGAAAAGTTATGAAAGTCAGTCACCTGACCTGCTACAATTTGAACATGCCACTTGCGATGACTAAAGACATGCTTAACCATTTCAAAATAAACATCAAGCCAATCAACATCTAGGTCATAGTCCTGCTGGAAACTCTCTTCTGGACTGGGACCAAAGTTCACATTTTCTTCTGCAACCTGATGAAAGAGGTCAAACTGCTCTTCTTGCGAAAAGTTATCAACTTCTATCAAGGGGAAATGCCAAAAACCTGCCAAGAGCTTTTCACTTTCATTTTTTTCAAGTAAAAATTGTCCCTGAGTATTTTTCACAACTAGGGCTTTTAGATAAATGGGAACTGGCTTTTTCTTGGGAGCCTTGATTGGATAACGGTCCATTGTGCCATTCTGATATGCCGCACTAAAGTCCTTAACTGGGCTTTCTTCTGGTCTGGGATTTACAGGCGCCTCAATATCAGATCCCAAGTCCATCAAAGCTTGATTAAAGTCACCCGGACGCTCTGGATCAATCAAGATTTCCATCATCGCCTGAAAAATTTTTCGATTACTTGGAATCCCAATATCGTGATTGACTTCGAACAGACGCGCCAAAACTCGCATGACATTTCCATCTACAGCTGGCTCAGGTAAGTTAAAAGCAATACTGGATATCGCTCCTGCTGTGTAAGGACCAATCCCTTTCAAGCTGGAAACTCCTTCATAGGTATTTGGAAATTGACCACCAAAGTCAGCCATAATCTGCTGAGCCGCAGCCTGCATATTACGAACTCGAGAATAATAACCCAAACCTTCCCAAGCCTTCAGTAAACGCTCCTCAGGCGCTGTTGCCAAACTTTCCACTGTTGGAAACCAGTCCAAGAATCGTTCGTAGTAAGGGATAACTGTATCCACTCTGGTCTGCTGGAGCATGATTTCAGATACCCAGATATGATAAGGGTTTCTACTTCTCCTCCAAGGTAAATCTCGTTTGTTTTCATCATACCAAGTGAGAAGTTTCTTACGAAAAGAAACAATCCTCCCCTCTGGCCACATGACGATACCGTATTCTTTCAAATCTAACATATCTCTAGTATAACACAGAAGGTTCTAACTGTCCTTTTCCTAGTATTAATACTCTTCGAAAATCAAATTCAAACCACGTCAACGTCGCCTTGCCGTACTCAAGTACAGCCTGCGGCTAGTTTCCTAGTTTGCTCTTTGATTTTCATTGAGTATAAAAAGCCTCTTCCCAAGGGAAAGAGGACTAAATCTTATTGATGAACTGCTTGGGCTGCTGTGATAAGGGTCAACTTGTAAACATCATCAGCATTACATCCACGAGAAAGGTCGTTAACTGGCTTGTTCAAACCTTGCAAAACAGGTCCAACAGCCGCAAAGCCACCAAGGCGTTCAGCCATCTTGTATCCGATATTTCCTGCCTCGATACCTGGGAAGATGAAGACATTTGCTTGACCAGCAACCGTACTTCCAGGAGCTTTCAGAGCTGCAGTTTCTGGAACGAAGGCAGCATCAAATTGCAATTCCCCATCGATTTCAAGGTCAGGACGCAAGTCGTGAGCAATTTTAGTGGCTTCAACAACCTTATCAACACTTTCACCAAAACCTGACCCTTTAGTAGAATAGCTTAGCATAGCAATTTTAGGTTCGATGCCAAACATCTTAGCTGTGATTGCTGAGTTGATGGCAATTTCAGCCAAGGCTTCTGCATCTGGATTGATGTTGATGGCACAGTCACCAAATAGGTAACGTTCCGTACCACGAACCATGAGGAAGGCACCTGAAGTACGAGTAACATTTGGACGAGTTTTGATGATTTGAAGAGCTGGACGAACTGTTGAAGCAGTTGAGTGAATCGCTCCTGACACCATTCCATCAACCAAGCCCAGGTATACTAACATAACACCAAAATAGTTGACATCTTCAACCAAAACCTTGCGTGCATCTTCTTCAGACATTTTGCCCTTGCGACGTTCTACCAAGGCAGCAACCATTTCTTCAAATTTATCGTAGTGTTGAGGGTCGATGACTTCATAACCGTCCTCAATACCTTCAATTTCAAGATAAATTTTAATTTTTTCAGGATTTCCAAGCAAAACAGGAACCACTTCTGTTTCTTTTACCAGGCGTTTAGTCGCTTGAAGAATACGAGGTTCTTCCCCTTCAGGGAGAACGATACGAGCATTTTTACCAACCAAGTTGGCTTTGAGACTTTCAAAAACTTCCATGAGTTTTCTCCTTTAAGATAATAATTATACTCTGAAACTGTTTTTATAGAGTATTAGTTGATAACTGGGTAATAAGGTTGCTAAAATCATCCGGCAAGGGATTTTCTAACTGCAAGTCTTGCTCTAAAAATGGATGATAAAAAGATAGGTAATGGCAATGCAGGGCCTGACGTTGAATGCCGTCATCCAGACTACCTCCGTACAAGTCATCGCCCAATAAAGGGAAACCAATATGAGAAAAATGGACTCGGATTTGGTGGGTTCGTCCAGTATGAAGGCGAATGTCGACCAAATGAATATTCTCATAAGATGCTACAATCTTGTAGGAAGTATGGGCATACTTTCCACCTTTAGCCACTCTTCTGGTGATAATGGAGTCTTCATCACGCGCAATCGGAGCAATAATTTCCCCCTCTGACTCCAAGTGTCCATCGCCTTTAACCAAAGCAAAGTAGCGTTTTTCAATGGACTTCTTCTGCAACTGCTTGTCTAATCGTGCATGGGCATAGCCGTGCTTAGCAAAGAGCATCAAGCCAGAAGTATCTCTATCAAGTCTAGTTACAATGTGAACCTGCTGATTTTCATAGTCTTGCTTGACGTAGTAACCCTTGATAAAATTGGCAATGGTATTAGAGTGGTTGACACTAGGAATAGAAGCCACTCCATAGGGTTTATTTAAGACTAGAAAATGGTCATCCTCATAGAGAATATCCAGTGGACGCTCGATAGCTTCCAGAGTTTCAAAACCTTCCTCAGCGGGAATATCAATGGTAACGTGGTCTCCAATATCCAATAGATAGGTTGCATTTTGCATTTGGTCATTGACTAGAATAGCTCCACCTCGAAACTTAATCTTGGCCAGAAGCCCCTTTGAAACCTCGTGCTTTTTTAAGAAAGTCTTGACCTTGACATGTTCATCAGCGATAAATTCAAACCTCATTCCTCCACCTCGCCGATAAAAGCGTCCTTAACACGATTCCAGAAACTGGTGTGGCTAGGTGATGCGACAAAGTGAATCTTATGATGATCAATTTGATACTCAATTCGCTCAATATTGCGGAAAGAATAAACGCTATTGTCAACCGAAATGGTATGGTAATCGTTTCTCGTTGGAATGAGTTCAATCTTATCCTTCTTAGGAACAATAATAGATGAACCCAAGGTTCGATAGACACGATTGTTAAGGCTAGCAATTTCCGTTAATTGCAAAGCTTCAATGGTTGGGTGTAAAACAGCTCCACCAAGCGACTTGTTATAGGCTGTACTACCAGTCGGTGTCGAAACTGTTAGCCCATCTCCACGAAAACGTTCAAAGTGGACGCCGTTAATCACAACATCCGCCACCATGGTTCGATCAGACCTGCGGATACTGGCTTCATTTAGTGCTCTAAAAACCTTCACTTCACCATTTTCAAGAAAAACCTTCACATTCAGAACAGGGTAAGAGACTCTTGCACCAGTATCTAACTGCAAATTAGTCACTAGCTTGTCCAACTCAAAATCACGGTAGTCCGTATAGAAGCCCAAATGTCCAGTATGAACACCAATGAAGCGGACCTTGTCAAGCTGATTTTCGTACTTATGAAAGGCCGACAAGAGCATGCCATCCCCACCAATGGAGATGACAATATCCGGATTGGTATCATTGAGTATAAACTGATTTCTCTTCAAACGATCTCGCAATTCATACAAAACCCTTTGACTCTGCGGTTTTCTATTAGCTATCAGGTCAATTCGTTTACCTGTATTCTTCATCTGTATCGTCACTGTTTCCTACACCATCATTTAATTTTCTACTCAAAGGATCAAAAAGTGCCTGGGCTTCCTGGATATCATCTCGAATTTTACCCATTTCTTCATCCAACTGATGAGCAATTTTGGCAGTAATTTCCAGTCTCTTTTTAATTTCCTCTGGGAAATCCCCTTGGTACTTGTAGTTGAGAGAATGTTCTATCGTTGCCCAGAAATTCATAGCCAAAGTACGAATTTGAATTTCTGCTAAAATGGTCTTGGCTCCATTGATAGTGTCAACCATATATTCTACTACCACATGATAGGAACGGTAGCCTGAAGCCTTTCGATGAGTAATGTAATCTCGCTCTTGTACGATCCGCATATCCTGACGCTTGCGCAAAATAGCCACAACTTCTTGGACGTCATCTACAAACTGGACCATCACACGTAAACCAGCAATATCCTGTAAATCGTGTTCTAATGTCGCATAAGTAATACCACGTCGAGCCATTTTTTCCTTGATGCTCTCAATCGGCTTGACTCGACCAGTCACAAACTCAATCGGAGAATGCTTATTTTGCTTACGATATTGCTTACGAATACCACGTAGTTTAATCTTTAACTCACCAACAGCTTGAATGTAAGGATCTAGAAATTCTTCCCATTCTAAGGTCATATATTCTCCCTTGTTCCCATATTATCCTTCAAAAATATCTTTGATTTTTTCTCCAGATTCATATACAATAAATACAAAGCTATTATATCATATAATCCGCTTTCATAGACAAAGAAAAGGTAAGAAAATTGAAACATTTAGAAATTGAATTGAAAACACTCTTGAAAAAAGATGAATACAATCGTCTAAAAGACCAGTTCACAGACGTCACTCCTGTTCTTCAAAAAAATTACTACATCGACACTCCTGATTTTGAACTGCGAGAAAAGAAAGTTGCTATGCGCATTCGAACCTTTGAAGACTGGGCAGAATTGACACTTAAAGTCCCACAAAGTGTTGGAAACATGGAATACAACCAAAAATTGCAACTAAAAGATGCTGAAAACTATTTGAGCAAGAAAGAACTTCCTCAAGGGCTAGTACTGGATGAATTGGCGAAACATGGTATTAAAACAAGTGAATGGCAGATTCTGGGTTGTCTAACGACACTTCGCTATGAAATGCAAACAGCTATTGGTCTCATGGCGCTAGATGAAAGTCAGTACTTTGATATTACAGATTACGAATTAGAGCTTGAAGTGGAAAATCACGAGCAAGGGAAACAAGATTTCCAGCAATTTTTAGAGGAAAATCAGATTGCTTATCAAAAAGCTCCCTCAAAATTGGTCCGATTTGTCAAAAGCATGAAAAATAGCTGAAATAATCTCCATTTTTTGGTAAAATAGAAAAAATAAAATACAAGAATCCCAGTTCATATAGGCTAGGCAGATATGGCTAGGATTTAAAAAGTTTACAGAGGACGGTCTATAATGTCAGATAGAAAAAACATGAAACTTTTCGCACTCAACTCTAACCAAGAGATTGCACAGAAAATTGCTCAAGCTGTTGGTGTCCCACTTGGAAAACTATCATCACGTCAATTTTCAGACGGAGAAATCCAAGTGAATATTGAAGAAAGTGTCCGTGGTTATGATGTGTACATCATCCAATCAACAAGTTTCCCTGTTAACAACCACCTAATGGAATTGTTAATCATGGTTGATGCTTGTGTTCGTGCAAGTGCCCACAGCATCAACGTTGTTCTTCCATATTTTGGCTATGCACGTCAAGACCGCATCGCTTCACCTCGTGAGCCACTTACAGCTAAACTAGTTGCTAATATGCTGGTTAAGGCTGGTGTCGATCGTATCCTTACGCTTGATTTGCATGCCGTTCAAGTTCAAGGATTCTTTGATATTCCTGTTGATAACCTCTTCACAGTTCCCCTATTTGCAAAACATTATTGCGATAAGGGCTTACTTGGCTCAGATGTTGTTGTTGTTAGCCCTAAAAATTCAGGTGTAAAACGTGCCCGTAGCTTGGCTGAATATCTTGATGCTCCTATCGCCATTATCGATTACCCTCAGGACGATGCAACTCGCAACGAAGGTTATATTATCGGTGATGTTGAAGGTAAGAAAGCCATCTTGATTGATGATATTCTTAATACAGGACGCACCTTCTCTGAAGCTGCTAAAATCGTTGAACGTGAAGGGGCTACAGAAATTTATGCTGTTTCTAGTCATGGTCTCTTCGTTGAAGGAGCTGCTGAACTTCTTGACAATACTAATATTAAGGAAATTCTTGTGACTGATTCAGTAGCAACAAAAGAAAAAACTCCTAAAAACGTATGCTACATCACTGCTAGTGAGTTAATTGGTGATGCCATCGTCCGTATCCACGAAAGAAAACCAGTCAGCCCACTCTTTGCCTACAACAAAAAGAAATAAGGTGATTCTTTGATTTATTTGGACAATGCTGCAACGACTCCCATGTCAGCAGTTGCTATTTCAGCTATGACCAAGGTTATGCAAGAAACCCATGGAAATCCTTCTAGTATTCATGGGCATGGCCGTCAAGCTGGCAAGCTCTTACGCGAAGTCCGTCAGGAACTAGCCCAGTTACTGGGGACAAAACCTCAACATATCTTTTTCACTTCTGGTGGGACTGAAGGAAACAATACTGCCATCATTGGCTACTGCCTTCGTCACCAAGAACAAGGAAAACATATCATCACAACTGCTATTGAGCACCATGCCGTCCTTGAAACCATTGATTACTTGGTTCAACACTTTGGTTTTGAAGCAACCATTATCCAACCAGAAAATCAAGAAATAACAGCCCAACAAATTCAAAAGGCTTTACGTGACGATACGATTTTGGTTTCTACCATGTTTGCCAATAATGAGACAGGAAACTTACTTCCCATTGCTGAAATTGGCCAAATACTCAAGCAACATCCTGCCGCCTATCATGTTGATGCAGTTCAAGCTATTGGTAAAATACCAATTCACCCCGAAGAATTGGGCATTGATTTTCTCACTGCTTCTGCCCACAAATTCCATGGTCCTAAGGGAATCGGCTTTCTCTACGCATCTAGCATGGACTTTGATTCCTATCTTCATGGCGGAGACCAAGAACAGAAAAAACGTGCAGGAACTGAAAATTTAGCTGCCATCGTAGGCATGGTTGCAGCCCTAAAAGAGGACCTAGAAAAGCAAGTAGAACATTTTCAACATGTACAAAATTTAGAAACTACCTTCCTTGCAGAACTAGAGGGAGTTCAGTATTACCTTAATAGAGGCGAACACCATCTCCCCTATGTTCTCAATATTGGATTTCCTGGCCAAAAAAATGACCTCTTACTCCTTCGTCTAGATTTGGCTGGAATTTCTATCTCTACTGGTTCAGCCTGTACTGCAGGCATTGTACAATCCAGCCATGTTCTTGAAGCCATGTACGGGGCAAATTCAGAACGCTTGAAGGAATCCGTTCGTATCAGTTTGTCGCCAGAAAATACTGTTGAAGACCTACATACCCTCGCAAAAACCTTAAAAGAAATTATCGGAGGTTAGCCATATGGCATTTGAAAAAACCATTCAGTTAAAAAATTGTCGTTACGACTACACTCTTAGCCCTTCTGTTAAAAAATTCACCCTTAAGGACAACACCTTTTTTGAGACTAAGGTTGGTAACTATGAACTGACTCGCCTTTTGGAAAAAGTTCCGAACAGCGGTGAGGGATTCCAACTCAAAATCATCATTAACAAGGAACTTACAGGTGCTAAAATCAATATCACTGACAAGTTTGGGCTACGTCTAGTTGATATTTTCAAATCAGAAGACCACCACATTCATCAGGAAAAATTCTACTTCCTCATGGATAGCTTGGTAGAACGTGGTGTCTTTACAAAATCGGAAAGATAGGTCCCATATGTTTGAACTGACCTATAAAGACAGCTATCATGTAGAGCGGACTCTCAAGTATGAGGATTACGAGGCTCTCATGCTTGCTCTGTCAGGATGTGTGACTCTGCCAGATACACTTTATGTAACTTCTTTGACCTTTAAAGGGCGGGAAATTTACCAAGGACTGGTCGGAGACCTCTACCGTTTTCTATCACATGCAGATTTTTTACATCAAAACTAAGATTTTTCTTAGTTTTTTCTTGTTTTTGTTGATTTTTTCACAATGTTTCTATAAAATAGAAGAATAGAAAGGTTGTGATTTTGTGAAAGATAAACAGTCTGCTATTCCAAAAGCTACAGCGAAAAGACTCTCTCTCTACTATCGAATTTTTAAGAGATTTCATGCAGAAAAGATTGAACGTGCCAACTCTAAGCAAATTGCAGAGGCTATCGGTATTGATTCAGCGACCGTACGTCGTGATTTTTCCTATTTTGGTGAACTTGGTCGTCGTGGCTTTGGCTATGATGTCAAAAAACTCATGACGTTTTTTGCCGATTTGCTTAATGATAACTCCATCACCAATGTCATGCTGGTTGGTATTGGAAATATGGGCCATGCCCTTCTCCACTACCGCTTTCATGAGCGTAACAAGATGAAGATTATCATGGCCTTTGACCTGGATGACCATCCTGAAGTCGGTAGCCAAACTCCTGATGGGATTCCCATTTACGGAATTTCTCAAATCAAGGATAAAATCAAGGATGCTGATGTCAAGACTGCTATCCTGACCGTTCCCAGCGTTAAGTCACAAGAGGTCGCTAATCTCTTGGTGGATGCTGGCGTGAAAGGAATTCTTAGTTTTTCACCAGTCCATCTGCATTTACCAAAAGATGTGGTCGTTCAGTATGTCGATTTGACAAGTGAACTCCAAACTCTCCTCTATTTCATGCGAAAAGAGGATTAGAAAGCGAACATCATTTTATGAAAAAACCAGTTATAGGGATTACAGGAAACGAAAAAACTCATCCTGATGATGACATCATGATGAGCTACGCAGCAAAAGGATTTGTTGAAGGCGTTAAAGACGCTGGAGGGATTCCCATCATCCTACCGATTGGTAATCAAGAAATGGCCTGCCACTATATCAGTATGATTGACAAGCTCATCTTGACAGGTGGACAAAATGTTGATCCAAAATTCTATGGTGAACCAAAAACCATTGATAGCGATGACTACCACCTTCAAAGAGATATTTTCGAACTGGCCCTCATCAAGGAAGCTATTAAACAGAAAAAGCCAATTTTTTCTGTCTGCCGTGGTACTCAGCTCTTTAACGTTGCCATGGGTGGTACTCTGTATCAAGATATAGAAGACCACTGGCAGGATTCTTCTGCTGAGTACACAACCCAACGCTTGGTGACAGAACCAGATACTGTTCTCCGAGAAATCTATGGAGAAATCTCCCATATCAACTCCTTCCACCACCAGAGTATCAAGGATTTAGCACCAAATTTAAAGATTGCGGCTCATGATCCTAAGGATGGTATCATTGAAGCTGTCATAAGTACGGATGATGTTGCCTTTCTCGGTGTCCAATGGCATCCAGAGTTTCTTTTTGAAAATCGTCCCAAAGATAAAAACCTCTTTGACTATGTCGTTAATGAACTTTAGATTAAATCTGTTTTTTCACGGTAACTAAAGTAACTAGAATATGAGACAATCAAATGGTCCAAGAGGACAATCCCCATCAGGTCGCAGGCTTCTTTAACAAGTTTAGTGACATGATCATCATTTCGACTGGGGGCTACCGCTCCTGAAGGATGATTGTGAACCAATATGATAGAAGTCGCCATATGCTTGATAGCATAGTGAAGGATCTCTCGTGGCTCAGCAATACTGCGAGTGGCAGAACCGATAAAAATGGTCTGTTGATGGATGATTTGATTTTGAGTATTGAGATAGAGCGCCACCAGGTGCTCTTGTTTTTTATCCCCTAATTCCTGTTGCATCTTCTTGGCCAACTTTTGACTGCTGAGAATACTTTCCATCTCAAGGGTCTCGTGTTTGTGAATACGATGCCCCAGTTCAATCATAGCTTGCAATTCTATAGCCTTAACTCGCCCGATACCAGATAGACTCTGCAATTCCTGCAGGGTCATTTTTTTCAAATCCGTTAAGCTTGAAAGATTGCTCAAGACTTTCTGGGCAATTTCAAAAACGCTAGCTTGACGTGTTCCTGTCCTGAGTAAAATAGCTAGCAACTCTTGATTACTGAGCGCTTCTACTCCTTCCTTGGCCAATCTCTCTCTTGGCAATAATGAATCTTCTTGGAATGAAATACTGTACATAAAAATCCTCCTCACTTTATTATTCGTGAGAAGGATGGAAAATTAGATTTTTTTCTCAATTGGAGCCACACTGGCTAAAAGTTTTTTCAGGCCAACTTCTGGGAAATTGATTTTCAATTCCTGCGTAGCACCGCTACCTGAAACTTCCAGAACGGTTCCCTCCCCCCACTTCTTGTGGAGGGCAATATCACCAATAGACCAAATTGCCTCACTAGACGCTGATTTTGCACCAGCTGTAAATTGACCAAATGGGAGACCGCTTGACTGGATAGATTTTGGGGCAGCACTGCGTTTACGGTCTTGAAGAGCTTGAGCCAAACTCATTCCTTGACCAAAGGTAAGGCCACCACTACTATAAGACGCCTTAAAGCTTGTATTTGCTGGACGGGCCAATCCTTGATACTCAAGCAAGTCTGAACTAATTTCATTAATAAAACGAGTCGGACGGTTGTAGTTGGTACGACCAAAAAGCAGGCGCGAGTTGGCATTTGTCAGATAGAGAATTTTCTCTGCACGCGTGATACCTACATAGGCTAGACGGCGCTCTTCTTCCAATTCATCTTGATCTTCAGCCGCACGACTAAGTGGAAAGACATTTTCTTCCATCCCAATCAAAAAGACAACTGGAAACTCGAGACCTTTGGCAGCATGCAGGGTCATCAGGGTCACTTCTGATGTCTCCTGACTACCTGAATCTGTGTCTGCAATTAAGGCCAAATCATTTAAGAAACGACTCAGTTTATCCAGACCAGTTTCCTCTTCTGATACATCAGAGGTGTCATCAAAGTTCTTCGTAACAGAAAGAAACTCTTCGATATTTTCAACACGAGCCTTACTTTCCAGAGTTGCTTGGGCATTAAGAATATCGACATAACCTGTTTTTTCTAGTACGGACTCAACCAACTCAGTAATACTTAACTGGTCCAACTGCTCCCGCAAATCCAGAATCATATTGGCAAAATCCCAGATAGACTGGGCTGCTTTACCCTTGATACCAGACAACATAATATTGGCTGAAGCATCTAGCATGGACATGTCTTGCATATTCGCAAAGTCACGGATTTTCTCAACTGTACCTGGCCCAATTCCGCGTTTCGGTTCGTTGATAATACGCTCAAAACTGATATTGTCACTCAAATTGGCAATGAGGTTGAGGTAAGCGATAATATCGCGAATTTCCTTACGGCTGTAGAACTTGGTCCCTCCAACCATGGTATAAGGAATGTTTGACTTGAGCAAGGCTTCCTCAATAGTACGGGACTGCGCATTAGTCCGATAGAGAACTGCAAAATCCTTGTGAAGGAAGTTTTGACTCCGACCAAGTTCATCGATAGTTCTAGCTACAAATACAGCTTCATCTAGCTCATCATTGGCACGATAGTAAACGATTTGTTCCCCATCAGCGTTTTGAGTCCAGAGATTCTTAGGACGGCGATTTTTATTGTTTTGAATGACCTCGTTGGCCGCTTGGAGAATGGTTTTGGTTGAACGATAATTCTCCTCCAACAAAACAACCTTGGCTTGGGGATAATCTTTCTCGAAATCCAAAATATTCTGCATATCAGCACCACGCCAACCGTAAATAGACTGGTCCGCATCCCCAACCACACAGATGTTTTTAAAGCGCGAAGCCAAGAGTTTGACCAGTTGGTACTGAGCATGGTTGGTATCTTGGTACTCATCAACATGGATGTATTGAAATTTCTGCTGGTAATAAGTCAAAACATCAGGATTTTGATCAAAGAGACGCAAGGTCAGCATAATCAAATCATCAAAGTCAACCGACTCAGACTGACGCAATTCTTTTTGGTAAGCAGTGTAACACTGGGCCACGATTTGCGTGTACATATCTCCGGCTTGGGCAGCATAGGTAACATCATCAATCAAATCATTCTTAGCATTGGAAATAGTTCCTAAGATGCTCCGCTCATTCCATTTTTTAGGATCCAAGTTCAACTGTTTGAGAATGCGTTTCATGAGCGTTCGCTGTTCACCAGGATCCACAATAGTAAAATTACGGTTGTAGCCAATATGATCCGCATCACGACGCAAAATACGCACACACATGGAGTGGAAGGTCGCAATCAGACAGTCCTGAGTGGCTGGATTAAGGTTATAAGCACGCTCTTTCATCTCACGCGCAGCCTTATTAGTAAAGGTAATAGCCAAGATATTCCAAGGATTGACCAGCTTTTCATCAATCAGATAAGCAATGCGATGGGTCAAAACTCGGGTCTTCCCAGAACCAGCCCCTGCCATGATTAACAAGGGACCTTCTGTCGTTTGCACCGCCTCAGCCTGACGGTCATTCATTCCATTTAATAATGCGTTCATCTTTTATTCCTTACTCTTGAAGTCAATATTTCTATTATATCAGAATTCAGGGAAAATATCTTTACCTAGACTGGTTACGACTAGTAAACAACTCTCTCATCAGCTGAAGGCAACTTCTTATATCTAGATAAAAAATGAGCTTGGATATTATTTCCAAACTCATTTAAAGTCAATTGCAATATACTAGAACAAGCCTAATACTGTTCCATCGCTTTCAACATCCATGTTGAGAGCTGCTGGTCGTTTTGGAAGTCCTGGCATGGTCATGACATCTCCAGTTAAGGCAACGATGAAGCCTGCACCTAATTTTGGCACCAATTCGCGAATGGTAATTTCAAAGTTTTCAGGTGCTCCAAGTGCATTTGGATTATCTGAGAAACTATATTGAGTTTTTGCCATACAGATTGGCAATTTGTCCCAACCGTTTTGAACAATTTGAGCAATTTGTGTTTGAGCTTTCTTCTCAAAGTTCACTTTACTACCACGGTAGATTTCAGTAACAATCTTTTCAATCTTTTCTTGGACAGAAAGGTCATTGTCATACAAACGTTTATAGTTAGATGGGTTTTCAGCGATAGTCTTAACAACCGTTTCAGCAAGTGCTACTCCACCTTCTGCGCCATCAGCCCAGACACCAGCCAACTCAACTGGAACATCGATTGAAGCACAGAGTTCTTTCAAGGCTGCGATTTCTGCTTCTGTATCAGAAACAAATTCGTTAATAGCCACAACTGCTGGAATACCAAACTTACGGATGTTCTCAACATGGCGTTTCAAGTTGGCAAAACCTGCACGAACTGCTTCTACGTTTTCCTCTGTGAGAGCGTCTTTAGCTACGCCACCATTCATCTTAAGGGCACGAAGGGTTGCGACAATAACAACTGCATCTGGAGAAGTTGGCAAGTTTGGTGTCTTAATATCAAGGAATTTCTCGGCACCAAGGTCTGCACCAAAACCAGCTTCAGTAACTGTGTAATCAGCCAAGTGAAGGGCTGTGCTTGTTGCCAAAACTGAATTACATCCATGAGCAATATTGGCAAATGGACCACCGTGTACAAAGGCAGGAGTTCCGTAAATTGTCTGAACCAAGTTTGGCTTAATAGCGTCCTTCAAGATCAATGCTAAAGCACCTTCAACCTGCAAATCACCAACAGAAACAGGAGTACGGTCATAGCGATAACCGATAACGATATTGGTCAAACGGCGTTTCAAGTCCTCGATGTCTGTTGCCAAGCAAAGAATAGCCATGATTTCAGAAGCGACGGTAATGTCAAAACCATCCTCACGTGGAATTCCGTTTAGAGGACCACCAAGTCCAACTGTCACATGACGAAGGGCGCGATCATTCAAGTCCACAACGCGTTTCCAGAGGATACGACGTTGGTCGATTCCCAACTCATTCCCTTGGTGCAAGTGGTTGTCAATCAAGGCAGAAAGAGCATTGTTGGCAGTTGTAATGGCATGCATGTCCCCTGTAAAGTGGAGGTTGATATCTTCCATTGGCAGAACTTGGGCATAACCACCACCTGCCGCACCACCCTTAATTCCCATTACTGGACCAAGAGATGGTTCGCGAATAGCAATCATGGTTTTCTTGCCAATCTTGTTCAAGGCATCCGCAAGACCAATGGTAATGGTTGATTTTCCTTCACCTGCTGGCGTTGGATTAATGGCGGTAACCAAGATCAATTTCCCAACTGGATTACTCTCAACTGCACGAATTTTATCAAAGCTGAGCTTAGCCTTGTACTTTCCGTACAACTCCAAATCGTCGTAGGAAATACCAAGTTTCTCTACAACATCAACAATTGGCTTCAACTCAATACTCTGTGCGATTTCAATATCTGTTTTCATTCAAAACTCCTCTAACCTCTTATATGATAATTCATTATAACACAAAACAAGATTTTTAACATCCTAAAACTCTCTAAACGTTCGTAAATATCCCTATTTTTAAGGTTTTTAGAGTCCTTTCTTAAATTTTATATGGCTTTATAGTTTGAAACTATATTCTTTCCTTTTACCAAAAATTTATCACTTTCATTTTACTTACCGTTTATTTTTGTGTACAATAGTGCTATGAAAATTTTAGTTACTTCGGGCGGTACCAGTGAAGCTATCGATAGCGTCCGCTCTATCACTAACCATTCTACGGGTCGCTTGGGGAAAATCATCACAGAAACCCTGCTTACTGCGGGGCATGAAGTTTGTTTAATGACGACAAAACGAGCTGTGAAGCCAGAAGCACACCCCAACCTAAGCATTCTAGAAATTACCAATACAAACGACCTTCTACTGGAAATGCAAGAACGTATTAAGGATTGTCATGTCTTGATTCACTCAATGGCTGTGTCTGACTACACTCCTGTTTATATGACAAGTCTTGAGGAAGTTCAGGCTAGTTCCAATCTGGAAGAATTTTTAAACAAGCAGAATCATCAGACTAAGATTTCTTCAACTGACGAGGTTCAGGTTTTGTTCCTAAAAAAGACACCCAAAATCATCTCTCTAGTCAAGGAATGGAATCCTGCTATTCATCTGATTGGTTTCAAACTGCTGGTTGATGTTTCCGAAGACCATCTGGTTGACATTGCTAGAAAAAGTCTTATCAAGAACCAAGCTGACTTAATCATTGCGAATGATCTCACTCAAATCTCAGCAGTTCAGCACCGCGCAATCTTTGTTGAGAAAGATCATCTTCAAACAGTCCAGACTAAAGAAGAAATTGCAAAACTCCTCCTTGAAAAGATTCAAGCATATCATTCATAGAAAGGAAAGCTATGGCACATATTCTCTTGGCTGTAACGGGCTCAATTGCCTCTTACAAGTCGGCAGATTTAGTCAGTTCTCTAAAAAAACAAGGCCATCAAGTCACTGTCTTAATGACTCAGGCTGCTACAGAGTTTATCCAACCTTTGACACTACAGGTCTTATCACAGAATCCTGTCCACTTGGATGTCATGAAGGAACCCTATCCTGATCAGATTAATCATATTGAACTTGGAAAAAAAGCAGATTTATTTATCGTAGCCCCTGCAACTGCTAATACTATTGCAAAACTAGCCCACGGTTTTGCGGACAATATGGTGACCAGTACTGCTCTAGCCTTGCCAAGTCATATTCCCAAACTCATCGCACCAGCAATGAATACAAAAATGTATGACCATCCGGCAACTCAGGCTAATCTGAAAACATTAGAAAGCTACTGCTATCAGCTGATTGCTCCAAAAGAATCCCTACTAGCTTGCGGAGACCATGGACGAGGAGCTTTAGCTGACCTCACAATTATTTTAGAAAGAATAAAGGAAACTCTCGATGAAAAAACGCTCTAATATTGCACCCATTGCTATCTTTTTTGCAACCATGCTCGTGATTCATTTTCTGAGCTCACTTATCTTTAACCTTTTTCCATTCCCAATCAAACCGACCATTGTTCACATTCCTGTCATTATCGCCAGCATTATTTACGGTCCACGAGTTGGAGTTACACTTGGATTTTTGATGGGGTTACTTAGTTTGACGGTTAATACAATTACGATTCTACCGACAAGCTACCTCTTCTCACCATTCGTCCCAAACGGAAACATCTATTCAGCTATCATTGCCATCGTCCCACGTATTTTGATTGGTTTAACTCCGTATCTAGTTTATAAACTGATGAAAAATAAAACTGGTCTTATTTTAGCTGGTGCCCTTGGTTCACTTACCAACACAGTCTTTGTCCTTGGTGGAATTTTCTACCTTTTTGGAAATGTTTTTGATGGTAATATCCAAAAACTCCTAGCAACTGTTATCTCTACAAATTCGATTGCTGAATTAGTCATTTCCGCAGTTCTAACCCTAGCCATTGTTCCAAGACTACAAACTTTAAAGAAATAAAAACAATCTCCGCTTTCATACTTGAAGGTGGAGATTTTATTTGATGTATTTTGTGTTTTTAGTGAAATGTTTACTAGCCTTTAACTAAAAAATGACTTATACGCCTAAGTAAATCCTTGCTTTATTGTCTTGTTTGTTGTACTATACTAGTGTATATACAGTTAAAAAGGAGATTCTTATGAATACACGGAAAAAGACACAATTTATGACAATGACTGCCCTCTTAACAGCTATTGCAATTTTGATTCCAATTGTTATGCCTTTTAAGATAGTCATTCCACCTGCTTCTTACACTTTGGGGAGTCACATCGCTATTTTTATTGCCATGTTCTTGTCGCCCTTGATGGCTGTTTTTGTCATTCTAGCCTCAAGTTTTGGATTTTTGATGGCTGGCTATCCCATGGTTATCGTATTTCGAGCTTTTTCCCATATCTTTTTTGGAACATTGGGAGCTCTTTACCTACAAAAATTCCCCGATACACTAGATAAACCAAAATCTTCCTGGATTTTTAACTTTGTTTTAGCGCTTATCCATGCCCTTGCTGAAGTATTGGCCTGTGTCGTTTTTTACGCAACTTCTGGTACCAATGTAGAAAATATGTTTTATGTTCTATTTGTGCTAGTTGGATTTGGCACAATTATCCATAGTATGGTAGACTATACATTAGCACTAGCTGTCTATAAAGTGCTTCGAAAACGCCGTTAAAGGGAAAGCTATGACAAAAGATCGCAAACAAGCCCTGCTCCAACTCTTGAAAGAAGCTCCTAAAGCCCTTAATGGCCAAAGTTTGGCGGAACATTTTCATGTCACACGTCAGGTCATTGTACAGGACATTGCAATTTTGAGAGCCGATGGCGCTCCTATCCTATCCACCAATCGTGGCTACGTCTATAAGCAAATTGAAACCAATCCTTATGTTCACAAACTTTTCAAAGTGAAACATGAAGTTGAAGAAATCGGTCAAGAACTCCTTGCTATCGTTGATAATGGTGGACGTGTTCAAAACACTCTGATTGACCATCCCGTCTATGGAGAAATTGAAACCTTGCTGAAACTGTCTTGTCGCAGAGATGTGCAACATTTTCTAGAACAAGTCGAGCATTCAGATTTTAGACCTCTGTCTGAATTGACAGATGGCATCCATTACCACCTAGTCGAAGCCGAAACACAACAAGACCTCCACTATATCGAGGAGGCCTTGGATCAGCTAGGTTATTTAGTAAAGGATTAGAAAATTTTCTTTTCCCAATCGTCTTCTGTACGGCGAGGGTAGAAAAATTCAGATTTGTCAGGAGCTTCCATCATCTCCATCAAGGGTAACATATCATAGGCCAGATCCAAGTTTGGAATCTGGTCTTTTTGCACCCAAGAAACTTCTCCTTCATCTGAAGAGCGAAGGCTACCAGAGAACTCAGTCGCCTTATAACAAACGACAATATAGCGCCCACCTGTATCCAGAGGCCAATTTTTAATGCCGACCAATTGCGGATTTTGGATAGTCAACCCTGTTTCTTCATAGATTTCACGAATGACAGACTCTGCGAAAGACTCGCCGTTTTCTACATGGCCTCCTGGAAAGGCATAACCTGACCAACGATTGGTTTCAGGAGCACGGTACTGCATAACCACGCGCTGGGTTTCTATGTCTTCAATCAGACAAATGTTTGTTAAAATTGTTAATTGGGAACGGGACATAAATTTACTCGCTTTCTAAATTAGATAACTTTTTCATGGCTAACTTCAGACTTCATAATGAAGGGATTAATTCGTTCGTGGTAATCATTTACTTCATGAAGCAAATATCCTTTTTTAATGACAATTTCTTGTTCCTGAACTTCAAAATCAAGTGTTATTGGAATAGGGATTTGTGGCATAAAGGCAAAAATAACAAACATAAATATCCATATATATAAACTACAAATAGTACTACGGATTCCATCAAAAATACGGTATCGTTCCTTGAAACAATAACTAAGAATATGCGCGATAACCAAAATAACTGGTACAAATTGTCCTGTTTTAAATATAATGGGAATGAATGGTATTCCAAATATTCCAAAGAGAAGGTCTAGAATTACCAGATGTCTACAAAAACGAATAAAAAGAGTAATCACTAAAAGGAAAAGCCAACTATCCCAAAGAATGGGAGTAAACGATAAACCAAATATTGATAGGCAAAAATCGATAAGGACAAATCCTAGTAAAATCAGATAGACTATTCTAAATAAAGTTAAGTGTTTCAAAATGGATGACTCCTTTTCTTTTCATGTTTATACTTCAATAATCGATGGACTGTATGTTGTTCCAAATCCATTATTAATATCGAACTAAAATACTTAATGAAAAAGTTTTTAGTCATTATTAATTCCATAATCCTTCATTTTATGATTTTGAATTTTTAAAGTTGTCTTGCTACCAGAACGATAACTTTTCCCACTTTTTCCGGCGTAATAATAAGAGATTTCATAAAATGCGTCTGCAAGGTCTGCGCTATCTATTCCATTTTCGATAAACTCTGTCAGACCACCTTCACCATTAAAATAATCCTTGTATCCTTCTTCTAACACAATATCTTTATAGATAACATGACCTTTAATAATTCCATTTTCCAGAAATTCATCAATAGGGAGATCATATAAACCTTGAAAAGGTTTCCCCTCCTTACGATTCTTATCTATGAGATCATAATATTCTGTAATATTCTCTGCTCTCTCATCGACATTCCAGTAGCTATTTACGAATTCCAAATTGGGATTTTCATATTGCTTGAAAAAACTCTCTACTTTTTCTTTGTTAGAAACACTTACAGGATTCTGGTTGAGTAGCTGATTTGTTATATGTGAAAATTGATTTAACATCGTTTTGATAGTTCCATCGTAGGCTAGTTCTTCACTCGTCCGTTTAGAGTTTCCTGGAGATTTAGGAAAATAAATTAAACTGTCACTTACAGTGATTTTCCTACCATTAACCTCTTCAGTGTAATCGTATTCAATTTCATAATCTTCAGAAGGCCATCTATGTCTGGAAAACTTCGTCACCTTCACTTCACCTTTAAAGCCATATAAATTCAGTGTTCTGCTTGCTGCCACCTCAATATCCTTTTGATTTGGTCCAGAAAAAGTATTATGAAAGTTAACTACTAAAATCACTACAAAACTTAGAAAACAGGCTGAAATAATAATTGCTATAAAAGTGAAATTCAAAGTCAAGGCTTTTTTCATTACTTTTTCCTCCTAGTTAAGCAGCTTTATAATCTATTTTTCCTCAATCCAACGCCTTGACTTCCAGCATCATATCACGGATCTGAGCAGCCAGTTCAAAGTCAAGCACTTCGACGGCTTCTTGCATTTGTTTTTCTAGTTTCTTGACAAGTTCTTTGCGCTCTTGTTTGTTGAGGCTATTGATGTCAACTTCCTTGTCTTCTTCCTTAGCAACTGCCTTGGTCACGGCAATCAGGTCACGGATTTCTTTCTTAATGGTTTGTGGAACGATACCATGTTCTTCATTATAGGCCATCTGGATTTTCCGACGGCGGGCAGTTTCATCGATGGCACGTTGCATAGACTGGGTCACAGTGTCCGCATACATAATGACATGTCCCTCACTATTACGAGCAGCACGACCAATGGTCTGGATGAGTCCACGTTCGTTACGAAGGAAACCTTCTTTGTCAGCATCAAGAATGGCTACGAGACTCACTTCAGGTACGTCAATCCCTTCACGGAGCAGGTTAATTCCGACCAAGACATCAAAGACACCCAAGCGCAGATCACGGATAATCTCCGTCCGTTCCAAGGTCTTGATATCCGAGTGCATGTACTTGACCTTGATGCCCATTTCCTTGAAGTAGTCAGTTAAGTCCTCTGCCATTTTCTTGGTCAAGGTGGTGATAAAGGTACGCTCATTCTTCTCAACACGGGCATTAATTTCACCTAAGAGATCATCAATCTGTCCCATAGTCGGACGGACTTCCACCTCTGGATCCAAGAGTCCCGTTGGACGAATGATTTGCTCAATCACTGTCTCAGTCTGTTCATTTTCATAGTCACCTGGTGTCGCTGAAACATAAACAATCTGATGCACATGACTTTCAAACTCCTCACGACGGAGAGGACGATTGTCCAGAGCAGACGGCAAACGGAAACCATAATTAACCAGCATTTCCTTACGCGAACGGTCTCCATTGTACATGCCTTTTATTTGTCCCATGGTCATGTGGCTCTCATCAATCATGATCAAGAAATCATCTGGGAAGAAATCTAAGAGCGTATAAGGAGGCTCACCTTCGCTACGACCATCCATGTGGCGTGAATAGTTTTCAACCCCATTTGTATAGCCCATCTCGCGCAGCATTTCGATATCATACTCTGTCCGCTGTTTCAAACGTTGGGCTTCAAGCAATTTACCTTCCTTTTCAAAGATAGCTAGTTGCTCTTCTAATTCTGCTTGAATCTTGGCAATAGCAACTTCCATATGGTCGTCATTGGTCACAAAGTGAGTAGCTGGAAAAATCGCCAAATGGTCCACTTCTCCCAAGACCTGACCTGTCAAAGCTTCCACTTCACGAATACGATCAATTTCGTCTCCAAAAAATTCTACTCGAAAGGCATGCTCATCACGGGAAGCTGGGAAAATCTCCACCACATCCCCACGCACACGAAATCTTCCCCGTTGGAAATCAATATCATTGCGCTCAAACTGAATATCAACCAAGTCATTCAAGAGTTTATCACGAGAAATCTCAAGACCTGGACGGAGACTGACGACACTATCAGCGTATTCCTTGGGCGAACCCAAACCATAGATACAAGAGACTGAGGCCACGACAATAACATCATTACGCTCCAAAAGGGCCGAAGTCGCTGAGTGGCGGAGCTTGTCAATCTCGTCATTGACAGAACTATCCTTTTCAATATAGGTGTCGCTAGAAGGGACATAAGCTTCTGGCTGGTAATAATCATAGTAAGACACAAAGTACTCAACTGCATTTTCAGGGAAAAATTCCTTGAACTCTCCATAGAGCTGGCCAGCAAGCGTCTTATTGTGAGCAATGACCAGAGTGGGTTTATTGACTTTGGAAATAACTTGACTCATGGTATAGGTCTTCCCTGTTCCAGTCGCCCCCATCAGAATCTGAGCTTTTTCTCCACCCTCGATATTATCTACCAACTGCTCGATAGCTTGGGGTTGATCTCCTGATGGTTGATATTTTGATACTAGTTTAAATTGATTATCTGTAATGCGGTTAATCATAAGAATCCTCTCTCAATGTGCTATTCCTATTTTAGCATACTTGTAGCATTTTCACGAAGAAAAGGACGGACCGAAGTCACATCCTTTCATTTTCTTTCTTTAATTGATAAGCGAGATAGACAATCAGGAGTAACAAAACCAGACTTGTCATGATAGATCCTTCTATCCCAAAAGAACCACCTGATAGCCAGCCTTGATCGCCTTGTGGTAAAAAGGTCATCAAAGACGTTCCTGACTGCTGACCACTAACTAAAATCCCAAAGAGATTTCCTTGAGCAAAATTCCAGGCCCCATGAATACCTGCAATACCCCAAACTGTATCAGTTTTGAGAAGGTAAAGTGACATTGTAGCTCCGAATAAAAAGAGATTCACTAGAGATAGAGGTGTGAGACCAGAATTTCCCACATGAAGCAGGGTAAAGAATAGGCTAGATATAAGAACAGCAAGTTTTAGATTAGTTCTTGAGGCCAATTGGGGAAGGAGCCAAGCACGGGACACCACTTCTTCTGCTGTCCCCTGTAAAATCCAAAATGGAATAGTAAAGACAACAAAGGCAAGCGAATAAGGATTTAAGTGAATAGACTCAAAACGATATTGCCCCAAGGCCACTAAACCTAACAAGGTCAGAAGAAAAAGTGCCAGGCCTAGGCCAAATCCTTTAAAGAGATTGCTGAGGAAATTCTCTCTATAAAATCCCAAAGTTCGAATAGGTCTTTTCTCAACTTTTCTAGTCCATCTGAACACAGTGTTGAGAATAAAACCAAAGGCCAGCAATTCTAAAATTAAACGAAAATCACCTGTTTTATCCATCAAGCTCTGCTGCAAGGTCTGCAAGTAGATTGCAAAAGCTTGACCAGCCTCTCCAAAATTTCTAGCAAGTCCGATGAGAGCTAACAAACTAATACCATATAAAGTATAAGCCACAAACTCTCCTATAAAGACAAAAGCAAAGGCTAACAAGGGGCTTGTGTAAATGTTTAAACTCATTTTAGAAGTTTCAAAGTCTTTTAAGATTCTTTTGTCTTTCATAACTTTATCCTCTTTTACTATATGATATAACTTTATTATAGCACTTCTGTTGTGTGATTCAAGACAAAACCAGAATTATAGATGTCACATTTTCTTACACGAAAATATAAAAATTTGCCTTTTTTTACTTTTTCTGATATAATGGGAAAATATTCGGAAAAGGAGACTAAAAATGAAGAAAAAATTTCTAGCATTTTTGCTAATTTTATTCCCAATTTTCTCATTAGGTATTGCGAAAGCTGAGACGATTAAGATTGTTTCTGATACCGCCTATGCACCTTTTGAGTTTAAAGATTCAGATCAAACTTATAAAGGAATTGATGTTGACATTATCAACAAAGTCGCTGAGATTAAAGGATGGAACATTCAGATGTCTTATCCCGGTTTTGACGCAGCAGTAAATGCGGTTCAAGCTGGTCAAGCTGACGCAATCATGGCAGGAATGACAAAAACTGCAGAACGTGAAAAAGTTTTCACCATGTCTGATACTTACTATGATACAAAAGTTGTCATTGCAACTACAAAGTCACACAAGATTAGCAAGTATGACCAATTAAAAGGTAAAACTGTTGGTGTTAAAAACGGAACAGCCGCTCAACGTTTCCTTGAAAGTATCAAGGATAAATACGGCTTTAGCATTAAAACATTTGACACTGGTGATTTGATGAACAACAGCTTGACTGCTGGTGCCATCGATGCTATGATGGATGACAAACCTGTTATCGAGTATGCCATCAACCAAGGCCAAGACCTCCATATTGAAATGGATGGGGAAGCTGTAGGGAGTTTTGCTTTCGGTGTGAAAAAAGGAAGCAAATACGAGCACCTGGTTACTGAATTTAACCAAGCCTTGGCTGAAATGAAAAAAGATGGTAGCCTTGATCAAATTATCAAGAAATGGACTGCATCATCATCTTCAGCAGTGCCAACTACAACTACTGCAGCTGGTCTAAAAGCAACTCCTGTTAAGGCTAAATACATCATTGCTAGCGATTCTTCATTTGCACCTTTTGTTTTCAAAAACTCAAGCAATCAATTCACTGGTATTGATATGGACTTGATTAAGGCAATCGCTAAAGACCAAGGTTTCGAAATTGAAATTACCAACCCTGGTTTCGATGCTGCTATCAGTGCTGTTCAAGCTGGTCAAGCAGATGGTATCATTGCTGGTATGTCTGTCACAGATGCTCGTAAGGCAACTTTTGACTTCTCAGAATCATACTACACTGCTAATACTATCCTTGGCGTCAAAGAATCAAGTACCATTGCTTCTTATGAAGATTTGAAAGGGAAGACAGTCGGTGTTAAAAATGGAACTGCTTCTCAAACCTTCCTAACTGAAAATCAAAGCAAATACGGCTACAAAATCAAAACCTTCGCTGATGGTTCGTCAATGTATGACAGTTTAAACACTGGTGCCATTGATGCCGTTATGGATGATGAACCTGTTCTCAAATATTCTATCAGCCAAGGTCAAAAATTGAAAACACCTATCGCTGGAACTCCAATCGGTGAAACAGCCTTTGCCGTTAAAAAAGGAGCAAATCCAGAATTGATTGAAATGTTCAACAACGGACTTGCAAACCTTAAAGCAAACGGTGAATTCCAAAAGATTCTTGATAAATACCTAGCTAGCGAATCTTCAACTGCTTCAACAAGCACGGTTGATGAGACAACTATCTGGGGCTTGCTTCAAAACAACTACAAGCAACTCCTTAGCGGTCTTGGCATCACTCTTGCTCTAGCTCTTATCTCATTTACTATTGCCATTGTTATCGGAATTATCTTCGGGATGTTTAGCGTTAGCCCATACAAATCTCTTCGTGTGATCTCTGAGATTTTCGTTGACGTTATCCGTGGTATTCCTTTGATGATTCTTGCAGCCTTCATCTTCTGGGGAATTCCAAACTTCATCGAATCTATCACAGGCCAACAAAGTCCAATTAATGACTTCGTAGCTGGTACTATTGCCCTATCGCTCAATGCGGCTGCTTATATCGCTGAGATCGTTCGTGGTGGTATTCAGGCCGTTCCAGTTGGACAAATGGAAGCCAGCCGCAGCTTGGGGATCTCTTATGGAAAAACCATGCGTAAGATTATCTTACCACAAGCAACTAAATTGATGTTGCCAAACTTTGTTAACCAATTCGTTATCGCTCTTAAAGATACAACTATTGTATCTGCCATCGGTTTGGTTGAACTCTTCCAAACTGGTAAGATTATCATCGCCCGTAACTACCAAAGTTTCAAGATGTATGCAATCCTTGCTATCTTCTATCTTATAATTATCACACTTTTGACTAGACTAGCGAAACGCTTAGAAAAGAGGATTCGTTAATGGCAAAATTAAAAATTGATGTAAATGATTTACACAAGCACTATGGAAAAAATGAGGTTTTAAAAGGAATTACGACTAAGTTCTATGAAGGAGATGTTGTTTGTATCATCGGTCCTTCAGGTTCTGGTAAATCAACCTTCCTTCGTAGCCTTAATCTTCTAGAAGAAGTTACGAGTGGTCACATCACTGTGAACGGTTATGACTTAACTGAAAAAACAACCAACGTTGACCACGTCCGTGAAAATATCGGAATGGTGTTCCAGCACTTCAACCTCTTCCCACACATGTCTGTTTTGGACAACATCACCTTTGCTCCTATTGAGCACAAGTTGATGACTAAGGAAGAAGCTGAGAAATTGGGGATGGAGTTACTTGAAAAGGTTGGACTAGCAGATAAAGCTAATGCCAATCCAGATAGCCTATCAGGTGGTCAAAAACAACGCGTGGCCATCGCTCGTGGACTAGCAATGAATCCAGACATCATGCTCTTCGACGAACCAACTTCTGCCCTTGACCCTGAGATGGTTGGAGACGTACTAAACGTTATGAAAGAATTGGCTGAACAAGGCATGACCATGATTATCGTAACCCATGAGATGGGATTTGCCCGTCAGGTTGCTAACCGTGTTATCTTTACTGCAGATGGTGAGTTCCTAGAAGACGGAACACCTGATCAAATATTTGATAACCCTCAACACCCTCGTCTGAAAGATTTCTTGGACAAGGTCTTAAACGTCTAAACTCAAACTGTAAGGATTTCCTTGCAGTTTTTTTCTATCTCGTATTGGATTTTTTGATTTTTCGGAAAATTATGTTAGAATTAAGTTTATGAAATGAGATTTCCTCATACCTAGCAAGACTAGGAATAAAAATAGAAATTAGGTAGCTAGATGTCATCTAAGGTTATTGTTACAATTTTCGGTGCGAGTGGAGACCTGGCTAAACGCAAGCTCTACCCTTCCCTATTTAGACTATATAAATCCGGCAATCTTTCCGAACACTTTGCCGTTATTGGAACTGCCCGTCGTCCTTGGAGCAAGGAATATTTTGAATCTGTTGTAGTCGAATCTATCCTTGATTTGGCAGATAGTACCGAACAGGCTCAGGAGTTCGCTAGCCACTTCTACTATCAAAGTCATGATGTCAATGATACAGAACACTACATTGCTCTACGTCAATTGCAGGCTGAACTAAATGACAAGTACCAAGCTGAACACAACAAGCTCTTCTTCTTGTCAATGGCTCCTCAATTCTTTGGAACTATTGCTAAGCACCTCAAGTCTGAAAACATTGTAGACGGTAAAGGTTTTGAACGTTTAATCGTTGAGAAGCCGTTTGGTACAGATTACGCAACTGCAAGAAAGTTAAATGACGAACTATTGGCAACATTTGACGAAGAACAAATTTTCCGTATCGACCATTATCTTGGTAAGGAAATGATCCAAAGTATCTTTGCCGTTCGCTTTGCAAACCTGATTTTTGAAAATGTTTGGAATAAGGACTTTATTGACAATGTTCAAATTACCTTTGCAGAGCGCTTGGGTGTAGAAGAACGTGGTGGCTACTATGATGAGTCTGGTGCCCTCCGCGACATGGTACAAAACCATACTTTGCAACTACTTTCCCTCCTTGCCATGGATAAGCCAGCAAGCTTCACAAAAGACGAGATTCGTGCTGAAAAGATTAAGGTCTTTAAAAACCTCTATCATCCAACTGATGAAGAGCTTAAAGAACACTTTATCCGTGGTCAATACCGTTCAGGTAAGATTGATGGCATGAAATACATTTCTTATCGTAGCGAGCCAAATGTTAATCCAAAATCAACAACTGAAACTTTCGCATCTGGTGCCTTCTTTGTAGACAGTGATCGCTTCCGTGGTGTTCCTTTCTTCTTCCGTACTGGTAAACGTCTGACTGAAAAAGGAACTCATGTCAACATTGTCTTTAAACAAATGGACTCTATCTTTGGAGAACCACTTGCTCCAAACATTTTGACCATCTATATTCAACCAACAGAAGGCTTCTCTCTTAGCCTAAATGGGAAGCAAGTAGGAGAAGAGTTCAACTTGGCTCCTAACTCACTTGATTACCGTACAGACGCGACCGCAACTGGTGCTTCTCCAGAACCATACGAGAAATTGATTTATGATGTATTAAATAACAACTCAACTAACTTTAGCCACTGGGATGAAGTTGGTGCGTCATGGAAATTGATTGACCGTATCGAAGAGCTCTGGGCTGAAAATGGTGCCCCACTTCATGACTATAAAGCTGGAAGCATGGGACCACAAGCAAGCTTTGACTTACTTGAAAAATTCGGTGCCAAATGGACTTGGCAACCAGACATCGCCTATCGTCATGATGGTCGCTTAGAATAAAAAAATTCCTGCAAGTTTGTAGCTTGCAGGATTTTTGCTTCTGATTAGATTAAGCCTTCCAAGAGACCCTTCATAAAGTTTTCTGAGTTAAACTCTCCAATATCATCAATTTTTTCACCAAAACCAATCAATTTTACAGGAATATTGAGTTCTTCACGGATGGCTAGAACCACACCACCTCGGGCAGTTCCATCAATCTTAGTCAAGACAATTCCTGTTAAAGGAGTGATTTTTGAAAATTCTTTGGCCTGTACCAGGGCATTTTGACCTGTTGATGCATCAAGTGCCAAGAAGGTTTCATGGGGTGCCTCTGGAACAACACGCTTGATGATACGACCAATCTTCTCCAACTCAGCCATGAGGTTGTCCTTGTTTTGCAGACGACCAGCAGTATCAATCATGAGAATATCGATACCTTCAGCTACAGCACGTTCCATACCATCAAAGACCACACTGGCTGGGTCAGCTTTTTCAGGTCCAGTCACAACTGGAACGTCAACACGACGGCCCCATTCAGCAAGCTGGGCTACTGCTCCTGCACGGAAGGTATCTGCCGCAACCAGCATGACCTTTTTACCAGCTTGTTTGTAGCGGTGAGCTAGTTTCCCGATAGAAGTTGTTTTCCCAACACCATTAACACCAACAAAAAGCATGACTGTCAAGCCATCTTGGAAGTGGATGCTTTCATCGTAGTTGCCATCCTTTTCATAAAGCTCAACCAATTTTTCAATAATAACTCGTCGAAGAGCATCAGGTTTCTTGGCGTTTTCAAGCTTGGCTTCGTAGCGTAACTCCTCTGTTAAGTTGGAAGCGACCTGTACACCAACGTCACTCATGATCAGCAATTCTTCTAGTTCTTCGAAGAATTCTTCGTCAACAGAGCGGAAATTGGCAAAGAAGGCGTTCAAACGGGCACCGAAGCCTGTACGAGTTTTCTTAAGACTACGGTCATATTTTTCCTGAACAGTTTCTTCTACTTGAGGTCTTTCTGGTTCAAGTACTTCAGAACTATTTTCTTCAAGAGCTTCTTCGTGTTCAGAATTCTCTTCCTTTGTGACTTCTTCTGAGTTTGCAAATTCCTCTATTTCTTCTTGATGAACCTCTACATCTGGCTCTGAATCCAGACTTTCTTCAACTGTATCTTGATTTTCCTCTTCTTCGAGCAGAGCTTCTTCAGAACTTTCAACTTCTGCTACTTCTTGAGAAACTTCCTCAGCTTCTGTAAGGGCAGTCTCAGTGTCTTCAGACAAATCAATATTTTCAAGAGCTTCTTTTACAACTTCTTCGATTTTAGGTTCTTCTTTTTTTCCGAATAGACGGTCAAATAATCCCATATCTTAGTTCTCCTTTAGCACATATTCTTCGATGGCCCAGGCGACAGCCTCTTCATCGTTGGTCATTGGCGTCACTACATTTGCGACTGCCTTGACTTCAGGAACAGCATTTTGCATGGCAACACCGAGCCCTGCCCACTCAATCATAGAAAGGTCATTAGCTTCATCACCACAGGCCATCACTTGGCTTTGATCGATTCCCAGATGGCTGATCAGTTTTGCCAAACCTGTTGCTTTGTGAACATTCTTTGGTGACCACTCTAGCAACATTTCACGTGATTTAAAGATTTCATATTGGTCAAACAATTCTGGAGAAATCTTCTGAATGGCTGCATCCAAGGGTTCTTGAGCAAAGGCAGTCACACATTTATTATAAGTCATTTGACTAGATAAGTCTGCAAAGTCCACTGGAACAAAAGTCAAAGCTGGATTGAATTTGGCATAAAGACTTTCTTGGTCGGATTGAATTTGATAAACAGTTCCTTCTGAGATGGCATCAAGAGGAAGTGATAATTTCTCTGTTTCTTCATACAAACGTGCCACATCATCATATGAAAATACTGTCTTATCAAGGATTTCACCTGTATTTTTCTGAACCAAACCACCATTAAAAGTAATGGTATACTCATCTTCCTGACCGTCAGTCCCTAACTCATGGAGAAAGAAGTCCATGGCTTTTAAGGGACGACCAGTTGTCAATACAACCTTGATACCACGATCACGCGCTGCTTGCAAGGTTGTCTTGGTACGATCCGTCAGCCTTTTATCAGTAGTAAGCAAGGTCCCATCCAAGTCCAATGCAATCAATTTTATATCTACCATTATAAACCCTCCATATAAGCTATAACCGACTGGTCCTTATGGTGACCAATCACAGTCTCTGCTAATTCTAAAATTTCTGGTCGTGCATTTTCAGGAGCTACAGGATATCCCACAACCTGCATCATATGCAAATCATTAAGATTATCTCCAAAAGCCATGACCTGATCCATTGTGATGCCTAGTTTTTTAGCTAATTCAACAATAGCCACTCCCTTATCGACATAGTCCAGAACAATATCAATGGATTCAAAGCCAGTTGTCATAGCCTTAACACCAGAAACGTTTTCGTTTACCCAAGCTCCCCCAGCTTCAAGAGTTTCTTCTGTGAAGTTGGTCGTAAATTTGAAAATATCATCTGTAATATCTTCCAGACTCGCTACCTTTTGGATCTTTTCATTATAATGCTGACTCTGTTTCAAATAGGTCGCATCAACCGTATCTAGCACATATGAACCCTTCTTACCCGTCAAGAGCAGTTTATTGATATCTACATAAGGTGACGTTTTCAGCTTTTCAAAAGTTGCCAGATAAAACTCACGAGACATGGTCGCTTCATACAAGTCCTGACCTTGATACTCTACCAAACTGCCATTTTCCGCGATGAAAATAATGTCATCACGAACATCAGCAAATAATTTTTCTAGTGAAAGAAATCCGCGCCCCGAAGCCACTGCAAAGTAAATCCCTTTTCCCTTGTAGGAAGCCAAGAGTGACTTGAGGCGGTCCATATCAAAGCGTCCATTCTCATCTAGGAAGGTTCCATCCATATCCGTTGCTACTAGTTTAATCATAAAATCTTTCTTACTCCGATTAGTAAATCTACCTCCTATTATACCATAGATAACTAGAAAAAGGACTAGTCTATCAGCTTTGCTTCTCTTTTATCCTTCTCTACTAGCTAGTGCTGTTTCTAACTTTTAAAAAAGCTCGTAAAATTAAAATCGTGCAACTTTTTTCAGATAGTTTTAAAAGATTGATTTCCTTATATTTTTCCTTTATACTGGATAAAAAGGAGAATACTATGTCAGAAACAAATCACGAAATCGATTCAAACTTTGCAGGTCGTTTAAATATCCTGCGTGCGGGTGTGCTTGGTGCCAATGATGGGATTATTTCCATTGCGGGTGTGGTTATCGGGGTTGCCAGTGCCACAACCAATATCTGGATTATCTTTTTATCAGGCTTTGCAGCTATCTTAGCTGGTGCCTTTTCCATGGCTGGTGGTGAATATGTATCCGTTTCAACTCAAAAAGATACTGAGGAAGCAGCCGTTGCGCGTGAGCAGCTCTTGCTAGACCAAGATATGGAACTAGCCAAAAAGTCTCTCTATGCTGCCTATATCCAAAATGGAGAATGTGAAACATCAGCTCAACTCTTGACCAACAAGGCCTTCCTTAAAAATCCACTCAAGGCTCTGGTCGAGGAAAAATACGGGATTGAGTATGAAGAGTTTACCAATCCTTGGCACGCTGCCATTTCTAGTTTTGTTGCCTTTTTCCTTGGAAGTTTGCCTCCAATGCTCTCAGTGACCATTTTCCCAAGTGAATACCGCGTACCTGCTACTGTCCTTATCGTCGGTGTGGCCCTTCTTCTCACTGGTTACACTAGTGCCAAACTTGGAAAAGCCCCAACAAAAACAGCTATGATTCGAAACCTCACTATTGGCCTCTTGACCATGGGAGTTACTTTCCTGCTCGGACAACTTTTCAGCATTTAGAATACAAGAAATACCTCGATTTTGAAGTCGAGGTATCTTTTTTACATTTGCACAATCTTGCGATAGCTTCTAGAAGTAATCATGAAAATCAGCACATAGGCGATGAGGAAGATAACGCAGATAGACAAGGTCACTGTCAACATCATAGTCGTATCCAGTACTCCAATCACTTTTAAAATCAGGCTCAGCATATGGTAGGCAAAGGCGAGATGTATGAAAGCAAAGAACAAAGGAAGGAAGAAAACAGTTAAAACCTGTTTGTTGATGGTTTGCTTGATTTGCTTTTGATCTAGACCAACTTTCTGCAAGATAATAAAGCGTTCACGGTCTTCATAGCCTTCAGAAATTTGTTTGTAATAGATGACCAGAACGGTTCCCACCATAAAGATAATGGATAGGAAAATACCAATAAAGAAGACACCACCAAAGAGGGCACTCATCTGAGAACTAGCATCTGCTAGATTGCTACCATAAACATAGCTACCTTCTGTGTTTAATTGAGCATTATACTGATTGAGGTATTTTTCATACTCCTCAGCGACCTTAAGTTGTTCTTCTTCACTGATATTTACATTCATACCACCGTAAAACTGATTATAGATAGCCGAATCTGGGAATTGGTCCAAAAAGGCTTGTAAATTAGGGACAACAAGGTAATTGTAATCAGCAGTCAAAATATTAAACTGATTTGGGACATGGTTCACAATGAAATCTTTATTAAATTCTTCTTTTACAGAAAATTGATGATCGTTTAGAGTTAGAGTTTTCTGTTCTTTAACTCCCTCATTCTTTGCAAAGAGTCCGACCTCATTTCCTGATAGAGACAGTTTTTGACCAGTCATATTTTCATAATCTTTTTGGTCAAATACCATGAAAATTGTTGTGGGTTGGACACGATTTTGTCCTTTTTCAAAAAGGGTTAACTTAGTTCCTTCTTGGTTCGCAACACCAAAGTAAGTGTAACGAAGCACTTCTTTCTCTTTAATCTTATAACCTTTGTCACTTGCAAACTGGCTCAAGAGTTTGTCCAAGTCTTCTTTTTCAACATTTTGCCCTGAAACACCAAAATCATGAGGATTTAGAACTTTTTTAAAGCTTTCTGAGGCATTGAAAATACTAGTAGCTGCTGACATGGTTACCAAAACCATTGTTGACAAGATAGCGATAGTTGCTAGCCCAACCGCATTTTTCTTCATACGGAAAATCAAGTTGGAAACAGATATGAGGTTATTAGGTTGGTAATAGTATTTCTTGTTTTTCTTTAAGATTTGTAGGAAGACTGTAATCCCTGCATTAAACAATAGATAAGTTCCAAAGATAACCAGCAAAACAGCTAGGAAGAAGGTTGTTAGGGCTGTAAGAGGATCTTTTACTGTAAGGGCAAGATAATAACCAATCCCTAAACTAATGGAACCAAGAATGGTTTGAAGAGAAAGAAAGCGACCTTTTTTCTCACCGCTAGCTTTTTCACGAGAAAGCTGGAGAGCATTCATACGGGCGATTCGAAGGGCATTCAGGAACATGAGGCCTAGGAAAATCAATCCAAAGACAACAAGTACTGCAATAACAACATTCATTTGGAAGGTAGCGACTAGCTCAACCTTCAATTTCATCAGTTTGAGCAAGAAAGCGAAAATTAACTTGTCAAACAAGGCTCCAATACCGATACCCGCTCCAACAGTTAGAATCCCAAATACCACTAACTCCTTAAAGGTCATACTGATAAGATGACGTTTCTCCAAGCCCAACATGCCATAAATTCCTAGTTCCTTGGAACGGTTCTTCATGACAAAACTATTGGCATAGAGGACGATAATGGCTGATGCAAGGGTGACGACAAACATACCAAATCCAAGTGTAGCCTGAATGGTTGTTCCTCCACGGATTTCAGCAATCTTGGGATTGAAAGTTAGAGAGTAAAAAAGATAGGTGACAGTGACCGCTAAGAGAACAGCCAGCGCAAAAGGATAGTAGAGTTTGCGGTTTTTAATCAAGTTCGATACCGCTAACTTATTGGTTAATCGAAACATACTAATTCACCTCGCTTGCCATGACAGTCAAGGTATCAGAGATCTCTTGGAACATCTGACGTTCTGTCTTATCTCCACGGTAGATTTGGTTGTAAAGAATGCCGTCCTTGATAAATAGAACACGTTTGGCCCTGCTAGCTGCTGCTGTTGAGTGAGTTACCATGAGAATGGTTTGGCCGCGCTCATTGATTTCATCAAAGACATCAAGTAAGGCTGCAGATGACTTGGAATCAAGGGCCCCTGTTGGCTCGTCCGCAAGGAGAATTTCTGGCTCTGTGATGATAGCGCGGGCTACTGCTACACGCTGTTTCTGCCCTCCTGAAATCTCGTAAGGGTACTTCTCTTGCAATTGGTTGATACCTAGATTCTCAGCTGTCACCACCAATTTCTTCATCATCTCCGTAATAGGTCTTCTTGACAAGACAAGCGGAAGCAGGATATTGTCTTTAACAGACAGAGTATCTAGCAAGTTAAAATCTTGGAAGACAAAGCCCAGTTTTTCACGACGGAAGCTAGAAGCCTGTGAATTTTTAATGGTTGCTGTATCAGTTCCATTCAGATAAACCTGACCACGAGTTGGTTTATCCAGCATAGCTAGGATATTGAGAAGAGTTGATTTACCAGAACCAGACTCACCCATGATGGCAACGTAGTCACCTTTTTCCACGGTAAAGTGAATATCTTTGAGGGCCTCTACTTGGTTGCCCTGAAAACGTGTTTTATAAATTTTTTGAACGTGTTTTACATCTAAAAGTGTCATGAGAATCTCCTTTCTTAATATCCCATCAAATGAAATGTCTCTTGCATCATAGCGCATCCCAGCTGAACGCGCTCGATATCTTTGTGGCTTGGTTTTCTTGTTTTCTTATGTAAGATTTGTTTCATTATGTTACTCCTTTGTTCTTTATGAGTCTAGTTTACATCAAAAAAAGACTGCTTGCCATAACATAACCTTACAAAAGAGACTTTAATCTTACATTTTTGTAAGATTGGAGAAAATGTAGAAATTTTATTAAAAATATTTTACCATAAAAAGAAGGCAAGAAGAAAACCCTTGTGGATACAAGGGTTCAGATTCGTAAATTATCTGCAACGGTCAATAATACATTCATAAACAGTTTGAAGATTCATTATTTCATTTGACTATAAATCTATGTCACTAGAACGGTTTTCATCGATACAAAAATCATCTTTAATCAACAGAGTTAATTCTTTTGAACTCACAGCTTCACTTTGGTTAAGTCGGACAGCTTGATTCATTATTAAATCTTCATATAGATTTCGAACAAAGCGACCGTTAGAAAAATTGGCGAGATTACTTTCTAACTTTTCATTAAGATAATTTAATAATACTTCTTTCAGCTTGTCATCTATATGGTAGTCGTCTTTTCTTGCTAATGTTTCAAAAATATCTAACAATTCTGTAGAAGAATAATTTTCAAAATTAATAAAATAATTAAATCGAGATTTCAAACCGGGATTTGATTCAAAGAAATGGTTCATTGGTTCGGTATAACCAGCCACAATAACAATTAAATCATCTCGTGAATCTTCTAAAGCCTTTGTAAGTTCTGTTAAACATTCTCGCCCATATGAATCAGTATTTTCATTTTCAGTAATACTATACGCCTCATCAATAAAGAGAACTCCACCTTTCGCCTTTTCTATGACATTTTTAACTTTCAGTGCAGTTTGTCCTTGGTAACCTGCAATTAAATCTGTTCTGGAGACTTCCATAAAATGTCCTTTGGATAAAAGCCCCAATTGGTAGTACATTCTTCCAATTATCCTAGCGACAGTTGTTTTTCCTGTTCCTGGATTTCCCATGAAAGCCATGTGTAAAGTTCTTTTAGGAATATTTAAGCCATACTCTTTCCTTTTTGACTGAATTTTTTGATAAATAATTAAACGATTAACTTCTTTTTTTACCTTCTCTAAACCTACTAACTGATTTAGTTCCACCAAAAGGTCGTCTAAAGACGATTTCTTTTGGTGACTCAACTCTTTTTCCAAAGTATCAAATAGATAAGTATATCCAAGGAAACTAGCTAGATTATCAGATAAATCTTTTAATAAAGGTGTAAGCTTGTTTCGTTTGTTAATTTGCTGTAATAAAAAAATAGATTTATACAATTCTGCTACTGATTTTGTATCAGTATGATTTTCTATAATATTATTTACTTTATCCAGATAATTATTTTCTTTTCCAAAGTAGATGTCTAATTTCTTTGCGCTACAAATTAATTTATCTCGAGAAGTTGACATATCTTACCTCAATAACATGAAAAGCAAGGCAATCACTAACATACCAATAGAAATTCCAGAAACAACAAAGACTATTAGGAGGCGATTTGAAATAAATTGAATTTGTTGTTTACTTTCGTTCAATTCTCTCCTAAGTTGCTCAATTTCTCCAGTATTTGAAACTGGTTCTGAAGGAAGAGTACTTGCGAATTGTTCTAGATTTACAAGTCTATCATTGAAATTAGAAAGTATTACCTCATGTTTTTCGATAGAGTTTTTGCTATTTTCTTCGTTAAATTTCTCTTTAAATTGCTTAAGAGCTACTAGAGTTGCTTTTTGTTTCTCAATGGTTTTATCAATACGTACTTGTTCTTTTAATATTTTTTTATTTGTATGATCAATTGCTGCTACAGAAGAAAGAATTGCTTGAATATGACCTTTATCAAGAGCTTCTAAAGCTTTATAAACTTGACCAAATTCTTCAATAAGTGCTTGTTGATTATCATAAAATTTTGAAATGTAATTTTGAGTTTGTTCAACTAAAGTATTAAACTCTTTACCAGTAACCCCATGTTCAGCAAATTCAAAACCAAAGAAATCTTCATGAGTTCTAACTTTATCAAAATACAATTCATCTTGACTTTGTTCAGCAAACTCTTTCAGATGCTCTTTCGCTTCATCGAAATCATGTTTTCTAATGTTTATTTCAATTGTTTCTTGTTCTTGCTCTTGCTCAAATACTTCTTCTTCCATATTTATCTCCCTAATCTAATAATTCTTGTAATAAACTATCAATCTCATCAAAGTCACTTTTATCGTCTCTTGTAGATTCTGCAAAAATATCTGATAACTTTTCTTTCATTATTGAAGCAGCCATATCGTGTCTTTCCTTAATAGTATTGATAACAGAATTTTTTTCAACTTGTAGCTTCATACTCTTTACATCTAATAATTGATCTTTGATTACTAACATTTCATTATTTTGATCAATTTTCTTAGAACTTAATTCAGTAATCTGTTTATTGACAATTTGCTGATCAATCATTTTTAATACGAAGGCGCCAATAATTCCTGATAAAGTTGCTCCCATAAATGTTCCAATGACGCTACCAATTGTTCCCAAAAGTGGTATTGAAATAGCCAAAACTGGAAAACTTGCTGTGAGGGATGCTCCTAAAGCTTCACCAACTACAATTGCACCTGTAGCTGTTAAACCCGCAACAATAATTTTTCCAACCTCTAACATCATAATATCAAGGCTTTTATCTTTATTTTCAGGATTCTTTATATAATCTATTGCTTCTTTCAAAGATTTCCAACCTTGGTGTATAAATGTCCAAGCTTTAAGAACTGTATTAATTACAGGTCCAACTATTGCAGACGCAATCATTGTAATTACAGATTTACCGACATTTAATACATGATTTGCTAAGTTATTTACAAAAGATATGATAGCCTCTTTTATTTTATCAATAAAAGTCGATAAGTTTCTTTCTGTATCTTTTAGCCAAGAGATAAATTTAGAAATCAATTCTCGCAAAAATTCTGATAATAACTGTAAAAGCGCTGCTTTCAAAGCTTTTCCGGAAATTTTTAATGCCTCATCGCGTCGTGATTTTTTACCTGATTTTATAGCAGTATCTTTATTTTCTTGTTTCCTTTTTTGAAGTTCTTCCCTAGCCTCTCGGTCATCTTTTTCTAACTGTTTTCTATCAATATTAAATCGCTCTTCAGGCTTTAATCCATCTCTTTCTGAATTCAAAAATTCAGTCATAGTTTTATCGCCCTTGGACATATTAGCAGATGCATCTAAATTATGTAGATTTTTAGAACTATTAGCAAACTCTTTAACTTGTTCTTTTGAGAAAAATGTTGCCATTTCAACATCATTTAATTGTTCCTTTATAGAAACCGTATGGTCTTTATGAACTGCTCCTGAACCTTTGTCTCTACCTTTATCAAAGAAATCACGAGCATCACTTTTAAGAACTCTTTCGCCATCTTTATTAGTAGTAAAGCTATCTTGCCATTTAGCATATCTTTCTTGATAATTAACATCTCTATTATGGGTTGCAAATTTACCTTTTTCAAAATTTTCAGCAGTTTGTATATGTGCTTCTTTTCGTAAATCTAGGGTTTGTCCGTTGTTCTCTTTAATAAACTCATCACCAATTTGGGCAGCAAGTTGAAGTTGTACTTGCTCCCAGACTATATTCTCAATAGATTTTTGAAGGTATTCATTATTTTGTAATTTTTCCCTATCTAAATCATTTTTTTCTATATCTTTAATAAGATCTGTGAGATTATTTTCTAGAGAATTTTCTAAACTAAGCAATTCGTCGTATTCAATCTCAATATCTGATGATCGTAATGCAAGTAACTCATTCTCATTAGCCATAATACATTTCCTGTCAAATTATTTTTATACGCTTATTATACCATTTAGCCATAGATTCTGACAAGATGAAAAAAAGCCTTGTCTTTTATAATACAAAGCTTATTTTCTTATTTACCTCACCAAAACCAGCCTTCATTGTCGTCAATGGCTTGGGCTTCTTTGCGTTTGCGTGGGCCTGTTCCATACATTTCTGCTTCGATTTCTTCCTTAGTCGGCATGACAGAAGCTAGGATGATATAGATAATCACGCCAAGTCCAAAGTTTGCAACTGTAAAAATAGCAAATAGAAAACGAACAAGGGTAACATCAAAGTTCCACTTGTCTGACAGACCTGCCAGAACTCCTGAAATCATACGATTTCGTCTCATCTTATAAAATTTACTGTTCATGATATTTCCTCTTTCTGCTAGGTTAGACATAGTATATCACGGGTAGGCTCGGCTTTCATCAGTCCTCAGGCTGATTTATTAGTAGCAATTTACCTCGACAAAGTCCACAGCGATAGCGTTTGGTATCAATCCTACGCTTGCGATGATACCTTTGCTGGCAGGATTGACAACGATAAAGTTTGAGTGGTTTAGAGTGGCTATTTGTCAAGGAGGGCACAAAGCGTAATCCATCCACTGCTTTCAACAGTTCCTTAAAATCCCGATCCTTGTGTTGATAGCCCTTCCCTTGAAAATAGAGGTGATAATGACAGAGTTCATGGCGGACAATTTTCCTAAAAACATCCAGACCGAGTTCCTGATAAACCTTGGGATTAAAATCCAAATGCCCATCTTTGGGGAAAAATCGCCCACCTGTCGAACGTAGACGCCTATTCCACTGAACATGATGGATAAAAGGTTTGCCGAAGTCTTCTAGTGAAACCTGCTTAACGTAATCAGTCAGTTTCATTTGGAGCGAGGAGCGACAGATTGACTTTTTCACGTTCAGTATCAATTTTCTTAACCCAGACTGTCACCAAATCACCAACGGATACCACTTGACTAGGGTGTTTAATAAATTTGCGACTCATATGGGAAATGTGAATCAAGCCGTCTTCGTGAATTCCAATGTCAACGAAGGCACCAAAGTCAACTACATTACGCACCACACCCTCTAGCTTCTGGCCTACCACTAGATCTTTGATATCTAGGACATCTTGGCGAAGCACAGGTGCATCAAAGGAATCACGGAAATCTCGACCTGGTTTGAGAAGGTCTGCAATGATATCTTTAAGAGTTTCTGGTCCAAGGTCTAGCTCTTGCGCCATTTCCTTGACTGAAAGCGACTTGAGTTTGCCTTGGGCTTCTTCGTTTAGGTCTTTAATATCTAAACGTTTGAAGAGTTCCTTAACGGCAACGTAATTTTCTGGGTGAACTCCTGTATTATCAAGGATGTTGCTACTTTCAGGGATACGAAGGAAACCAGCTGCCTGTTCAAAAGCCTTAGCACCCAGACGAGGAACTTTCTTGATTTGGGCGCGTGAAGTGATTTTTCCCTCTTCCTCACGGTATTTGACGATATTTTCAGAAATGGTTTTATTGAGTCCAGCTACGTGTGAAAGAAGAGCTGGGCTGGCCGTATTAATATTAACACCGACTTGGTTCACCACGGTATCCACGACAAAATCCAGACTTTCAGACAATTTCTTCTGGCTGACATCGTGCTGGTACTGACCGACACCAATTGACTTAGGATCGATTTTGACCAATTCAGCAAGGGGGTCCTGCAAACGACGGGCGATAGAGATGGCAGAACGCTTTTCAACGGTTAAGTCTGGGAACTCCTGACGAGCAAGTTCGCTGGCAGAATAGACCGAAGCACCACTTTCATTTACAATGACATAACTAACCTCAGGAAAATCTTTAAGAACTTCCGCCACAAAAGCTTCACTTTCACGACTGGCCGTTCCATTACCGATGGCAATAATTTCCACGCCGTATTGACCAATCAAATCTGCCAAATCTTTCTTGGCTTCTTCGATTTGACGAGCTGATGCTGGTTTGACAGGATAAATAACCTGAGTTGTCAGCATTTTTCCTGTTGCATCTACGACAGCTAGCTTGGCACCTGTACGAAAGGCAGGGTCAAATCCTAGAACCACCCGCCCTTTCAGTGGAGCAACCAAGAGGAGATTGCGTAGGTTGTCCGAAAAGAGTTGGATAGCTCCTTCTTCTGCTTTCTCAGTCAATTCTGTCCGAATACGGCGCTCGATAGCAGGCAAGACCTTTTTCTTAACCGATTGCTGAACAACTTCATCAATATAGGCGTTTTTCACCTTAAAACGAGCTGCAAAAAAGGCAAGAATGCGGTCTGTCGCATGTTCGAAACCGACCCTCAAGACACCTAGCTTCTCCCCACGATTGAGGGCCAAGGTACGATAACCCTGCATAGTTCCAACCGTCTCTGAAAAATCATAATAAATCTGAAAAACCTGCTTTTCATCTAGACTTTCATCCTTAACTTGGGAAGTGAGTTTGGAGTGTCTCAGCACCTCCTGATAAGTCATGGAACGTAAGGCCACATCTTCCGATAAGGCTTCTACCAAGATATCAACTGCACCAGCCAAGGCCTCCTTACCGGTCGCAAATCCTTCACAGACAAACTTTTCAGCCTCTTTTTCTAAGTTCGCTACATTTTGCAAGATTAAGCGAGCAAGTGGGAAAAGTCCGGCTTCACGGGCAATGGTTGCCTTGGTCCGACGTTTTTCCTTGTAAGGAAGGTAGAGTTCTTCTACGTCTGCTAATTTTTCGGCAGCTAAGATAGCTTCTTCCAATTCTTTAGTTAGCTTGCCTTGTTCTTGAATCTTGTCCAAGACAGCTTCCTTACGGTCGTTGAGATTGGTCAGACTTTTATCCAAGTCGATAATGGCCTTAATCGCCACCTCATCCAGACTACCAGTCATGTCCTTGCGATAACGCGCGATAAAGGGAATAGTCGCCCCTTCGGCAGTCAAACTTAGAACGGTATCAATTTGCTTTAAAGTCACTCCCAAATCTTGGGAGATTTTTTCATATTTTTTATCCATGAATCTATTATACCACAAGCTAAACATTTCAAATTAGCTCTAACAATTTTAAAACATAAGTTGGTGAATAAATTTGCTTCACTTCAATATTCTATTTATTGAGAAGGTTTCAATTTAAAATTCTACTAGATTACAAAAGAATCTATGAGTAATTTCACTGTTTTTATTTTTTACAAAACGCTTTATAAAGCTATTTGTTGAAGTTAACGAATCAATTTTCAGAGCAAATAAAAAATCGCAAGCCTGAGCCTGCGGTGGGTGTAATCTATTTTGAAATTTTAAATAAAAAAGGAGCATTTAAGCTCCCTCCTTTGAAATAACGGACACTTGGCTGGTCGGTGTACCCAGCATCTCAGATACCTTTTTCAAGGTGCGGCAGGAACCTTTCTGCCCTCAAATGTCTTTCGTTAATGTTATTCTAGCACTATCTACTTTTTTTGTCAAGTTTTCTCAATCTACCAGACTTAATACGACTTTGTAGCTTGTAATCTTGTAAACGATACATGGTCGGAACATAAAAGAAATCACCACTTTTATGTAACTTGATGGCAACAAGAACATTATCATCAAATCTTTTAACATATTCAAAACTAGCATCTTTCTCTCGTGGATTGACCCCAACGAAATCTGGATTACTTAGTATGAGTTCCAGATCTTCGATATGACGAATCACATCATTGTGATGACGTTTCAACATATGGCTTCTCAAACCTTCTTTGTTGACCTTGATTTCACTTGCTTCAAGAACAATATTAAAAATTTCTTTTACTTCATCGGTAACCTGACCGATTTTTTCGTGATTCATAATTTCCTCCGTTATTTCATAACCATTATATCACAATCATGGTATATATTAGGATATATCAAGCTCTATTATTCGTTAGATACTCAATTTTAACTTTTCCCTTTTCCTTAAAATAATAGTATAATAGAGGTAGAATTTAGAATCGAGGTGCACCTATGGCTGTAAAATTTACAAAAACTGATGACTTGGACAAGATGTTTGAAGAGTTTGCTAAACTCCCTGATTTAAAACAAGTCACTTTCCCTGATGACAAAGAGAAGAAAGCCAAAGCAGAAAAGAAAAACTAGATGACTGCTTTCCAACAACTCCCTTCTAGTGTGCTTCAGACTGGGGCCATTTTTCTCTCCATTATCATTGAAGCCCTACCCTTCGTTCTGATAGGAAGTATTGTTTCAGGGCTGATTGAGGTTTATATCACACCTGATAAGGTTTATCATTTTCTCCCTCGAAATCGTTGGGGGAGAATCTTTTTTGGGACCTTTGTCGGGATGCTTTTCCCTTCTTGTGAATGTGGAATCGTCCCCATTATCAATCGTTTTCTGGAAAAGAAGGTCCCCAGTTACACGGCTGTTCCCTTTCTTGTGACAGCACCTGTTATCAATCCCATTGTTCTCTTTGCGACCTATTCTGCCTTTGGCAACTCCTTCCACGTCGCCCTGTTACGGGCTCTGGGATCCATTGTTGTGGCTGTGATACTTGGGATTTTTCTAGGATTTTTCTGGCAAGAACCCATTCAAAAAGAAAACCGTTTGACCTGTCATAAGCACGATTTTTCTCACTTGAACCCTGCAAAAAAAGTTTTTCAGGTCTTTGTGCAGGCCATTGATGAATTTTTTGATACGGGACGTTACTTGGTATTCGGCTGTCTCTTTGCCTCTGTTATACAGGTCTACGTTCCGACTCGGATTCTGACTTCTATCAGTGCGACCCCTCTTTTTGCCATCTTGCTCTTGATGCTTTTGGCCTTTCTTCTTTCGCTCTGTAGTGAGGCGGATGCCTTTATCGGTGCTTCTCTTCTCTCGAGTTTCGGTTTGGCACCGGTTCTAGCCTTTCTCGTTATTAGCCCAATGCTGGATATCAAAAATATTCTCATGATGAAAAATTACTTGAAAGCACGCTTTATCAGTCACTTCATAACGATTGTGACTCTTGTCGTCTTAGTGTATTCTCTCTTGATTGGAGTCATCCTATGATTCGATTTTTAGTTTTAGCTGGCTATTTTGAATTGACCATTTATCTCCATCTGTCGGGCAAATTAAACCAGTATATCAACATGCACTATTCCTATCTGGCCTATATTTCCATGGTACTTTCCTTTATCTTGGCAATCGTCCAGCTGTATATCTGGATAAAGCAAGTCAAAACCCATAGTCATCTGAACAGCCGATTGGCGAAGATAACGAGTATTGCTCTTCTGGCTATTCCAATTGTCGTCGGCTTAACTTTCCCAACTGTTAGCTTGGATTCTCAGACCGTTTCAGCTAAAGGTTATTATTTCCCCCTATCGGAAGGAACGGATCAAGCCATTCAGACCAGTGAAGGGACGACAAGCCAATATTTGAAACCAGATACCAGTTCTTATTTTTCAAAATCAGCCTATGAAAAGGAGATGCGAACGGCGGCGGATAAATACTTGTCCCAAGATAGTATTCAGATCACCAACGAAAACTATATGGAGGTCATGGAGGCTATCTACGACTATCCAGATGAATTTGAGGGCAAGACAGTCCAGTTCACAGGCTTTGTCTATAACGACCCCAGTCATGCCAATAGTCAATTTTTGTTCCGCTTCGGCATTATCCACTGTATCGCAGATTCAGGTGTCTATGGATTGCTGACCAAGGGAAACACCCGACAGTATGAAAATAACACCTGGATTACAGCCAAAGGAAAACTGGTCAATCACTACCATAAAGAACTTAAACAAAACCTCCCAACCTTGGAAATTGACAGCTTTACCAAAGTCGATAAACCAGAAAATCCCTACGTGTATCGAGTGTTTTAAAAAGAGACAATATCAGAGTTTCTGTATTACAGAATTCTAATATTGTCTCTTCATTTTTTTCTTATGCTCATTTCAATCCAACATACTAGTTTATTTTTTCATTTTTTCTCTAATAAAATGTTGAGAAACCCAGTTAGAATAGCTTATCATTTTTTCATCAGTTAAAGCTCCTACCGCTATAGTCACACACATATCAACAGCTTCTTTCTCAGAAAAAGAAAAGTGATAACCATTTAATTGTAAAAATTGAACCAAAACATAAAAGGCTGTTCGCTTATTGGCATTGGCAAAAACATACTTCTTTATCAATCGGACAAATAATATTGTTGCGTTATTAAAAATTGTTGAATAAAAAGGTTTACTAATAACAAATTGCTCTGGTAAGTTCACAATCATATTTAACGCTGAAGAACTAACTGTTTGAATTTGCTTATTTGGAGAATAGCGTTGAATTACTAAAGCATTGATTTTTTCAATTTACTCTTCCGTTAAATATACTGTCATTTTTCCACCAAAGCTTTGAAAATTTCATCGTATTCATCAAAAATTGTATCCAATTTTAAATCAAAGGCATCATCAGAAACATAAGAAATCTGATGTCCAGACTCTTCGTGAATAAAGATAATTTCGTCACTTGGAATATTGAATTCACTGGGAATCGTAATGGTAATTGAATTTCCTTGTTTTCTTGTTTTTACTGCCATATGATTTCCTCCTTTGAAGTATTGTAACAAATAAGTACGGTAATTACAATGATAGTGTAAAACTGCTATCTCATCTCAAATCTTAACCAAAATACTTCTGCATAAGTGATTTTTTCAAGGTTTCCAATTCTTCCAGAGATTTTTGAATTGTCAATTATGATTTTGCTCTTTATGTCATATATTAAATATTTGTTAGAGGATTTGCGTTACCTTCAGTCCAAAGCATCTCCCACAACTGATCAATTTTATTTTTTACTTCACCTGTAATCATATAATCTCTTTTCTTTAGTTTTTAAAATTATTAATATCCCTATTTTAACAGATTTCGAACAAAGGTTCAATCTGGTCTATATCTATAAGTATTTCTTCCAAAAATAAAAAAGCAAACACAAAAAATGGTTCACTTTTTAAACATCCTACTCTCCATCCTTCCAATTCCGAGCAATTTCTTCATCCTTCTGGAGTTGGTCTACCAGTTCTTCAACGGAGTCAAATTTGACCATTTCACGGACACGGTCTAGCCAGTAGACAATAACTGTTTCACCGTAAATGTCATCTGAAAAATCAAAAATATTGACTTCAAAACGTGGCTCTTCTCCATCGAAAGTAACATTTTTCCCGACACTCGCCATTCCACGATATCTTTTACGCTGCACTTCAATATCGACTACGTAAACACCATCAGCTGGCATATAGGTTCGATCTCTTAAAACTAAGTTTGCTGTTGGGTAACCGATAGTCCGTCCACGAGCATTGCCATGAACAACCATTCCACGTGACGGTAGGGGAGTGCCAAGTAACTGACCAGCTTCTCTGACATCTCCATCAAGAATAGCTTGACGAATGCGAGTAGAACTAATTTTCCCCTTTTCATCCTCAACAGGAGGAACAATGATGATTTCTCCATCAAAATAGTCCTTCAAATCATCCGCAGTTTTCTTATCAGAACCAAACGTATAATCAAATCCCGCTACAATAATCGCTGGTTTTAATGCTCTAACATAGGTATCAAAGAACTCTTGACCCGTCAAACTAGCAAATTTACTACTAAAGTCAAGTAAGAAAAGAGCCTCTACTCCATGCCATTTCATCTTATGTTCTCGTTCTTCATGGCTGACAATATGAAGCATTAATTCTGGCTTGTACGGTTGCAAAGCAAGCTTCGGAGACTCTGTAAAGGTCATCACGACAACTGGAAGATAATCTTTCATAGAAGCCTTACTAGCTACTTCAAAAAGCTTCTGATGTCCCTTATGAATACCATCAAAATAGCCTAATACAAGAACTGTTTTATCCGGTACTGCGATGTCTTTTTCATTTTTTATAGGTACTGTTGTAATCATGAAACTATTATATCATAGAGAAAGCCTTTTCGCTAAAAGGAAAGCCCAAATGTCGTTTTTTGCCCCTGAACTGACCTTAAAAACTTTTCAAAATGTTAGTTTAAAAAAATAGCACCTCCTAAGAGATGCTATCATTTAGTGCTTAGTTTACTGTTTCTTCCAAATCTTTTAACTTAACTGAAACAATTTTTGAGACACCTGATTCTTGCATAGTCACTCCATAGATGGAATCAGCCGCTGCCATGGTTCCTTTACGGTGGGTTACGACGATAAACTGGCTGTCCTTATCAAATCGATTGAGGTAATCCCCAAAACGCTTAACATTAGCTTCATCCAGCGCAGCCTCTACCTCATCCAAGATGACAAATGGGATAGTCTTAACTCGAATGATAGAGAAAAGCAAAGCTAGAGCCGACAGGGCTTTTTCACCACCACTCATAAGGTTGAGAGACTGGATTTTCTTGCCTGGTGGTTGAACAGAAATCTCAACCCCAGCTGTCAGCAAGTCTCCCTCAGTCAAAATGAGGTCCGCCTGACCTCCACCAAACATCTGCTTGAAGGACACTTTAAAGGACTCACGAATAGCTTCAAAGGTTGATTTAAAGCGGTCCTTGACCTCATCATTCATCTCTGTAATGGTTTCAAGGAGCAGATTTTTCGCTGACAAAATATCATCTCGCTGACTATTTAGAAAGTCCAGACGGTTGTGCACTTCTTCGTACTGTTCAATAGCATCCAAGTTGACAGGACCCAGCGAGCGAATAGCCTTCTCTAAATCTTTAACCTCTTGCTCTGCCAGATTGAGGTTTTCCAATTCATGTGCCTTTTCTAGTGCTTCAGTATAGCTAATCTGATACTGGTCTGTTAATTGACTTTGTAAATGGCGTAAGCGCTCGCTGACCTTTTCTTTCTTAGCTTCAGCACGTGTTTGCTTGCGAATCCACTCTTCATTCTGCTGGCGAGCCTGATCCAAATGACTAGCAATATCATCCAGTTGACCTTCTATATCATCCAATTCAAACTGCTTGCGAATCAAACCTTGTTGGAGATTTGTTTTCTGAGTTTTGGCTTCTTCGGCCTGTTGACTGAGCAATTCTGTATCAACCTTCTCCAGATTATCAACCTTTTCTTGAAGAAGGCGCTGGATTTCTTCTTGTTCGATATCTAAATTGTCTAATTCCTTGCCTAAACGCTCAATATCAGCTACTTCATAACGTTTTTGCCCTTGTAGTTCTGTCTTAAGCAGGCGAGCTTGCGCTAGCTCTTCCTGCAAGTTTTGATAGCGTTCTTGGATGGCATTTTTGTTGGACTTAATCTCTTCAATCTCTGCTTCCAGATTTTGCTTGTCACTGGCGATTGTAGCAAGACGCTCTTGGCATTTTTCTTTATCTGCTTGCCAACCTCCCTCAGAAAGACGATTTAATTCCTCTTCTTGAAGTTTCCAAAGAGTTTCCAGTTCCTCAACTTGCTGACTGGTCTGCTGATAAGCGAGGGACAAGCCTTGCTCCTGAATACGAGCCTGCTCCCCCTTAGATTTGATGGCTTCTAATGATTCGGTCAATCTAGCAATCTCATCTTGTAAGGTCTTCAAAGCCACTTCTTCTGAACGAAGACTTGCTTCCTCTTCAGCAATTTCTTTTTGTAATTGCTCCAGTTCTGGTTTGATAAAAATACTGTTATTCTGGCGATTGGCACCACCTGCATAAGAACCACCTGTGCGCAACTCTGTCCCATCCAGTGTCACCATACGAACCTGATAACGAACTTGTCGAGCAGCCGCACGCGCATGTTCTACGGTATCAAAGATAGCCGTCGTAGCTAGCAAGTTCTTGAAAATGGCTTCCAGTCTAGTATCGAAAGTAACTAACTCATCTGCCATGCCCAGAAATCCTGAACTTGCAGCAATAGTATCTTGGTTCTGACTAGAAATCGTACGCGCCTTAATAGTTGTCAAAGGAAGGAAGGTTGCACGACCGGTTCTGTTTCGTTTGAGGAAATCAATCGCCTTGGTTGCCGCGTTTTCATCTTCTACGATGATATGCTGGCTGCTGGCTCCAAGTGCAATCTCTAGAGCAGTTTGATAATGCACATCAAAGGTCAGGTGCTCACTAACAGCACCAATAATTCCACCAAGGCGATCTTTTTCTTGGAGAACACTCTTAACACCTGCATAAAAATTACTGTGATTTCTCAGGATATTTTCCAAACTTTGAGCTCTAGCCTGCTTGTTTTTAAGACTGTCCAGACGGTCAAAGAGTTGACTTTGTTGAGCTTGATAGGAAGCTTTCTGCTCCACTTGCTCCTTGGCAATAGCTTGATAGTCGGCCAATAATTTCTGAACCTGCTCCTTAGCAGCTTCAAGCTCGTCTTTTTGCTGACTAGCCTTCTCTTTAGCTGTAGCCAGCTGTTCTTTCAGCTTTTCTAGTTGATCTGCTTGTTTTTGAGAAAGCTGACGACTATTTTCCAACTCGTTTTCGATACGGGTCAACTGGTTTGAGACATCCGCTTCTTCTTGTAAAAGCGCCACAAAGCGTTCACGCAAAAGCTCAATCATCTGATCAGGATCATCTGAAAAAGCTAGCAATTCAGCTTCTAAACGATTGAGTTTTTGATTATTTTGGACTAGATTTTCCTCTAAGAGGGCTAAAGAGCTTTCCTTATCAGATTTTTCTTTGCAGAGTGAATTTCTCTTATCCTCTAGAGCAGCCAAACGAGCTTGTGCTTCCTGTTGATTCAGGGCTACTTGCTCAGATTCTAGTTTAGATAGGGCTAATTTTCTCTCTAAATCACTAATCAGACTGGTCAAGTCCATCAAACGTCCTTGGTCTTTGGCCATTTCAGCCTGTAAATCTTGGCGTTGCTTTTTAAGAGATTGATTTTCTTCTTCTAATTTTTCACGCTTTTGGTAATAACTCGTCAAGAGTTCCTGAACCTGTGCCAACTCTTCTTCTGTCGAGTCTAGTTCAGCTTTATTTTCCTTGATTTGAGCAACTAAAACATCCAAGTAAATAGCTTTACGTTGGCCTTCCAAGTCTAGAAACTTACGAGCATTTTCAGCTTGTTTCTCAAGAGGCTTGATTTGATTGTCCAACTCATAGATAATATCCTCTAAGCGGTCTAGATTATCCTGAGTTTGCTGCAGTTTACTCTCAGTTTCTTTTCGACGAGTCTTGTATTTCAAAACTCCAGCAGCTTCTTCAAAAATAGCTCTGCGTTCTTCAGGCTTGGAGTTGAAAATCTCCTCAACCTTCCCTTGGGAAATAATGGAGAAGGAATCTCGTCCCAAACCTGTATCCAAGAAAAGATCATGAATATCACGCAGACGTACTTTCTTACCGTCAATCTTGTATTCGCTATCTCCGCTACGATAGATATGGCGTTCTACCCTGATTTCTTGACCTGCATCCTTGATAAATCCGTCATGATTATCCAAAGTCACAACTACAGAAGCATAATTGAGCGGTTTGCGACTTTCTGTTCCAGCAAAGATGACATCCGGCATCTTGCCGCCACGGAGACTCTTAACACTTGACTCCCCCAAGGCCCAACGCAGACTTTCTGTAATATTCGACTTTCCAGATCCATTGGGACCAACAACTGCCGTCACTCCTTGGTCAAAAACGACCTTAGTCTTGTCAGCAAAAGACTTGAATCCCTGAATTTCGATTTCCTTTAAATACATGAATCCAGCCCTTTCTCAACGGCATTTTTGGCAGCTTCCTGCTCTGCTAGTTTCTTAGAACGACCTTGACCTTGACCAATGCTCTTACCTTCGACAAGAACTTCTACATCAAAGACCTTATCGTGGGCAGGACCCGTTTCAGAAATCACCTGATAACGAATAGCCACATCCCCATTAACCTGAAGCAACTCTTGGAGATGGGTTTTGTAGTCTGTAATCATCTCAAATTCGCCTGCTTCAACCTTAGGAATCATGACTTGATAGATAAATTCCTTGACCTTGGCCACATCCTTGTCCAAAAGGAGGGCACCAAGAAAGGCTTCAAAGGCATCACCAAGAATGGTATCACGATTGCGACCACCAGATTTTTCTTCCCCCTTACCCAGCTTGATAAACTGATCAAACTGACAATCACGCGCAAAACCAGCCAAACTCTCCTCGCGGACAATCATGGCACGGAGTTTAGACAAATCACCCTCAGGTTTTTTAGGATATGTTTTATACAGATATTCTGAAATCAATAACTGTAGAACAGCGTCTCCTAAAAATTCCAAGCGCTCATTGTGTGAAATTTTTAAGAGGCGGTGCTCATTGGCATAACTCGTATGAGTAAAGGCAGTTTCCAGTAACTTTTTGTCTGCAAATTCGATTGCAAAATGGTTCTTTAGTACAGTTTGTAATTCTTTCATACCAACCTCTTTCTAACTGATAACAGTCCTTTTTATTATATCAAAAAAAGCCCCCTGAGTCACTTTAAAACGGGACTGGAGAGCATTTGGGCATTCTTTAAAAAGAGATTTTCAGTTTTAAGGTCCAATTTAGGGCTGTGTAAAGAAAAAAGCCCTATTAAAGGCTTTTTTAGGATGTTTACATCCACCCTGAGGGAATCGAACCCCCATCTCAAGAACCGGAATCTTACGTGATATCCATTACACTAAGGGTGGAAACTTGTTTTATTATAACAGAAATTTGCTCTAATAACAAGTTTTTTTCTGGCCATATAGCCTGTCTTAGTGGGAAGCATCCCCATTCCAGATTGAGTTTTTCACGATAACATAATCAACGTGTTTAAGGTCAGCAACCTGACGTCCACCTGCATAAGAAATAGCACTTTGAAGGTCTTGTTCCATCTCAGTTAAAGTGTCTTGCAGATGACCTTTGGCAGGAAGCAAGATACGTTTGCCTTCCACATTTTTGTAAGCACCTTTTTGATATTGCGAGGCTGAACCGTAATATTCTTTGAACTGTTCACCATCGACTTCAATCGTTTTCCCTGGACTTTCGATGTGTCCTGCAAAGAGGGAACCAATCATGACCATGCTGGCACCGAAACGGATAGACTTGGCAATATCGCCGTGAGTACGAATTCCTCCATCAGCGATAATCGGTTTACGAGCAGCCTTAGCACACCAGCGTAGAGCAGCCAACTGCCAACCACCTGTACCAAAACCAGTCTTGACCTTGGTGATACAAACCTTACCAGGACCGATTCCAACCTTAGTCGCATCCGCACCAGCATTTTCCAATTCACGTACAGCTTCTGGTGTTCCCACATTTCCAGCAATGACAAAAGTTTCAGGTAATTCTTTCTTGATGTGTTGAATCATAGAAATCACGCTATCTGCATGACCATGAGCGATGTCAATCGTGATGTATTCTGGAGCATCAGCCTTGAGTTGGCTAACGAAATCATACTCATAGTCCTTAACACCGACAGAGATAGAAGCAATGAGCCCTTGATCGTGCATTCGTTTAATAAAAGGAATGCGTCCTGCTTCATCAAAACGGTGCATAATGTAGAAGTAACCACCTTTAGCCAGTTGCTCTGCTACATTTTCATCCAAAATTGTCTGCATATTAGCTGGCACAACAGGTAGTTTAAAGGTGTGATTTCCTAGAGTGACACTTGTATCTGCTTCTGCACGGCTTTTAATCACACATTTATTTGGAATCAATTGAATATCTTCGTAATCAAAAATTGGAAATTCATTTAACATATCGATGTCTCGTTTCTTTTGTAATGACCTACCTATGCTCTCGCATCACTACGCCTTTTCCGACGTTTCCTTAATTTATTATAAACTAAAGTACAGTTTTTGTCAAATATTTTTATAAATTAAATTATATTGTTCGGATTTTACTTGTATTAAAAACAAAAGAAAGAGGAGAGATTATTTTCTCCCCACTTCTTCTACATTCTAATAATACTCACCCTGGCGGTAGTCCCATGAGTTAAAGGTGTCTGACAGGTGCATCATAATCTTATCAATGTCAAGCCCTTTACGGATTACAACTGGAGCTGGTGAAGTTGAACGTGCTCCTCCTTGTTCTGGGATGAGTTTGCCGTCTTTATCAACCATAGAGACCATCACACCTTGCTCATAGCGAGTTTCAATCGTTTTGTCAGGCTGGATAGAAGCAACGTAGTCATCTGCCTCAATGACAAGGTCCACTGCCCCTTCGATACGTTCTCCAATACCTTCTACTTTACCACGGTTTCCTTTTCCAGATGGGTTAGCTGATGAGGCATAAACCATCTTGCCTTCTTCCCAAAGTTTGGCAGCCAATTGTTCACCAGCTTTCCCAAATTTGATAACAAAACAGCTAGTACCACGCACGTCAGTCATCAGTTCTTCACGGCCATCCCCGTATGCTTTTAGTTTTTCAAAGGCTTCTGGTTTCCAAGGAAGGATACAACCAAGAAGAATATCTTCATCCCAATGTTTTTGGTAAAAGGCTTCAATTTCTGGGTTGAGTTGTGCTAAAGCGCGAAGCTCATCCATGCTACCGCAGAGAACAACACCTGGTTTGTTACGGTTACGTTCTTTGGCTTCAAACTTACGTTCAAGACCAGCCTTGTCACTAGTCATGATAATATAACCAACTTTTGTAGGGCAAACGATACATCCGCCCTCCCCTTTTAAAATATCATAACCTTCTTGTGAAAGTGTTCCGTTCCATTGAATATGTTTTGTCATAGTTCTATTTCCTTTTCTATTTTTTCTAATCCTGCCAATAGGCTGGTCGTTGTTTTTCATAAGCAGCAATCAAATCTTCATACTGCAAGGTAATACCGATATCATCCAAACCATTTAAGAGTTTGTGTTTCCATTCGCTATCAATTTCAAAAGTGAATTCTCCAACTGGTGAGATGATTTTTTGTTGTTCCAAGTCCACAGTTACCTGATCGGTTGGTTTAAGCTGGGCTAGCTTTTCTCTAACCTCTCTGGACTGAACAATAGGCAACATACCATTATTGAGTTCATTATTGTAATGAATGTCACCGAAAGATCCTGCAATCACGACCTTAAAACCGTAGTCTGCTAGTGCCCAAGCTGCGTGTTCCCTCGAAGAACCTGCCCCAAAGTTATCCCCTGAGATGAGAATACTGGCTTTTCGATATTCAGGTCGGTTAAAGACAAAGTCTGGATCCTCAGTATACTTGTCATCTAGATAACGCCACGCATACATAAGGTACTTACCAAAGCCTTTCTTATCAATTAACTTGAGAAACTGCTTGGGTAGGATTTGGTCGGTATCGATGTTATCATTCATGAGAGGAACGGTCGTTCCCGTATAAACTGTAAATTTCTCCATATCCTCTCCTTACTGGGCTTCTGGCATTTGCCGAACATCTACGAAGCGCCCTGCAATAGCTGCCGCAGCTGCCATGGCTGGACTGCAGAGATGAGTCTTAGCGCCAAAGCCTTGTCTGTCTTCAAAGTTTCGGTTGCTGGTTGAGGCGCAGTGGACGCCATCAGGTACCTTGTCTGGATTCATTCCAAGGCACATGGAGCAACCGGGGTCTCTCCACTCAAAGCCAGCATCTAGGAAAACCTTGTCCAAGCCTAACTTCTCAGCAGCTCGTTTGACAGGACGAGAGCCTGGGACTACAATAGCCGTTAAGTTGGGAGCAATTTTCTTCCCTTTGACAAACCGAGCAGCCAGTTGTAGGTCGCTGAGTCGAGCATTGGTACATGAGCCAATAAAGATATAGCCTAGTTCAATATCCGCTGGCTTTTGACCAGGCTCCAAGTCCATGTAATTGTAGGCTCTCTCATCATTCATATCCTTAATTTCTGGGAATCTACTGTCAAAGTCAACCCCCATAGCGGGATTGGTTCCCCATGTTACCATAGGAGCTAAGTCTGAGACATCCATCTTGATAACCTTATCATAAACGGCATCATCATCACTGACAAGCGTCTTCCAGTCAGCAACCGCATCCTCAAAAGCTTCGGGAACACATTCCCGTCCCTTGAGATAATCATAGGTGGTTTGATCCGGATTCATGATTCCCATCTTGGATCCAAACTCGATGGACATATTGCAGATGGTCATTCGCTCTTCCATGCTCAGCGCATCAATAGCTTGTCCACGATATTCCACCACGTAGCCAACGCCGCAAGCAACGCCGTACTTGGCAATCAAGGCGAGAATGTAATCCTTAGAATAAACTCCTTTTTGACGAACACCAGTGAATTCCACCAGCATTTTCTTGGGTTTGACCTGCCAGAGGGTCTGTGTCGCAAAGACATGTTCGACCTCACTGGTCCCAATTCCAAAGGCAATTGCTCCGAATGCTCCGTGGGTTGCTGTATGGCTGTCTCCACAGACGATGAATTTTCCTGGTTGGGTTCGTCCTGTTTCTGGACCTACCATGTGAACAATGCCCTGCTTTTCAGAACCATGTGCAGCATGTTCAATCCCAAACTCCTCAACATTTTCAGCCAGCTTATCAATTTGAGCCTTGGAAATTACATCTCGAATATCGTAGATATTGACAGTAGGGACGTTGTGGTCAAAGGTTCCAAATGTCAAGTCTGGTCGTCTTAATCTGCGACCTTCGTCTCGCAATCCTTGAAAAGCCTGTGGACTGGTCACTTCGTGAATATAGTGCTGGTCCACATACATTAGTTGGGGCTGCCCCTCTTCACCTGTGATGACATGGCGTTCCCATAATTTATCAAAAATCGATTTTCCTGCCATCCATTACCTCCAAATAACATATAAGGCTACTAGTGTAGTCACCATCCCAAGAAACCAAACTGTTTTAAAGTACCATTTTCTAGTCTTGTGGTGAAAAATGATTCCTGCTAACCAGGCCCCAAAACCACCACAAGTAAGGGCTAAAATGAGTAAGATTTTCTCTGGGATTCGCCACGCTCTTCTTCTTGCCTTAGATTTGTCAATGCCATAAATCAAGAAAATCATGACATTCCAAATCAAGAGGGCAAGAGTAATTTTTTCATCTAACTTCATAACCTTGCAATAATAGCTTCCGTCATTTCCTTGGTCGAAGCCTGTCCTCCTATATCTCTCGTTAAAATTCCTGCTGCCAAACTGGCCTCAACAGCACGCTCGATACGCTCTACATCATCGTGACGTCCGAAACTATCTCTCAACATCATGGCCACTGATAAAATCATGGAGATAGGATTGGCAATTCCTTGACCTGCAATATCAGGCGCAGAACCGTGAATGGGTTCATAGAGACTTGGTCCATTTTCAGAATGACTAGCTGATGGCATAACCCCAAGTGTGCCAGATAGAACGCTTGATTCATCTGAGAGAATATCTCCGAAAAGATTTTCTGTCACGATGACATCAAATTTAGCAGGATTGGTAATCATAAGCATGGCAGCTGAGTCTACCAACTGGTGTTCCAAGGTCACATCTGGGAAATCCTGCGCGACTTCCTCAGCTACTTTCCGCCAGAGTTTTGATGTTGCCAACACATTTTGCTTATCAATGCTAGTGACGATCTTTCTTCGTTCCTTTGCTATTTTAAAGGCTTTGCGAAGAATCTGCTCCACTTCCTTATAGCTGTAGTCGTTGATATCACGCGCTTTACACTCTTCAAGAATATGATCTCCAAAGTAGATCCCGCCTGTCAACTCACGTACCACGACAAAGTCCACACCAGCTATTCGTTCTGGTTTGAGAGGTGACAAATGCTTAAGACTCTCAAAGATTTTTACAGGGCGAATATTAGCATAGAGATTGAGTTCCTTACGAAGAGCCAGCAAGCCCTGTTCAGGGCGAACCGCTGCTCCATCATACTGAGGACTACCGATAGCCGCTAGGAGGATGGCATCTGCTTCCCTACTTGCCTTGAGGGTTTCATCAGGCAAGGGATGCCCTGCAGCATCAATACCTGCACCTCCGAAGGGTCTTCTATCAATCTCATAGTCAAAACCTGTTTTTTCAGCTAGAGCCCCCAGAACCTCTAAACCAGCCTCCATGATTTCTGGGCCAATTCCGTCCCCTGCTAGAGCTACTATTTTCTTTGTCATAGCCTTCTCCTTTACACACTAGGCATATCGCGATAGGAAACACTGCGTCCCATCTCACCAGCATTCTCTTTTTGAACAAAGGTATTAGCATTGGTATAGGCAATAGCAGAAGCCTTCAACACATCGAAATCAAGACCTGCTGCGTTAAAGATGGTTTCTGTATCTCTGTTTTCAACAGTGACCAAGACTCGAGCCTGGGCATCAATTCCATCCGTTACCGCGTCAATAGTATAGGACACCAAGCGGACGGATTGGTTAAAGAACTTGTCGATAGCGTTGAAGATTGCTTCAACAGAACCTTGTCCTGACGCGTTGAACTCAACTTTCTCACCATCCATATTAGCCAGACTAACAAGCGCTTCAATGTTATTGTCTGCATGAGTTTGAAGTTGTAAATCATCAAAGTGGAAGCCTTCTGGGTTTTCAACCATGGTTCCAGCGACCAACGCTCGAATATCTGCATCTGTGATTTCTTGTTTCTTATCTGCCAGTGCCTTGAACTTAGCAAAGAGTGGTTTGATATCCTCTTCTGAAAAGTCTAGGGCCAATTCTCTTAGTTTTTCAACAAAGGCATGGCGACCTGACAATTTACCAAGCGGAAGGCTATTGCTCTTAACACCGACCAATTCAGGGGTGATGATCTCATAAGTGAGAGGATTTTTAAGGACTCCGTCTTGGTGAATACCAGATTCGTGAGAAAAGGCATTACCACCAACCACAGCCTTGTTTTTAGGAACCGGAATACCTGAGAAGCGAGAAACCATTTCTGACGTATTTATTGTTTCATTTAAAACAATACTGGTTTCTGCTTGGTAGTAATCTTGGCGAATATTGAGAGCCACTGCTATTTCTTCCAAGGCAGCATTTCCAGCTCGCTCCCCAATACCGTTTATAGTCCCTTCGACACGTCCTGCCCCATTCTTGACAGCTGCAAGGCTATTTGCTACTGCCATTCCAAGGTCATCATGACAGTGAGGCGAATAGATGATCTGACGATCCGTCTTGACATTCTCTATCAGGTATTTGAAGATAGCACCATATTCCTCTGGCGTGGTGAATCCAACCGTATCAGGAATATTGATATAAGACGCCCCTGCATCAACCGCTGTTTGAACAACTTGCAGCAGGAAATCCAACTCTGTTCTGGTCGCATCCTCTGGAGAGAACTCGACAACCTCAAACTTAGAACGGGCATAGGAAACATGCTCCTTAATAGCTTCCAAAATCTCTTCCTTGCTCTTATTGAGCTTATACTTACGATGAATCGGACTGGTAGCGATAAAGACGTGAACCTGTGGATACTTAGCGTCCTTGAGGGCCTCGTAACAAGCATCAATATCAGACTTGACAGAGCGTGCTAAACCAGTCACCGCTGTTTTCTTCAAGACCTTGGCAATCTCCTGCACTGCTGTGAATGAATCAGGACTCGCCGCTGGAAAACCAGCTTCAATTGCTGAAATGCCCCATTTCTCCAGCTGTCTTGCAATGGCTATTTTTTCCTTTATTGAAAAATTAACACCAGGTGTCTGTTCTCCATCCCGAAGGCTGGTATCTAGAAATTCAACTGTTCTCATAAGATTTCCCCTTTTCCAAATATGGTTTTAAAAAAACATCTCGCTCAGAAACCCAAGCGAGATGTTGATTTACTCCCGCTTGGTAAGCCAAACAGGACTAATGCTTTTTGCACTAGCCCGAGTACCTCAACAACAAAGCAACTTGATTAAACTTAGCTGTTTTCATGTTTGACTTTCTCCTTCGTTTGATATCTTGTTTAGTATTTTAGCATAGGCAAAAGCACTTGTCAAGAAAAAATCCAATATTTTCTGAAAATTTCTTCAGTATAGAATATTTAGCTAATTGAAAGTTCTTGAAAATCCTTGAAATGTTTTATTTTTTAATAGTTAAATTCCAGCTTCTTTCTATCAATTCCAGTACCTCTTCATCTGATAAAGTATCATCAAGAGCCACACTAATCCAGTAGCGTTTGTTCATATGGTAAGCTGGATAAATACCTTTTTGTGAAAGCAAATCAGCTACTTGGTCATGCTTGAGGTTGACTGCTTCCACCTGTCCTTCTCTGCCCTTTTCCAGCTTCTCCCAAGAGATTTTCATCAAAACGGAATACCACTTTTGATTGCCTTCATGACGTAATACTGCCGTATCAGGAGATTTCTCCCATAGATATTCCAACTGATTTCCATACTTTTCCTGAACCTGAACCATGATACGCTTAGTCTGAGGACAGATAAAATCTTGTGCATCAAAACAAGCCTTCCGAATTTGGTAAAGAATCTCCAAACAAGCCTCACGGACATTTCCGACAAAACTTCCTCTCATGCTTTCCATATGAACTTGAGGATAGAGATCACCAGTCTCCTGGTCAAAGACTTGAAAACTCACATTATCAGCAGTGATGGATACAATCATGACAAAGTCACCTTGCAAAAACTGGCAACTATAGGTCCAGACTCCACTATTTTCTACAAAACCATAATCATGAGCCTTTTCTTGATTAAACTGATAGGATTTAAAAATTTCAAACATAAGTGAAAACTGCTACCCAAAGCTAGCAGTTCCTTTCTATTTTTTAAAAGACAACCTTGGTTCCATGCAATTGTGTCACACCCAGCTGGTCGATAAAGGTTTGACGGTTGTCAAGGTCAATCCCCCCACCTGGTAGAATTTCAATCTTACCTTTAGCATGCTCCAAAATTCTGTGATAGTGAGCAAAACGTTTTTCTAAGGAGTCGCCAGACACACCAGCACGAGTTAGGATACGAGTGACACCTGCTTGGCTGAGCCAGTCAATGGCTTCCAGTTGATCTTCATCACTCAATTCATCAAATGCCATGTGGAAGACAATTTCCATTCCTCTTGATGCAGCAATTAACTTTTCAAGATTAGGCTTATCCAACTTCTTATCAGCAGTTAAAGCTCCAAAAACAACCCCTTGACTGCCAGATTGAGCAGTCAAACGAATGTCTTCTAGCATAATAGCAATTTCTAGGTCATTATAGACAAAGTCGCCACCACGTGGACGAATCATGGTCATGATGGTCGTATCGTAGTTAGCTGCCAATTCAACCGCTGCCTTAGTCACTCCATAGCTGGGTGTTGTCCCACCAACTGTAAGATTATCACAGAGTTCGATTCGACGAGCTCCAGCCTGCATCGCTTTTTCAAGCAAGGTCACATTTTCAGCACAAAATTCGTAAATCATTTGATTCTCCTTGAAGATTACTTTAAATTTATTATATCATATTGTTGTGAATATGCTTTCAATTTTATCAAGGGAAATAGTTACAAATTTTACCTATTCTTTGTCTGGAATGACCTTGAAGAGATAATAAGTGATAAAGATTGTCAAAGCACCCAGACCGATTTTGACTGGTAAAAGAGGTGCAAAATAAATGGAAATTCCCATTAAGATGTAGATAGATACGATGATTTTTTTCTTTCGTTCACGCGCAATAGACTTAGTCTCGCGAAAATCAGCTACATATGCTTGATAGAGCTTGGTATGATAAAGCCAGTCTTCGAAACGCTTGGAACTTCTGGAGAAACAAGCAATAGACAGTAAAAGAAAAGGTGTTGTAGGCAACAAGGGTAAAACTACCCCAACAATAGCCAAGGCCAGTGATAAGAAACCAATTATTAGATAAATAAGACGCATAACTACTCCTAATTAAAATAATCTTCTTCTAGTTTCGCATACAATGATGAATTTTGTCAAGCTCCAACCAGAAAGAGCCTGAAATTCACTTTCAGGACTCTCCTCTTATTTAATCTTTTCCTCCTCGTAGTCGCCATTACTACAAACAACCTGCTTGCCACCACCACGGACTTTTTTCTCCATGAGGAAGTTGCCACATTTTGGACAGTCACGACCAACAGGCTTGTCCCAAGAGGTAAATTCACATTCTGGATAGCGATTGCAACCATAGAAGAGGCGATTACGTTTGGTTTTACGCTCAATGATTTGTCCTTTATGACAACTTGGACACTCAACGCCGATTTCTTTCACGATTGCTTGGGTATGACGGCAATCTGGGAAATTGCTACAAGCGTAGAACTTACCAAAACGACCAAGTTTAATGACCATTGGACTGCCACACACTTCACAGTCAAATCCAGCTGGTTCATCCTTGATCTGGATTTTTTCCATTTCTTCTTCAGCCTTGGCCACTTCTTTAGAGAATGGTTTGTAAAAGGAGTCTATAACACGTTGCCACTGCTCTTTTCCGACTTCGACATCATCCAGCTTGCCTTCCATTTCAGCTGTGAAGGTCACGTTTACGATATCTGGGAAGTAGTCAACAATGAGCTTGTTAACAATTTCTCCCAACTCTGTCGGTTCAAAACGTTTAGCTGCAAGGCGAACATAGTAACGTTTCTGAATAGTTTCAATGGTTGGCGCATAGGTGGATGGGCGGCCAACCCCATTTTCCTCCAAGGTCTTGATCAGTGTCGCTTCAGAATAGCGAGCAGGTGGTTGAGTGAAATGTTGCTCTGGTTTGCTATTGACCTGTTTGACCACATCTCCCACAGCCATATCTGGTAACATCTTATTCTTGTCAGAATCATTATAAATGGCAAGATAACCATCAAACTTAACCTGACTACCATTTGCAGCAAATTGAACTCCATTTTGAGACAATTTAACAGCCATGGTATCAAAGACAGCAGCTGTCATCTGGCTAGCTACAAAACGATTCCAAATAAGAGTATAAAGCTTGAGCTGATCCTTATCCAGATACTTAGCGATGCTTTCAGGTGTATTAAAGACACTAGACGGACGAATAGCCTCGTGGGCATCCTGAGCTCCTGAAGCATTTTTGACCTTGCTACCATGCTTAGAATACTTGCTACCAAAACGATCCGTAATGAAACTTGCAGCTTCATTTTGGGCTACAGGACTGATACGGGTCGAATCAGTACGCATATAAGTAATCAAACCTTGGACACCAGAACCAATATTAATCCCTTCATAGAGCTGTTGGGCAACCATCATGGTTTTTCGAGTACGGAAGTTAATTTTATTGGCAGCATCCATCTGCATAGATGAAGTAGTATAAGGTAAAGGAGCATTGCGTTTGCGCTCTTTCTTATCTACCTGATCCACTGAAAAATCTTTGCTAGTCAGACGAGACAAGACTTCTTTGACTTCTTCGTTAGTAGTCAATTTTTTCTTCTTGCCATTTACGCTATAGAAAGAAGCTTGAAATTGCTTGCTTCCCTTTTTAAAAACCCCATCAATGGTCCAATATTCTTCAGGTTGAAAGGCATTGATTTCATTCTCTCGATCAATGATAAGCTTGAGGGCAACTGACTGCACGCGCCCAGCTGATAACCCCTTCTTAACCTTTTTCCACAAAATAGGAGAGATGGAATAACCTACCAAGCGGTCTAAGACACGACGAGCCTGTTGGGCATCTACCAAGTCCATATCAATATTGCGCGGTTCTTTAAAAGCATTTTTGACTGCATCCTTGGTGATTTCATTGAAGACCACACGGTTGGCATCATTTTCATCCAAGTTGAGAATATGAGCCAAATGCCAAGAAATCGCTTCTCCTTCACGGTCCGGGTCACTCGCCAGAAAGACTTTATTAGCTTTTTTAGCTTCTTTTTTCAAGTCATTGATAAGAGGACCTTTTCCTCGGATATTGATATATTGCGGTTCATAATTATTTTCAATATCGACGGACATACTAGATTTCTTCAAATCACGGATATGGCCGACGCTGGCTAAAACCTTGTAGTTTCTGCCGAGATATTTTTCAATCGTCTTGGCCTTAGCAGGCGACTCCACGATTACTAGATTTTTTTTAACTGTTGATTTTTTCTTTTTTGTTGCCGTAGCCACAGTATCACACCTTTTCAAAGTAATAAACTTTATAAAGTGTAAACCATTTTGCCATAACTGTCAAGACTTAGCTCTTATATATAGAAGAAAAGTTGGTTTAAAAAGCAAAATTTCGTCTTAAAATTCAAATTCCGCAAGAACATCTTGCCCACTGGTGACCAATTTTGCTCCTTCTTGAATCAAATGATGACATCCATCAGATAGTCCATCTAAAATGCTACCAGGTATAGCAAAAACATCGCGTCCTTCTTCCATTGCCCTCTCACAGGTAATGAGACTACCTGAACGCATCTTAGCCTCTGCTACAATCACACCACGACAAAGTCCAGCAATGATGCGATTACGGGCAGGAAAATGAAATTTTAGAGGTTGTTCACCAGGTCCATACTCACTGAGAACCAGATGGTCATTGCCGATGTAGTCTTGCAAGCGTTTATTAGCTTTAGGATAAAACACATCCAGTCCTGTTCCAATCACTGCAATGGTTTTTCCGCCATTCTGAAGAGCTGCCATATGCGCTGCTGTATCAATGCCCCTGGCTAGTCCACTGACGATAACCAGTTCATTTTCCAATCCCTGAATGACTTTTTCAACTGACTTAGCTCCCTGTTTGCTACAAGCACGACTTCCTACGACTGCTACCTTAGGAAATTTCAAGAGATCCAGATTTCCCTTGTAAAATAAAAGTACAGGCGCATCATATATTTCACTCAAATCCCAAGGGTAACAGTCATCTAAAATAGAGAAAGATTGAAATTTTTGAAATTCTTTCTCCAAATGCGCATCATCTATCTGAAAATAACGTTCCATAAAAACAGCTGGATTTCGACAACCTGATATATCTGCAATATCACCTAACAACAGTTCTTGATCAACATTTTCACCGTATTCTAGGACATTCAAAATCTGTTGATTGCTCAAACCTGATTTTTTTAACTTATAGATTTCATAGTTTGTGATTTTCATAAATATCTCCATTTCTTTTTCTACTCATCTATTTATTCGTAAAAAAATCAAAAAACATCCGACTATTTCAGCCAGATGTTGGAATCTTTAATTTTCGTTTTTAAGAATTTCTTCCAATTTATGATAATCTTGGACACTGTCAATTTCATAGATGCTGTTGCCTTCTAATTCTTCAACATAGACATCTAGTTCTTTGATATTATCCTTAACCATATTATCCCAATAGAGGTCAACAAATTCACCACTTGCATAAGCCTTGTCGATAAAGCTGACAATCTTTTCTGCAGTTGGAGCATCCCAGAAGGATACACCACTCAGGATACGACCAGCTTTGCTATCAACAATAATGTCTTGAACCTTGTAGTCATCGCCATAGACTAAGAACCATTCGTTGGTACAATCTTCACGATAAACACTAAAATAAGTAGAACGTGTCAAATCATTGCGGAACATATTTTTAAAGAGATAATTGTCAGCATCAATAACATAGCTGTTAGCTAATTCTTCTTTTACAAGATAGAGAGAGTAAAAGTTATTGTAGTCAGCGTATTTATCATTGAAAACGAGGCGAACACCATATTTTTCTTTTAAGTAATCAAATTGTTCTTTAAGGTAACCAACAATGATGATGATATCATGGATACCTTTTTCTTTTAAAAACTCAATTTGGTATTCAATCAAAGGTTTTTGATTAACCTGAACCAAGGCTTTAGGGGTATTTTCAGTCATAGGACGCAAGCGAGTTCCCAATCCCGCTGCTAAGATGATGGCTTTCACACGAATCTCCTTTATTCTTTAATAATAATATAAACTCCAGCAATGACGACAAGTGACGTAATAATTGTCAGCATATCTAGTGGTGCACCCAAGAAAATAACTGCAAACAAGACAGTCCAGACTACATAGCTCACGTTCAAGCCTGTAGCCTTGGCTGGTTGTAAGCGATTGATAGCGATATAATAAGCCAAGTAGGAAATCATATCAAAGGCTGCAAAGACAATCATAAGACCTAACAATTGTCCATTAGCTACTTCTGCAAATGACTGATGAGAGAAGAGCACAATCACAAGATAGGACAAGAATGAAGTCACTTGACGGATTAAGAGAGCTTCGATTTCACTCAATTCACTTTCCATAGCAAAAGAGCTAAGGACACTTTCACTCCCCCATGCAATGGCACAAACCAAAGCACAGAGAATCCCAATGTAGAAGGAATTGACCTGTTCAACCTTATAGGTCTGGGCAATAATTCCTGCAATAATCAAGATAATCCCAAACACAGTATTTTTCGAAATCTTGTGCTTCAAGAAGAAGAAAGCCAATAAAACTGAAATCGCAGGGTAAATAGCTGATACAGATGAAGCTAAAGAACTTCCGATATACTTAACTGCATAAAGATTGGCCTGCATACCGATAGGGCCTGCTAGTAAGGCGCCGATGATAACACTAACATTGCGAATATTTAAGAAAATTGAGAGACGAACTTTTCCTTCTTTTACCAAGAGAAAAGCTAGTAAGATAAAGATACTCAAGAAATCATGAGCAGCGGCTACCACAAAGGGTGACAAATCTGTAAAAATCGAAAAGATATAAGCACTGATCGTTAGACCTAACCCCCAGAAAATACCTGAGAGTAGACCAAAAGAAACTCCATTTTTATTTTTCATCAGAACCTCCATAATAAGCTAGACCTTTAACAGCTCTTTGGTAACGATTCACACCATAATCACCAAAATCTGCACCTTGCTCTTCCTTATAGACTGTCCATAGACTCCAAATAGCATCTTGCAAAATTTTATAAATGGTAATCTTTTCTCGAGAGACCGGCGTTTGATCACTCTCATAGTGAGATAAGAAAGCTTCTTCCTCTTGGGGAGTGAATTCAGACTCTAAAAAGAGGGCTGCCAAATCCCACATTGGATCGTTCATTGATGAATATTCCCAGTCAATTAGATAAAGTCGTCCTTGAGGTGATTCGATAAAGTTTTCAGGCACCAAATCGATATGACAAGATTTTCTGTCAACACCTAAGTCAGCCAGTCTTTTCTCTAAAGAGAAGACTTCTTCTCTAACTGCTTCATAGTTGGCATAAGGGATTTTCTCTTCAATCAAGGATTCATATTTTTTGATTTCTTCAAACGGAGCAAATTCTCCTCTTAATTCCTTGCCAGAAGCATGAATAGTTTGTAATATTGGAGCAATTTTATCAAATTTGGTCTTGATTGACGTTGAATCAAGCGTAATCGCAGATTCAATATACTCATTTACTTTGATACCAGCTTCAATATCAAAAAGATAATTTTTGACATCTAGGTCTAAATCTTTAAGTAGTTCAAGATTGTACTTTTCATCTTGACGATTGATCAGTTTTTCAGTCCCTTTACCAAAGAACTTAACGATGTACTGCTTATTTGTTGTTTTGGCCAAATAGTTTTGATTGGTCATTCCCCCCAGTTGTTCAACACTGAGGACTTCCTCTTCTTGACTAAGTAAGGAAGAAATTTTTTCTTTAATGATTTTCTCCACAATTAACCTCCAGCACCTATACTTCCCACTTAAACACTGTTTTAAAGGCTGTGTTTAAATCGGTCGCAAAGACACGGTGAATATCTTTAATTTCTCTTACAGGTTCTTCTAGATAAAGGATATTTTTAAGACGATTGGCAAATTTCTTGACTTCCATCATTTGGATTGCATTTTCAAAATCAATGCGACCAGAACGAGAGGAGCCTACCAAGAGCAAGCCCTTTTCTAAGGCATCGCGTGTATTGAGATTGACTTTATACTCGCTAACACCCATCATGAGAATCGTTCCCTGAGGACGAATATAGCGAATCAGGTCATTAATAGCTGGTCCAGTACCATCACCACCACAACACTCAAAAGCATGGTCAAAGGCCAAATCTTCAGGAATATTATCAGTAATATAGCATTCCTTGGCAAAAGAGAAGAGTTCCAACTTTTCCCAATGACGACCAATAACCACAATCTCTGCTTCTGGCAAAGTATAGTTGATAATATTGGCAACCACAAAAGCTAAACTTCCATCTCCGATGACGGCGATTCGGTCCCGCTTGCTATGAGCAAGTGTCAATAAGCGATTCATAGCATGCATACCGACACTGACAAACTCTGTAATGGCTGCAACCGTATCTTCGATAGCATCATAAGGCACCACACGATCTTTAGGGAGAGAAACAAATTCTCTCATAAAGCCATCAAAGCCACTAGACAAGAAATGGGTCCCTATCATGTAGTTTTCATAGAATTCTTCATCACTCTGCATAGGAGGCTGATTGGGAATCATGACAACTTTTTGACCAACCTCGTAGGTTCCTGTCGGGTCAGAAATAACGGTTCCACATGACTCGTGAATCATTGCCATTGGAAGTTTTTTATTCAAAATCTTCGGATCACGTTTTCCTTGGTAGTAACGCTGATCCGCATGACAGACCGCCATATAATTAGGGCGGATGAGGATATGATTCTCTTGGTCAATAGCCTCTTCCTGATATTTGACATTGATAAACTTAGGCTTTGTTAGTTGGTAAATTTGATTAATCATTTTATTACTCTTCCTCAATCATGCTTTTTGCAATCTTCAAATCTGTTACTGTAGTAATTTTCAGATTTGAATATTCACCCTTAGCCAAGGCTACATCTTTTCCTTTGATTACAAAGATTTTACATGCATCTGTTAAGATTTCTTTCTCTTCGGCAGAGAGAGAACCGTAAAGATCCATGAAGTCCTTGCAACGGAATGTTTGAGGTGTTTGTCCTTGATAGAGGTGAGCACGATTTGGAATATCTGTAATAAATTGACCGTTAGTACTTTCAACGATAGTATCAACCGCTTCTACCACTGTGTCCACTGCGTCATGATTTTGAGCAAGTTTGATATTGTCTTGAATCATACGAAGCGTAATGAATGGACGAACAGAATCGTGGGTAACAACGATGTCCTCTGGAGTAAGCGGACGATAAGCATCAATGGCTTCAATGATTTTCTCAATACTCGTATTACGGTCAGCACCACCTTTTGTAATGATGATACGATCTTTATGAAGAGGTAGATATTTATCTACAAGATCCTCTGCATGGGAAACCCAGTCTCCATGAACCCCAACCACAATTTTTTCAATACTTGGTTCCAAGACAAATTTTTCAATTGTATGAATCAAAATAGGTCGATCACCTAGCTCTAAAAATTGTTTTGGCAAATTACTGATTCCCATACGTGTGCCAGTTCCACCGGCAAGAATTCCTGCATAAATCATCTATTTTCTCCTTTGTCTTACTAAAAAAACTTATTCTCTCTATTATACCACAATCTAGTCCTATCATAAAAGAAATACTAGTCATCCCGTTCTAGAATAGGAGGATTAAGCAGTTCCATTATTCAAAGAAACTAGTCCATTTCTAGTAGTGACTAGGAATTCAATAGTCATTACTAATAAATGGCTGTGAAATTTTAGAGTTCTTCAGAATAATATAGTTTTCTTAAAGAAAGCTTAAATTTATATTTTCTTAATACAAGAAAAAGCTAGGAAATAATAAATTGTCCGATAGAGACACACTTCCTAACTTCTTATTTTTTAGTAAAACTCACCAGTCTTACTCTTCCTTATCTTGATTTTCAGTTCCTTTAACTGCTTTTTTAAATTCAGACAGCATTTTACCGATTGACTCGCCTAGTTCAGGCAATCGCTTTGGTCCGAAGATCAAGAGAGCTCCTAAAACGATAATAATCAATCCTGGTGCTCCGATATCACGTAAAATTCCCATTTCTCTCTCCTTTCTGCTTGCGTTTCATAATGTGTTTGCTGATAGCAATACTCAATTCATAGAGTAATATCAAGGGGGCAGTCATTGCCAAATCGCTGACAAAGTCAGCTGGTGTCAAGATGACTGCGAGTACCAATAAAATAAAATAAGCATATCGGCGATAAGCAATCAATAATTCTGGTTCAATGAGTCCAATTGACGTCAAAAAGGCAATGATAACTGGCAATTCAAAAATCAGAGCCAAGGGCAAAGTCGTTTGAAAAACAAAGGACAGATAATTTTGAGCTGTTAACTGTGTTTCAAATAGTCCTTCTCCTAGCCCTAATAAAACCTGAAGTAAGGCTGGTGTTACAAAGTAAAAACCAAAAGCCAGTCCAACTAGAAAACAAAGGAAACTAGCTGGAATATAGGCAAAAATTGCTCTAGCTTCTTCCTTTCTTAAACCAGGTTTGATGAAAGACCAAATATGATAAACTGTATAAGGTAGGGTGATGGTAAAGGCCATCAGACTAGCCAAACGTATGTATATCCATAAAATATCATTAGGACCTAAAACAATCAACTTTTGCTGAAAAGATTGGGTCACATACTGGTAAATCTGGTCTGCAAAAAGCAGAGAAACACAGAATACCAAAAAGAAACAAATGACCACTGCCAATAATCTCTTTCTAAATTCTACCAGATGTTCAACGATTGTCAATTCTTTTCTATCCATCTATTCTTCACCCTGTCTGAAAGTGACAATCAAAACGATAACAACAAAGATTAGCTGACTGACCAAGCCTTCCCAACTTGGATAAATTCCAAGCAGGTCAATCGTTGGAAATCCTGTCAGCAAGTGATTTGGCGCCATATTTGTCAACTGAAGAGCATGGATACTAACTCCCAGCATCTTGAAGGCTAGGGCATAAATCATCCAAGTCAGGATAAAGAAGACCTTATGTGGCAGGAAGAATTGACTGGCCTTGTTCATCACGATGGCAATAACTACCAGAACCAGCAAGGCAAGTGAAATTCCCAAGACAAATTCAAAACTGGAAATTCTTGGTAAAATCCCAACATAAAAAAGAATGGTTTCTGCTCCCTCACGGAAAACAGCTAGAAAACTGAGGGCAAACATAGAAATAAAGGATCCTGTCTTGGTCACTGTTTCCATTTGTGACTCCATAAAGGCATTCCATTTTTTGACTGAAGATTTGCTATGAAGCCAGATTCCAATCACAATCATCATAGCTACCGCAAAAATCCCAACTGCTCCTTCGATGATTTCACGATTGGATCCTGATGTTACTGCTGGAAAGGCAATTTGCAGGATGAAAGCAATAAGAAGACTGGCCATGATTCCAGTGATAGCACCACCATAAACCCACTTGAGCCCTTTTCGCATCTTGGCTGCTTTCAAGGTTGTTACCAAGGCCATAACGATTAAGAGAGCCTCTACACCTTCTCTTAGAAGAATCAGCATGGCATCAAAGGCATTGTAACGTGCGCTGGTATCAATTTGTGATAAATCTGCAATCAGTTTTTCTAATTTTTCTTGATATTCCTTCTCACTTCCCTTGACCATAATCACAGGGCTTTCACTCTCCACTCTAGTATAGAGGGATGGATTGGTCGTGCTAACAGAACCCTCAATCGTTGGCCAGATAGTGATGAATTCCTTCATACTAGCTTCTCCTGATGCTTGATCACCAGCTTGGAATTGTTCCAAAGCCTTCTTCAAAAGGGCAATACCGTCTTTAAGAGTCAAACTAGAAGATGCTTCTGCGACTTCTTTTCCAGTTACAAAATCATCAATAGCCTTTTTTAAGTCCTCGAAGGAAGTCTGGATTGAGTTAAAATCCGTAGGCTCGGTTTCCATACTACTACGCAAGAAAGAAATAGCTGTTTCAACACGTCCATAATGGGCCGTACTATTGTCACGAACCACACTTTCATTGATAGTCCAAGTGGAATTCATTTTCTTAAAAGCTTCTCGGATCTTTTCCAAATCTTTGGATGCAATGGCCTGCTCTAAGGCTTCAAAACGAGGACTTAGACGGTTTACCAATTTTTCTTTTTCAGCATCTAAGTCAACAGGATTTTGTTCTTTTTCAAAGGCTAATAGGGCTGCAGAAATTTCAGTGAGTTTATCTTCAGTGATATCTCCTGATTGAGCTAACTTTTCCTTGATGACTTTACCAGCCTCAGAATTGCTGTCTTCTACTCTTTCAAAGTCTGTTGCCATCTCCTTAACGAGTTTCTGGGCTTCAGACTGATCACCATTTTTTACTGCTTTAGACGCATCAGTGATTTTCACAAAGTAAGAACTCAAGCTTTCTTGGGCACCTACTGGGGAAAGAATTAAAAGTGACAAAGCTAAAACCAAGAACCAGCTTTTAGCCTTCCAGTAATTTTTGTCCAATGTAGCCTCCTTTCTCCACACCACCAAAGCAAGCAAATAGGCCACTACCGATGTGAGTGATATATTCATTCATCTTATCTGTAGCACCTAGATTGGTTTGAACCTTGACAAAATTATCAGGATCTTTCTGGAAAGAAATGAAGAGCAAGCCCGTATCAAACTGGCCAGTCTTTTCATCAATTCCATCAGAGTAAGAATAAGAACGACGTAAAAGGGGCTTATCCACTTCTTTGGCCAAACGAACATGCGAATCATCTGGTAAAAGACTCAAATCCACTTCATCAAACTCATTTTTCTTACCAAAGGGGGCACCACTTTCCTTGTAACGACCAAAGGTATTTTCTTGTTCTTCAAGACTAGTGCGGTCCCAGGTCTCTAAAAACATCTGAATCCGACGAACTGCCATATAAGAACCATTTTCCATCCAGTCCTTACTATCAGCCCAGATAACGCGGTCAAAGTCTTGCTCCTTGGTTGGATTTGCTGTTCCATCTTTAAAACCAAAGAGGTTACGCGGTGTCTCCATTCGATCTCCGATTGCTGCAAAACCAGACTGACTCCAACGAAGGGTCACTGCATTTCTGCCCTTACGGATGAGATTGCGAATAGCATGAAAGGCAACCTGCTCATCATCGGCACAGGCCTGAATCACAATATCTCCACCTGTATATTTTTCACGCAATTGCTCTTTAGGAAAAGGCGGTAAATCCCTGAACACTTGAGGACGCTTGTTCTCCAAGTTCATCTTTTTCAAGAAACTGGCAGACACACCAAAAGTCAGCGTCAGACGATGAGGGTTAAGCCCGACTGTTTCACCAGTATCGCTTGGAGGCAAGAGAGCATTCTGGCCATCTTTTTTGACCAGTTCCCCTTCAACCAACTTGGCACTATAATCCGTCCAATCCTTGAATAGTTGGATAATCTTATCTCTATCCGTCGTATGTAGGTCCAAGACAACAAAATAGATATTCTTTTGCATGGGCGTACTAATCCCAGCTTGATGCTTGCCATAAAAAGCAATTTTTTCATTTCCGTACGAGATTTTTTCCTGACTTCCTAGCTTAGGTGCGAAAAAAGCAGAAGCACCAGAGAGTCCTAGCGCTAAACCAGCCCCTCCAATCCCTGCTTTTTTTAGAAATTCTCGACGGTCCATTTTCTTCTCAAAAAACTTTTCGTCTTTTTCAGTCATGACTCTTACTCTCCACTAAGAAATTTACCCATTTGTGACAGAGGTTCACCAAGTTTTGTCACAGCTTCTGACAATTCTTTGGTATCTTCTTTTGTCAAATCTGTATAAAGTTTGTAGTGTTCCTTGTCGGTCATGTGTTTGTCCAACAAGCTATTAACAGATTTGAAATCTGCTTCCAATTCTTTAACTAGGTTAGCGTCTGATTTTTCAAGCAAAGGTTTAAAGAGTTGGAAAATCTTCTCAGCACCCTCAATATTGGCACGGAAATCATACAAGTCTGTGTGAGAATAAATTTCCTCTTCACCTGTAATCTTGCTTGTTGCTACTTCGTTAAGCAAGTCAACTGCTCCAGTCAACATGACCTTGTAGTCCACATCCACAGTTGCAATCTTGGCTTTCAATTCCTTGATATCATTGACCAACTGATCGCCGTAGCTTTCAGTTCCTTTAGTTGTATTGTCTTCCCAAAGGATACGCTCGATACGGTGGAAACCTGACCAACCTTCCTCTGTCTTGTTTTCGTCCATGTAGTCTGCCAAACGGAAGTCAATCTTGACATCTGACTCACCAAAACTTTCAGCAATCGGTTCTGAACGCTCATAAGACATACGAATCAGTGGATAAACCTTCTTAGCTTCTTCTAACTTACCTTCTTTCAAAAGTTTGACAAAGCCTTCCGTATCTGTCAACAGTTTATCAATTTGCTCTTGTACAAAAGTCTTATATTCAGCAGTGACCTTATCAAGCATTTTCTGCTTATCTTCAGACAAGGCTGTCACCTTGGACGAATCACTTGTGTTACTTGGCTTAGATTGATTATTAGCACAAGCTGTCAATAGCAAGGCTGAAGATAAAAGGACAAAACCTAGTTTTTTCATTGTTTACTCCTATTGGTTCAGGAAACCTGAATTAATTTTACGTTTCATTATAGCATGTTTTCACTCATTTTTCAATAAATTTTCAGACAATTTAATGTTAAGTAATTTATACTAATAATAGACTTTTAACCTCAAAATTGATAAAATAGGAAGGAAAATAATTGTAAAAGGAAACTATAAAACACTATGATGAACATGCAAAACATGATGCGCCAAGCACAAAAACTTCAAAAACAAATGGAACAAAGTCAAGCTGAACTTGCGGCTATGCAATTTGTTGGCAAATCTGCTCAAGACCTTGTCCAAGCGACCTTAACTGGAGATAAGAAAGTTGTCAGCATTGACTTCAATCCAGCTGTCGTTGACCCAGAAGACCTTGAAACTCTTTCTGATATGACCGTTCAAGCAATCAACTCTGCTCTTGAACAAATCGATGAAACTACCAAGAAAAAACTGGGTGCTTTCGCTGGGAAATTGCCATTCTGAGCATAAGAAAAAAGCTCCATAATATCTGTAGATAAGTCTCCTACAGATATTATGGAGCCTATTTTGTTGTCTTCAAAAGCCTGAAAACATCAATACAATGCGTTTATTTTATATGAAAAGATCTACTGAATTTTTCAAAATAAACTTCCAGTAGTCTTTTCACTTTTTATTAATAAGTTCCTTCTTCACCTTGACTAGTCAAGATAACTGGTCCATCTTTAGTAATCACGAATTGGTGTTCATATTGACAAGATAAACCACCGTCAATGGTCTTATGCGCCCAGCCAGTTTTCATATCTGTATCAATTTCCCAGTCACCTGTATTGATCATTGGTTCAATGGTCAATACCATTCCTTCACGGAGACGAAGCCCACGACCAGCAATACCATAGTTAGGAACCATTGGTTCTTCGTGCATGGTTGGACCAACACCATGACCAACCAAATCACGTACTACACCGTAACCACGACTTTCAGCGTATTCTTGAATAGCTGCACCAATATCACCAATACGATTTCCAACAACAGCTTGCTCGATTCCCTTGTACATAGCTTCTTTGGTTACATCCATCAAGTTTTTCACTTCTTCGGACGGCGTACCAACAGCATAAGCCCAACATGAGTCTGCTAGGCCACCAGAGTAGCTCTGGGTGTATTTTTTCATTTGCTCCACATTGTTGAAGTTTAGTTTTGAGACATTCAGGTCAGATTTCGCAATAGGACCTCCCAAAACCATATCAACCTTGAGCAAATCACCATCTTTCAAGATATAGTGACGAGGGAAAGCGTGAGCTACTTCATCGTTAAGAGAGCAACAAGTAGCATAAGGATAGTCCATCATGGCACCGTCAACCCCAATCTGAAGTGGAAGGAAATTTTCTTCCTTACAACGACGGCGAACGTATTCTTCAACTTCCCACATATCTACTCCAGGCTTAATCAAATCACGCAAGCCGATATGAATACTTGCTAGAAAATCACCGGCCTTATCCATAGCTTCAATTTCACGAGCTGATTTTAATGTTATCATTTTTTCTCCTAGTTTCTAATTAATTTTAACGGTTACATTTGCTTTTGAAACAATCTGATGCCCATGATAAATATCGTAATCAATAATAGCTGACCGTCTCGTATGATGGATAATGCGTGCTTGAATGCGCAATATATCATCTATCTGAACAGCCTGCAAAAAGTAGATTAGCATCTGCTCGATAATAAGATTGCGACCACTATTAACAACCAAATCTTGAGTCATATGGGTCAGAATTTCTGCCAATACTCCATTAGCCAAAACACCGTTCTTCTCTAGCATAAAGGGTTCCACTGTAATCACTACTTCATCATGGTGATAAGAAAGTTTTTGACCAATCTGCTCAGAAAAAGTTGGTAGAGCCGAAACTTGGGAACGACTCATCTTCTCCATGACATCTCGTCTGGTTACAACCCCAAGCAAGGTTTGATTATTACGAACAACTGGTACCATTTCAAAATCTTCAGCAATCATCCGTTGACTCACATTGGCAATATTTGTAGATAATCCAACTAAAAATAGACTACGAGACATGACCTTATCAATTGTTGTACTTGGTGACTTATCACCAGCATCTCTCATAGTAACAACCCCAACAACAACCTGATGTTGATTAATAACAGGGAAACGACTACTACGATTCTTACGTACCAAGTCCAAATAATCTTTAACAGTGTCAGTCTCTCTCAAAAAACCATACTCATGACTCGGACGGTACAGTTTCTCAACTGTCAGAATATCAGTCTTGATTTGTACATTTGACAGGGCTTTATTTATCATGGTCGCAATGGTAAAAGTGTCATTCTTGCTTCTCAAAACAGGAATCCCTTTTTGATTGGCCAGTTTAAGCACATCATCATGAACCTGAAATCCACCTGTAACCAGAACTGCATTTTCATTTTCCAGCGCTAGTAATTGGATACGGGTACGGTCTCCGACAATTAAAAGCCCCCCATCATGAAGGTAAGATAAGATATTTTGCTCAGTCATGGCACCGATTGAGAACTTACTAAATTCTCTCTCTAAACCTTCTTGACCAGCCAGAACCTCAGAAGAAGTCACTTCTGCAATTTCAGCAAACGTTAATCTCTCTATAGCAACTCTCTGAGATTTAACACGGATAGTACCACTTCTTGGGCGAGTCTCTACAATTCCACGATTTTCAGCTTCTTTAATGGCCCGATAAGCCGTTCCATCACTGACTCCTAGATGGTTGGAAATGCTTCGAACACTGACCCTTTTACCAATCGGTAATTCTTCCAAATAACTTAGAATTTCTTGGTGTTTACTCATTAATTTCTCCCTTTACAAAGCGAAACTCAAGATAATCACGCATTTTCCTCGTATAGCGATCACTTCCTTTAAACTGACGAATCAAGCGAAATCCAGCCTTAAGAGCAACTCGTTGACTGGCTTCATTTTCGAGATGGGTTATAATAGATAATTGTTTTAAACCAAATTCCTCAAAAGAAAGCTGACAAAGTTTTTTAACAACTTCTGTCATAAAACCTTGAGACCATGAATCTCTTCTTAAAAAATAACCAAGTTCTGCTTCTTTTTTAATTTCATCTAGCTTTTCAAACTTAATTGAACCAATCATTTTTTCAGTTTTCTTGTCACAAATAGCCCATACACCTAAAGGAGCCTTCATAAAATAATTGGCCAGTGCATATTGACTCTCTTCCAAACTAGCTTGACTTGGAAAAATGAATTGTAAATTTTCTGGATTTGAAGCTATCTCATGGAAGTCCTGACTATCACTAAAAAAGAAAGGACGCAAATACAAGCGATCCGTTTCAAAAAAAGAAAACATTGCTAATTTGGTCCAAATATTCATAAACACCTCTACGGTTTATTCTTCAACAAGTGTAATATCCGCTCCTAGATTACGTAATTTTTCAATAATATCTGAATAACCACGTAAGATGAACTCAATATTTGTAATTTCAGTTTTGCCTTCAGCCATTAAACCAGCAATGACAAGTGCGGCCCCAGCTCTAAGGTCAGTAGCTTTTACATTTGCACCACGCAAAACACGTCCACCAGTATATAAAATATGGTCGTTTGTAGTCGTAATATCCGCGTCCATCTTTGCTAGTTCAAAAACATGGTTTACACGTTTTTCATAAATGGTATCAATAATGGTACCACGCCCTTCTGCTGTTAACAAGAGAGGAGTAATTGGTTGTTGCAGGTCAGTAGCAAAGCCTGGGTAAGGAGCTGTCTTAATATTGATTGCTTTCAAATTAGACTGTTCCTCAACAAAAATACTGTCTTCAGATACAGTCATTCGTACTCCCATTTCTTCCAACTTAGCAATAAATCCTTCTAAGTGTTCATAAAGAACATTATTAATACGAATTCCCTTACCAACTGCAGCAGCTAAGGAAATGTACGTTCCCGCTTCAATACGGTCTGGAATCACCTGATGACGCGTTCCATGTAATCTGTCAACACCATCAATAATGATAATATTGGTTCCAGCACCACGGATATGAGCCCCCATATTATTCAAGAGAGTAGCAACGTCAATAATCTCAGGTTCTCGGGCTGCATTTTCAATAATAGTACGACCATTTGCTTTAACCGCAGCAATCATTGTATTAATCGTCGCACCTACACTTACCGTATCCATGTAAATACTTGCACCATGAAGTCCCACATCTTTAGCAGATAACTTCATGTTATCACCCTCGTAGCTAACAGTGGCTCCCATAGCTTCAAAAGCCTTAAGATGTAAGTCAATAGGACGTGGTCCCAAATCACATCCTCCAGGTAAACCAACTGTAGCTTCCCCAAAGCGACCTAAAAGACTTCCATAAAAATAATAAGATGCACGAAGACTATTGATTTTCCCATAAGGCATTGGAATATTTTGAACACCTCTTGGATCAATCTCTAACACATCGTCATAACGCTTAACGGTAGCGCCCATCAATTCCATAATTTCGACAAGACTGGCAACATCCGAAATATCTGGAACACAATCCAAAGTCACAACATCATCTGCCAAGATAATAGCTGGAATCAAAGCTACAACACTATTTTTTGCACCACTAATGGTAATCTCACCTTGCAGGGGCAAGCCACCATTGATAACAATTTTTCTCATTTTAAATTTTTAATACTCTTTCAAAATTTCTAAAAAGGTCCTACGTTAAAGTATACCATAATTTCACCTTTTTTTCCATCATTTTCAATTATATTAGCTGAATCGTATTTGTATTAACTGGCCTTTTTTAAAAAATTTTGCCCCTTATTTGCCCCCTGCTACAAAAAAACCTATCATACAGGCTAGAAAGCTTGATATGATAGGCTTTTTTCATTTTAATTAACGTACTGTACGGATACGCATTGTGTTTGTACGTACAGCTTCTCCAACTGGTACACCAGCTACGATAACGATATCGTCACCAGATTGTACAAGACCAGCTTCAACTGCTTTACGTTCAGCAATTTCGAACATATCATCAGTTGATGATGGAGCATCTGTCAACATTGGGATAACACCCCAGTTCAACATCAATCCACGTTCTGTCAATTCGTCGAATGTCAATGCCAAGATGTCAGCATTTGGACGGTATTTAGAGATCAAACGTGCAGTGTGACCTGTCTTAGTAAGAGTTACAACCAATTTAATGTCCATTGAGTTAGTAGCATCTTTAACAGCTGAAGCCATTACTTCTGTCTTAGAGTTACGTTCAAATGAATCTGAGTTCAAACGACCGTATTCGTTAAGAAGTGTCTGAGCGTTCTTGTCGATTGTAGCCATTGTAGTTACTGACTCAAGTGGGTATTTACCGTTTGCAGACTCACCTGAAAGCATTGTAGCATCAGTACCGTCGATAACAGCGTTGAATACGTCTGATACTTCTGAACGAGTTGCACGTGGTTTTTCAGTCATTGTTTCAAGCATGTTTGTTGCTGTGATAACAACTTTACCTGCAGCATTGACTTTCTTGATAATCATTTTTTGGTAAACTGGAACCATTTCGAATGGTACTTCGATACCCATGTCACCACGAGCGATCATGATACCATCAGCAGCTTCGATGATTTCATCCAAGTTGTCGATACCTTGTTGGTTTTCGATTTTAGCGAACAATTGAACGTGTCCGTTTCCAGTTTCTTTACAGATTGCACGAACTTCGTTCACGTCTTTTGCAGTACGTACGAATGAAATCGCGATGAAGTTAATTCCTTGTTCAAGACCAAAGCGGATATCGTCGTTATCACGTTCAGCAAGAGCTGGGAAAGGAATTTTAGTGTTAGGGATGTTAACACCTTTTTGTTTAGCAATTACACCATCGTTTTCAACTTCAACTTCAAACTCACGAGTTGCGTCATCTTTAGCAACCACACGAAGACCAAGTTTACCATCGTCAACCAAAACTTGACGACCAACTTCAACATCATCATAGATATCAAGAGCACCAGCAACGTTCAATGCGATCACATCACGAGTTGATTTGATTCCTTGTTTAGTAGCAACACGGATTTTTTCACCAGTTGTGTAAGAGTACTCTTTTGCATCTCCTTCAAACAATTCAGTACGAATTTCTGGTCCTTTTGTATCAAGAAGGAAACCAACTTTTTTACCTGCAAGTTTTTCAGCAAGTTTAACAGTTGCCATACGGTCACCTTGCTCTTGGTGGTCACCGTGTGAGAAGTTGAAACGGAATGTGTTAGCACCAGCTTCGATCAATTTAGCAATGTTTTTAGCTGAAGCTTCAACATCAAGTTTTTCACCCCAGTATCCGTCATCACCAAATTTTTTACCACCACGGATTTCTACCGCAGGTCCCAAAGTTGCAACGATTTTTACACGTTTGTTCATGATTTTTGTGACTCCTTTATATATATGACCTTTTTGGTCTTATTAACTAAATTATAAATTATGATAAGCTCTTATTCAAGCTAGATAGCTCAAGGTCAGCTTTATGTGGGTTGTTAACCACAATCTTACCATCTGCAGTAAGGCTAAACAATGCTCCTTCTTCTGCAGTTCCAAGAATTGGGTTTTCAACCATTTTCTCGTTACGGATACCAACCGCAACACCACCGATACCTTCTTTAAGAAGTTTAACGGCATGTGCACCCATACGTGATGCCAAAACACGGTCACGCGCAGTTGGAGAACCACCACGTTGAATATGTCCAAGTTCTGTCACACGAAGGTCGCTTGTATCTCCAGCTTCTTTAAGTTTTTGACCAAATTCAGCTGCTGACATCACACCTTCTGCCAAGACGATGATATTGTGTTTTTTACCACACTCGTAACCACATTTAATGCTTTCTACAATATCTTCAATCTTGAATCCTTCTTCAGGAATGATGATTTCATCAGCACCAGTTGCAATACCAGCCCAAAGAGCGATATCACCTGCGTTACGTCCCATAACTTCGATAACAAATGTACGACGGTGACTTGATGATGTATCACGAATCTTATCGATAGCATCCATAGCAGTAGTAACCGCTGTGTCAAAACCGATTGTGAAGTCAGTACCAACAATATCGTTATCGATTGTACCAGGAAGACCGATAGCTGGGAAGCCATGTTCAGTCAAACGCATAGCACCGTGGTAAGATCCGTCACCACCGATAACAACTACACCTTCAATCCCGTGTTTTTTCAATTGCTCAATCCCTTTAAGTTGCCCTTCAAGTTGAGCGAACTCTGGGTAACGAGCTGAGTGAAGGAAAGTACCACCACGAGAAATGATGTCTCCTACTGAAGCCGCATCTAGGGGATGAATTTCACCGGCAACCATACCAGCATATCCATCATAGATACCAAATACTTCCATTCCTTCTGAAATTGCTTGACGAACAACTGCGCGGATGGCAGCGTTCATACCAGGGGCGTCTCCACCACTAGTCAAAACAGCAATACGTTTCATATTGGTTATGCTCCTTTTTCTTTTAACATTCTTACTGATTATATCACATTTAATTGGAAAATTCTTCTATTTTCCGTAATTTTAGCGATAAATCGTTTTCATAACGATTCCAGCTAATTTCGCTTCTAATTCAGTGGATTTAGCTACAAAATGGTTGGGAGAAACAATTGTTCTTTGTTCCTCTTCATACCTGATAATGACTGGGATTGGGCCTTTATACTGGTCTAAAATTCTCGAAATTTCTTGATTCGAATCATGATTTTTCACCTGAATCCAAAAGCGCTCAGCCACTGCTTCTCTTATTTCTTGTGCAATCATTTGCAGACGACCGTCACGTGACTGAACTTTCCCTTTAATATAGTAGAAGGCTCCCTCTCTTACTTCCTGCCCAATCTGTCGATATAAGTCTGAGAAGAGGGTAACATCCAATTTTTTCTTACTATCATCTACCTGTAAGAATGCCATGTTTTCACCCTTTTTGGTCCGAATCACTTTTATTTTCTGAATTTCAACCAATATAATGGCGTGACTATTTTCTGACAAATTTCCGATTGGTGTAATTGGGTAGATAGCCTTACTTGAAATAGCTTGTAAGGGATGTTTGCTAACTCCTACCCCTAGAAACTCTTGTTCCATATAGAATTTTTCTTGTTCTGTCCAATCTTCCGATTCCTGCCAACTATATATTGTATCACCGAACAAGCTTCCTAACTCTTTCACAAATTCAAATAGATTACCTAAATTATTAAATACTTTTTGGCGATTTTTTTCAAATGAATCGAAAAGACCAACTTTTACCAAAGGTTCTAGCAGAGGAAGTTTCAGATAATTCTCAGGTAATTTAGCTATAAAATCTTCAATGCTCGAATATGGTCTATTTTCAATAATCCAAAGCGCCAAATCCTTGCTGACTCCCTTAATCGACTTCAGACCTAGATAGATGGACTTGTTGGCAATTTTATCATGATAGGGAATGGTATTGATGGACAGAGGTGCTACTTCAAAGCCTGCTTCAAGAGCGTCTGTTAGGTAATCACTGTTGGAAGAATTCAGCATGACCTGATAAAAAATGGCTGGATAATGCGTTTTGAAATAGGCCAACTGGAAGGCCAAGGCTGAGTAGGCATAGGCGTGAGATCGGTTAAATCCATAACCTGCAAACTTCTCCATAACATCAAAGACCTGCTCTGCCTTTTCCCTAGTATGACCAGCTTCTATGGAACCTTGAATAAAGGAAGTCCTCATCTCATGCATAGCAGAGGCATCCTTTTTCCCCATAGCTCGACGCAAAATATCGGCCTTCCCAAGACTAAATCCAGCAAATCGCTGAGCAACCTGCATAACCTGCTCCTGATAGAGCATAATACCATAAGTTGGAGCCAAAATATCCTCCAGAGCTGGATCTAGAACAGTCACTTCTTCCTGCCCATGTTTTCTAGCTACAAAATTATTGATATAATCACTAGCACCTGGTCGATTTAGAGAAGTAGTTGCTACGACATCTTCAAAACAAACTGGTTGCACACGTTTTAGCAGGCGAATGGCACCAGGTTGTTCAAATTGAAAGATACCTTTTGTATTTCCAGAGGCAAAAAGAGCTAGCGTTTCTTTATCTTCCAAATCGATTTCTTCAATTTTCAAGTGAATATCTTCTGTTTCAGCAAGCAACTCTTGCATTTTCTGGACAAAGGTCAAATTTCTTAGTCCCAGAAAATCCATCTTCAAAAGTCCACTTGCTTCAACTCCATGAGCATCATATTGAGTCAGTGGAATTTCGTCACCATGCTTTAGTGGGATATAGTCTGTCAAATCTTGGTCACTGATTACAACACCAGCCGCATGGACAGAGGTTTGTCTTGGATATCCCTCAATCTTGCAGGCAATTTCAAAGGCTTTTTGGTATTCTAACTTACTATTGATTTGCTGACGAAACTGGAGATTCCCCTCATAGGCCGACTTGAGATTATCACGAAAACTGATTTTCTTGGTAATTGCAGATAATTCATACTCTGGCACACCAAAACGTTTCAAGACGTCACGTAAAGCTTGCTTGGCCCCAAAGGTCGAAAAAGTAACGATTTGAGCCGCATGTTTACTGCCATATTTATTACCAACATATCTGATAAAATCTAGACGATAAATATCTGGAATATCAATATCAATATCAGGCATGGTATAGCGTTCACGATTTAGGAAACGTTCAAAAATCAGATTTTTCTCTACTGGGTCAATCCCTGTGATGTCCAAGGCATAAGAAACCAAGCTACCAACTGCAGAACCCCGTCCCATACCCATATAATAGCCATTCGAACGTCCAAAACGCAGCAAATCCCAAACAACCAAGAAATAATCATCAAAGCCCATATCATGAATAACAGCCAATTCTTGGTCTAGACGGTCTTGATATTCTTTACCAGTTAACCCCTTCTGAGCAAGCCCCAATTCAGCACGTTCTCTCAACTCTTCTACTGCTGGCCTAGCAGGATTAAAACGAGGCAATTTTAAACTAGTATCCAAGTCATAAGAAATACCTGAAATAAGCTTTTCTAAGTTTTCCAAGGCTTGAGGAAAACGTTCTTGGAATAGTTTCTCTAAAGAACCTGCTGATATAAAAACCTCTTGTCTCGAACGCAAAGGAACTTCTCTGAGCGGTAGATTTTCTTTAATCGCTGTTAATACTTGAAGAACCTCTCTATCCTTACTTTCAAATGTATTGACCCGATACAATGGCAAAATAGGATGGTGAAATTCGCTTGCTAGTGTTTCCGGGTAAACCCCTATATAGTAATCACAGCCTAGATTTAACAACTCAAGCTCTTCAAAATAAGGCACAATTACCGCAATATCCTCTAGATACTGAGATAGAACTGACCAACTTTTCTCCCCCTGCATCTTGGCTGTTGAAAGCTTCATCAACTGCTGATAGCCTACACTAGATAGAGCTAGAAAGCGCAAATTCACATCCTTATCATCTACAAGCACATTCATTTCAAGCCCTAACAAAGGATGAATGCCGTATTTTTTTGTAACCTCTAGAAAATCGAAAGCCCCGTAAAGATTGTCAATATCCATCATAGCCAGATGAGTGTAGCCATAGTCTTTTGCTGCTCTCACATACTTGTCAATCGAAATGACACTCTCCATAAAACTATAGACTGTTTTTGTATCTAGTTGTGCGATCAATTTACACTTCTCCTCTATCGTTCTCACTATATTATACCATTTTCTTAAAATTTCTATTACTATTACTGATGCTTTAATATCTAATAGCTCAAATCATAGTTGACTAGACAATCCTTGCACGATTTTTAACAGTATCACTAATATTTTTGTATTTAGGCTTATCATTTTACATGTTTATTTCATAAATACTCATTTTTATTTATTATAATTTCTGTTGATTTTTATAGTTTCTTTTCTCTCTATTTTTTGATATAATAAATGTAATATATTTCATAAATAGGAGGTCTTATGCGTTTTAATCAATTCAGCTATTTAGCACTACCTAGAGATACAATTATCTTTGAATTAAAAAAGTATGGATTTGATTTACCAGTCAACATTACAAATAAACAAATGCTTGAAGCGTTTCTTATTCGTTTCTTTTTCAATTTTAAAAACAGCTCCTATCCTCTATCCAGTTTAGCAGTTGATAAAGAAACTGACTTATTGACATTTTTTCAATCAGATAAAGAGTTGACTGCAGATATTTTCTATACTGTATCTTTCCAACTTTTAGGTTTTTCTTATTTGGTTGACTTTGAAGACAGTGAAGTTTTTCGTAAAGAGACTGGCTTTCCCATTATATATGGTGACTTGATTGAAAATCTCTATCAGTTACTCAATACTCGCACCAAAAAGGGAAAAACTCTTATCGACCAACTTGTCAGTGACGGTCTTATTCCTGAGGATAATGACTATCACTACTTTAACGGCAAAAGTTTAGCAACTTTTTCTAGCCATGATGTCATTCGAGAAGTCGTTTACGTTGAGTCTCGTGTCGATACTGACCAAAAAGGTCTACCAGATCTAGTCAAGGTCAGCATTATTCGTCCTCGTTATGACGGGCAAATCCCTGCTATCATGACAGCGAGTCCTTATCATCAGGGAACCAATGATAAAGCTAGCGACAAAGCACTTTACAAGATGGAGGGCGAACTCGAGGTTAAACCTACTCACAAGATTGAGCTAGAAGAACCTCAACTAAATCTCGTCCAAGCCCAAGGTCAAGCTGAGCTTGTGTCAGAAGCTGAGGAAAAACTGACGCACATCAACGCTAGCTATAGTCTCAACGACTACTTCCTTCCACGTGGTTTTGCTAATCTATATGTTTCAGGTGTTGGTACAAAAGACTCCACAGGTTTCATGACTAATGGAGACTACCAGCAAATCGAGGCTTATAAAAATGTCATCGATTGGCTTAATGATCGTTGTCGTGCCTTCACCGACCACACGCGCCAGCGTCAAGTTAAGGCTGACTGGTCAAACGGAAAAGTAGCCACAACTGGACTTTCTTATCTAGGTACCATGTCCAATGGTCTTGCGACTACAGGTGTAGATGGTTTAGAGGTTATCATTGCCGAGGCAGGCATTTCTTCATGGTACAACTACTACCGTGAAAACGGTCTGGTAACTAGCCCAGGTGGTTACCCAGGTGAGGACTTTGATTCCCTTGCTGAGTTAACCTATTCTCGTAATCTCTTGGCTGGTGACTATATCCGTGGCAATGAAGCTCACCAAGCTGATTTGGAAAAGGTAAAAGAGCAACTGGATCGCAAATCTGGCGACTACAATCAGTTTTGGCATGACCGTAATTATCTACTCAATGCCCATAAGGTAAAGGCAGAGGTTGTCTTTACTCATGGTTCACAGGATTGGAATGTCAAACCACTTCATGTTTATCAGATGTTTCATGCCCTTCCTGCTCACATAAACAAGCATCTCTTTTTCCACAATGGCGCCCATGTGTACATGAACAACTGGCAGTCCATTGACTTCCGTGAGTCTATGAACGCCTTATTGACTAAGAAATTACTGGGAGAAGATACAGATTTCCAACTTCCTACTGTCATCTGGCAGGATAATACAGCTCCTCAGACTTGGTTATCACTTGATAACTTTGGTGGCCAAGAAAACTTTGAAACCTTCGCACTTGGTCAAGAAGAAAAAGTCATTCAAAACCAGTACTCAGATGAGGATTTTGAGCGCTATGGTAAAACCTACCAGACCTTCAATACAGAACTCTATCAAGGGAAAGTCAATCAAATCACTATTGACCTTCCTGTAACCAAAGATCTTCACTTGAACGGTCGTGCCCAACTCAATCTTCGTATCAAATCCAGCACAAACAAAGGGCTCTTATCAGCCCAACTGCTAGAATTTGGACAGAAAAAATACCTACAACCTTATCCAGCTGTTTTAAGTGCTAGAACCATTGACAACGGTCGCTACTACATGTTGGAAAATCTTAACGAATTGCCTTTTCGTGAAAATACACAACGCGTCGTGACAAAAGGCTACCTCAATTTACAAAATAGAAATGATTTACTGTTAGTAGAGGATATTAAGGCAGATGAATGGATGAATATCCAGTTTGAACTGCAACCAACTATTTACACGTTAAAAGAAGGAGATACTCTTCGTCTAGTCCTCTATACTACTGACTTTGAAATCACAATTCGTGACAATACCGCTTACCACCTGACTGTCGACCTCGCTCAGTCCACGCTTACCATACCTTACTGAAAGGAGTTACATTATTATGAATAAATCAGAACACCGCCACCAACTCATACGCGCTCTTGTTGCAAAAAACAAGATTCATACACAGGCTGAGTTGCAAGCCCTTCTTGCTGATAATGACATTCAAGTTACCCAGGCAACTCTCTCACGCGACATCAAAAATATGAACCTGTCAAAAGTCCGCGAAGAGGATAACTCTTACTACGTGCTCAATACAGGTTCTATCTCAAAATGGGAAAAACGCCTAGAAATTTACATGGAAGATGCTCTTGTCTTGATGCGCCCAGTTCAACATCAAGTCCTACTAAAAACCCTTCCTGGACTTGCTCAATCCTTTGGTTCTATCATTGATGCTTTGAGCTTCCCTGACGCTATCGCTACCCTCTGTGGCGATGATGTCTGCCTCGTAATCTGTGAAGATGCAGAAGCTGCTCAAAAATGCTTTGAAGAACTGAAAAAATTCGCCCCACCATTTTTCTTTGAAGAATAACAAAATTCCGTGTCTCATATGGCACGGAATCTTTTTATCTATTTTACTGAGATGGATTGTCTTTTTTAGTTCGTGCTAATCTCAGAGCACGATTTGGATTGAGACGATTAAATAGTTCTTCCAATTTCTTTTCATTCCAAACATCTGCGGCAGAAACAAAATTGCCATCCGCATCCCGGAAAGATATCGGTTTATCTCCCATATCAGTCTCCTAGTCTACAAATTCAAATTCAAATTTACCAATTCGTACCAAGTCACCGTCTTTAGCACCACGCGCACGAAGGGCTTCATCAACTCCCATACCACGTAATTGACGGGCAAATTTCATGACCGATTCGTCACGATCAAAGTTGGTCATATTAAAGAGTTTCATGAGTTTTTCACCAGAAAGCACCCAGGTCGCATCGTCATCACGACTAATTTCAAAGGCTTTTTCTTCCTCATCAAATCCATAGTAAGCTTCTTCTTCCATATCTGACTCATCATAAAGCAAGAATTCTGGTGTCTTGTCTAACAATTCAGCTGTAGCATCCAAAAGCGTAGCCAAACCTTGCTTGGTCAAACCAGATATTGGGAAGATAGCTGGTAACTCTTCAAATTCATCATAGTTTTCAGCTAATTTTTTCTTGAATTCTTCAAGATTTTCCTGACTCTCAGGCATATCCATCTTATTGGCTACAATAATCTGTGGACGCTCCATGAGACGGAGATTGTATGATTCCAGCTCTTTATTGATGGCAAGATAATCCTCATATGGATCACGCCCTTCGCTAGCTGACATATCAATGATATGAAGGATAACACGTGTACGTTCAATGTGACGGAGGAACTGAGTTCCCAAACCGACACCCTGACTAGCCCCTTCAATCAAACCTGGTAAATCAGCTACTGCAAAGGAGTCACCTGATTGGGTACGAACCATACCTAGATTTGGCACAATAGTCGTAAAGTGGTAGGCACCAATTTTAGGTTTAGCAGATGTGATAACACTTAAAAGTGTTGATTTACCTACAGATGGGAATCCTACTAAACCAACATCCGCAAGGATTTTAAGTTCTAACTGTAATTCACGTTCCTGACCTGGTTCTCCATTTTCAGAGATTTCAGGTGCAGGATTTTTCGGTGTCGCAAAGCGGATATTTCCACGACCACCGCGACCTCCGTGGGCAACGATAAATTCTTGACCATGTTCAATCAAATCTGTTAAAACTTTGCCAGTCTCGGCATCACGGACAGTCGTACCTTGTGGCACTCGAACTCTGAGATCCTCAGCACCACGCCCATGCATCCCTTTGGTCATTCCTTTCTCACCAGAATCAGCCTTGAAATGACGGTTATAACGGAAATCCATCAAGGTACGTAGTCCTTCGTCTACAACGAAGACTACATTACCTCCACGACCTCCGTCACCACCCCAAGGACCACCATTAGGGACATATTTTTCACGGCGAAAGGCAACCATGCCATCGCCACCATTACCAGCCTTGACCTTAATCTTGGCTGTATCTAAAAACATACTCATTTTTTCTTCTCACTTTAAAAAAGGGCTGGGAAATCCCAGTCACAAAATTTCTTAAATCTATTTTATAGATTACTGAGGGCACCAATTGCAGTTGCAAAAATCCCCAAAATACTTGCTACTAACATGATAAGTACGATAAGCAAGGTTAATTTCTCAAACATAGTTTTTTTACGTTTTCCATTATCTCCAAATGCCATTTTTATCTCCTTCGTTACATTCTATTTTCTATTATCTTAGCATGAATTTAGCTAGTTTTCAATAGTCACTTGCTACTGGGGCAATAATCCATAAAATGATATAAGCCACAATTCCTGCTCCGTAACCAAAAGCAAGAACACCCCATATTACACGAACAATAGTAGGATCTATATCAAAATAATAAGCCACACCGGCACAAACACCAGCAATCTTTTTATCACGACCACTTCTCATTAATTGTTTTTTCATAGCTGTTCCTCTTTCTATTCTTCATGGTCTTTCCAATAATCTCTTATGCTGATTAACTGTGTTTTTGAAGCCTTCAGCATACGTCTAGAGCCTTTTACGGGCACAGCAACCACCTGTTGTGGTAAATACAGAACTGTCTTAAAGATACGCTGGCTGACCGTATCATCTTTGGCTAAATCTTTCTGGAAATTATTTGAAATAATAGCATCCAGATAAAACTCATGCACTCGTTTCCCAAAGTTCTCGGCTGAAATCTCGTACAATTTCTCTGATAAGATATGCTCATCCATGTCCGGAGTCGCAATCAGGGCCTCCAGAATAGCTCCGGCCAAATCATGTTCTCCATAGTACAAGGTTCCAAACATTTTATCACTGATCAGATTGTCCAGATAAGGATTTCCGTGAGCAATGACAGGCGTTTCACTGGCCAAGCTTTCCAAGTATGTCAAACCTTGCGTTTCACTCGTCGAGGCCGAGATGAAGAAATTCGCCGCCTTATAATAAAGAGCTGTCTCACTAGGAGCAATCATCCCTGTAAAGATGACCGAGTCTTGAATCTCTAGTTTCTGGGCTTGCTCTTTAAGGTCATCCAGATAAGGACCATCCCCAGCAACCACCAGTTTGACCTTGTCTTCCTCTTTCAGAACTTCTGCAAAAGCTGCTAATACTGCTTGAATATTTTTTTCATAAGAAATTCTGGAAAGACTCAGCAACATCTGTTCGTCCTCTTGAATCCCTAATTTACTACGCAGTTCTTTTAGATTTTCTTGCTTGATTTCTGGACGCTCAAACTTGGCTAATTCAATCCCAGTTGGAATGACCCGTTTCTCAACCTTGACCTTATAGTCAGATAGCAAGTTACGGACAATCTCACTCGGGCAAATGACTCCATCCACATCATGCAAAAAACCTCTAACCAAATACTTGACCATACTAGGACGTATCAACATCCCCTTAGCAATATAATGCACGTAGTCTTCGTATTGGGTGTGATAGGTATGGATGACTGGAATCTTCAATTCACGCGCAATCCAAATCCCCAACAAGCCAAGAGAAAATTCTGTCTGAGTGTGGATAATATCTAGCTGATATTGTTTAGCAATTTCAAGAGCCTTGCTAAAACCTCGATAGGCAAAGCGGCGATCCTTAAAAGCAAAAAAAGGAACACTTGGAATGCGGATAATTTGCCAATCTTCATAGCGATTGACATCCTTATCTGTCGTCGTAAAGATAAAAACGGCGTGCCCTTGCTTTTCAAGCTCCGTTTTCAAAGTTCGAATACTGGTCGCAACACCTGAAACCTGAGGAAAATAGGTATCTGTAAATAAACCAATTCGCATAGATTACCTCTCTTTTTACTTTCTCCCTAAAGTGGCTTGTTTCTCATAAAAGTCCAACCAGATTTGTAACAGATGCTCTTCTGAATACTCTCTAGAAATATTCTTAGCCTTTTCTTTGAGATCTTTTAAGGCAGCTGGATTTGCTTGATATTCCAGAATAGCTTCTTTCATCTCTTCTCTATCTGCTGTCGCCCGATAATTTCCCTCCAAAATCACCTTATAAAGATCCAAATCACGTAGCATAATAGGAGCTTCACAACTAGCAGCCTCTAAAATAGTCATAGGAAAAAGCTCATTGTAACTAGGCAACAAGAAAAGGTCCGCTAGGGCATACAATTCGCGCATCCGCTCTGGCGACACGATACCTGGAAAAATCAAGTTTTTAGGGGGATTTTCCATTATTTTCTTATAGCGTTCATAGCCATCTGTCATGCCACCAAAAGAGAAACCACCCGCCCAGATAAAGGTAATGTGGGGTAATTCCTCAGCCAGACGGATAAAGTCATCAATTCCTTTGCGTTTCTGAACTTGCCCAGCACCTACTACGATAAACTGATTGTCACTAAGACCTAGACCTGTTCGCAGTCTCGCTATCTCTTCTTGTGGAAGGGGATGCCATTTTTCCTTGTTGACAAAGTTAGGAATATAGGTCACTTTTTCACGTGGAATACCAGCTGCCACCAAATCCTCAATAAACATAGGATTGACCACCACCAAGTGCTCCATCCGGTTGTAAAAAGAAAATACATAGCGTTTCACAATTCCCTTTAAGAAAAATGGAATTTTCAAACTCCCCTCAAGTGTATCAGGCAAGAAATGCACATAGCTAATTTTCCTTCCTGAGCGTTTCTTTTGGAATGTTGATAAATAATAGGGGAAATCAATCGTATGAAAGTGAGTCACATCTGCCTCGATTGGAAGATTTTCTGTAACAATCAATTGATCCTTGGCATCACGGTGAAGAAGACGAACTAATTCACGGTAAGCACCTGAAACTCCTTGTCCTGCTACTTTCTCACTTGAACTCAACATATTGATGCGTAATTTCTTTTTTTCCATAACTACTATTATATCATTTTCTTTGAATAAAATCAGCAAAAGAAAGGAGAGACTAGAGGAAAAGAGGGGGAAATTTCCTCGCTTTTCCAATAATCTCTCACATGCTATTATATGTTTACTTAATGCCCAGGGCAATGCGTGCATAGCGACTCATTTTTTCAACGGTCCAGGCTGGATACCAGACTAATTTGACCTCAGTATCCGTTACTTCTGGAACCTCTGTCATAGCATCATAAATCTGGTCCGTCAAAAGGTCTGCTAGGGGACAACCCATAGTTGTCAAAGTCATATCAATCTCTGTTTGTCCAGTGTCGCCGTCAAAACGAATCTCATAAATCAAGCCAAGATTGACAATATCGATTCCCAACTCAGGGTCAATAACTTCTTCCAAGGCTGATAAAATTCGTGTTTTGATGTTTTCAATTTGCTCTTCTGTATAAGCCATATTCATCCTCACTCTTAGTCTTCAATAAAATCACGAAGCGGTTTGCTGCGACTTGGTTGGCGTAGTTTTCTCAAAGCTTTAGCTTCAATCTGACGGATACGCTCGCGAGTCACGTTAAAGACTTTACCCACATCTTCAAGGGTACGCATTTTACCATCATCTAGCCCAAAACGCAGACGCAAAACATTTTCTTCACGGTCTGTAAGAGTATCCAAGACCTCATCCAACTGCTCACGCAAGACGATACGAGTTGTATAGTCCACTGGATTTTCAATCACTTCATCTTCGATAAAGTCTCCAAGGTGGCTATCATCCTCTTCACCGATTGGAGTTTCAAGGGATACCGGTTCTTGGGCAATCTTCAAGATTTCACGAACCTTATCAGGTGTCATATCCATTCGTTCAGCGATTTGTTCTGGTGTTGGATCTTGTCCCAATTCTTGAAGGAGATTACGCTGTTCACGAACCAATTTATTGATAGTTTCAACCATGTGAACTGGGATACGGATGGTACGAGCTTGATCAGCAATAGCACGAGTGATGGCCTGACGAATCCACCAAGTTGCATAAGTTGAGAACTTGAATCCTTTAGAATAGTCAAACTTGTCAACCGCCTTCATCAAGCCCATGTTCCCTTCTTGAATCAAGTCAAGAAACTGCATACCACGGCCGACATAGCGTTTAGCAATAGAAACAACCAAACGAAGGTTGGCTTCCGCAAGACGTTGTTTGGCTTCGATATCACCCGCTTCAACAGCTAGTGCCAATTCTTTTTCCTCTTCATTGGTCAAGAGAGGAACGACTCCGATTTCTTTCAAGTACATACGAACAGGGTCATTGACCTTAGCAGAAGTTGACCCAATCAAGTCCTCATCGCTGAGTTCTGGTTCTTCTTCAGAGCTAAGAACACGAGCACTCGGATTTCCTTCGTTATCTGTGATAGAAATCCCTGCATCCTGAATTCGTTGCAAGAGATCTTCAATCCCATCAGCGTCCAAGGTAAAAGGAATAACCAGACTTGCGTTGATTTCATCATCAGTTGCTGTCCCTTTTTGTTTATGATTACGGATAAATTCTGCTACTTGTACGTCAAATGTTGTTACTTCTTTTTGTTTTGTTGCCATTATTACTCCATTCTTCTCTTTTGGGAAATTAAACGTTCCAATTCTTCTAAGGCTGTGTCGGTATCTCCTACATGGCTAGCTTCCTGCACCTTCTTTTTGATTCTCATATTGGCCTGATTCAAGAGAGCCTTGTTTCGAGTCATTTCTACTTCACTTAGTTCCTGAGGTGACATCTCAGATGGTAAATTCTGAGCTAAAACTTGATACCATGCTCTTTCAACTTCCTCTGTCTGCTCTGCTAAAACTTCCGGAGGAAGATTGCCATACTGGCCAAGCAAGTCATATAAGACCTGAAATTCAGGTGTGTCAAATGAAAAGTCTTCTCGCAAGCGGTAATCATTCAAAACAAGAGGGGATTCCATCATTCGATAAAGTAGATGAGCTTCTGCCCTCATAATAGCCGATAACTGCTTGGTGACAGGCATAGTGATTGACGTCGGTCTGGAAATTCCTTCCATGCGATTCTGCCTTTGTGCCTGACGACTCTCATTAACAATCTGCTCAATCTGGGCATAATCAAAGGACGCCAGACTGTCAGCTAAAATATGAATATAGCTGTTCTGAGCAGTGATGGACTTTTCTTGAACAATCAAGGGAGCTATTTTTTCAATAAACTCAATCTGTGCCTGCAGATTTTCACTATTTTCAGGTTTGTACTGGTGAATGTAGAACTCAATCGGACTAATACGAGTTTTCGTTAATAGATAGGCCAAGTCTTCTGGACCATTTTTTTGTAGATATTCATCTGGATCCAAGTTATCAGGCATGCTGACAATCTGCACAGGCATATCTCCAATTTCATCCAATGCTTTCAAAGTCGCGGCTTGCCCAGCCTTATCGCCATCATAAACAAGAATCAACTTCTTGGTTAACCTTTTCAGATGCTCAACATGTTCTCGACTCAAGGCTGTTCCCATAGATGCGACAGCATTTTCGATTCCAGCCCGATAGGCTGCGATTACATCCATGAACCCTTCCATCAGGTAAATCTCACTGGCTTTACCAGAAGATTTTTTTGCCCTATCCATATGATATAATTCGTAACTTTTGTTAAAAATTGCAGTCGATCTGCTATTTTTATACTTAGAAGTTTGTGAATCCGTTTTCTGCCAGATACGACCTGAGAAGGCAATGACCTTTCCTTGGTCATTTGTCAGGGGAAACATAATCCGATTGTGAAAGGTGTCTACAAATTGATTTGCATCTGAGAGGTAAAACAGTCCTGAATCTAGGAAATCCTCATCACGATACTGACCAGACAAACGTTGATGAAGATAGTTGCGTTCTGGAGGTGCCAAACCAATCCGAAAATGCTTGAGCACTTCATCTGTCAAACCACGCTGATAAAGGTAGTTTCTGGCCTCTTCCCCCATAGTCGTTGTCATGAGAATAGCATGATAAAATTTGGCAGCATCTTCGTGCATATCATAAAGAGATTGGTGGGGTGAAGCTGGCTTTTGCTCACTATAAAGTGGTTTTTCTACCTCAATCCCGACACGCTGACCTAAGATTTGGACAGCCTCCATAAAGGGAACCCCTTGGTACTCCTCGATGAACTTAAAGACGTCACCTGAGCGACCACAACCAAAACAGTGGTAAAACTGCTTGTCCTCTACAACGTTGAAAGAAGGTGTTTTTTCACCATGAAAAGGACAGAGCCCTAGATAGTTCCGTCCTGCCTTTTGTAAAGAAATCACATCTCCTATGACTTCCACAATGTTGGCATTGTTTTTGATTTCTTCAATGACTTGTTTGTCAACCATACACAATACCTCCATGTTATCATAGTTTACTTTATATAGTATACTTTATTTCAGAAAAAAAGTAAACCATTTCACTCATTTTCCCTACTTTATTCAAAGAGCTGATAATAATCAGAGATTTTCATTTTTGCTTTTTCTTCTTGTTTCAAATCTTGGATAATTCGTCCTTCTTTCATAACAATCAAGCGATTTCCATATTTGAGAGCATCTTCCATATGGTGGGTAATCATAAGCGCTGTCAGCTGGTCTTTCTTGACAAATTCATCCGTCAATTCCATCAAGGCCACACTGGTCTTTGGATCAAGGGCTGCAGTATGCTCGTCTAACAAGAGTAATTCAGGACGCTTCAAGGTTGCCATCAAGAGACTCAAAGCCTGTCTTTGTCCACCTGATAAGAACTCAATCGGTGTATTCAAGTGTTTCTCAAGGCCGTTCCCTACTTTTTCAATGGTTGCCTGAAACTCATCCTTAAAACTAGTCAAGCGTCGTGGTAACAGTCCACGCTTTTCACCACGAAACTTGGCAATCAAGAGATTCTCAGCCACCGTCATACGAGGAGCTGTCCCCATCTTGGGATCTTGGAAGACTCGAGACAGATACTTAGCCCGCTTCTCTGGTGAAAACTTGGTAACATCTTCACCCAAAATACGGATGGTTCCACTGGTTAATGACAAGGTTCCTGCAATAGTGTTAAAGAGAGTTGACTTCCCAGCACCATTTCCACCTAAAATCGTGATAAAGTCCTGTTCAAAAATTTCTAAGGAAACATCATTTAAAATAATCTTTTCTTCATCAAAGCCATTTTTAACGACTTTGGTTGCATTTTTTAATTCTACAATTGTTGTCATTTGCTTAATTTGGCTCCTTTCAAGATTGTTTGCTTAAATGTTGGAATCATGAGGCAGACTGCTAAAATCACGGCGCTGTACAAACGAAGGTAACTTGTATTAAAGCCAAGGGCAATAACTGCCCACACTAAGAATTGATAAGCGATAGAACCTACAACGATGGTAACCAGACGTTCTGCCAAGCTCAAACTCTTGAAGATAACTTCTCCAATAATCAAACTTGCAAGCCCCACAACTATAACCCCGATTCCTCTAGATACATCGGCATACCCTTCTTGCTGGGCAATGAGAGCTCCTGCAAGGGCAATCACACCATTTGATAAGACCAAGCCCATGAGCTCCATGCGTCCAGTATGAATCCCGAAACTTCTAGCCATATCAGGATTGTCACCTGTAGCAATATAGGCTTGTCCGAGTTTAGTGTCCAAGAAAAAGAGCATGAGAGCAATGACAAGACTTACAAAGATGAGACCTGTCAAGAGTTGATTCAAATCTGAATCAAAAGGCAAAACATCCTGTATTTGCTTGGTTCCAAGCAGGCCTAAATTCGCACGTCCCATAATCAAGAGCATGATAGAGTGACAGGAAGTCATCACCAAAATCCCTGAGAGCAAAGTTGGGATCTTCCCTTTTGTATAAAGAAGTCCTGCTGCCATTCCAGCCAAACAACCTGCTCCTACAGCAACAAGCGTCGCTAAAAAGGGATTCACGCCTTTCGTTATCAGAGTAACAGCAACAGCTCCCCCAAGAGGGAAGGAACCTTCTGTCGTCATATCTGGAAAGTTTAAAATCCTAAATGTCATAAAGATTCCCAGACCTAAAATAGCCCAGACAAATCCTTGAGAAATAATAGATAATATCATCTGTTTCTTAACCTTTTCTATATGATTTCTATTGTAAAAAATTGGAGGAGATGTCCCCAACTCCTCCATTGTAGATTATTCAATCACTTGTCCTGCTTCTTTTAGAACAGATTCAGGAATCGTAATACCTAGTTCTTGTGCCAATTTTTTGTTAATTACTGACTTACCAGTTGAAAATACATTGACTGGAGTATCAGCTGGTTTTGCACCTTTCAAAACTTGTGCAATCATTTTACCTGTTGCCACACCGAGATCATGTTGATCAACTACAACTGATGCCAAACCACCTGCTTCTACCATGGCAGTTGCGCTTGGGTAGATTGGTTTTTTAGCTGATTGGTTGCTTGATACAACAGTTGAAAAGGCAGATGCGATTGTGTTATCGATTGGAACCCAGATAGCATCAACCTTGCTAGTCATAACGTTAACTGTTGAAGCAATTTCATTTGTTGAAGGAACAGCAAATGTTTCTACAGTCAAACCTGCTTTTTCAGCATAAGCCTTAAATTCTTCTACCTGAGTTTTTGAATTGTCTTCGCTGCTTGAGTAAAGAGCTCCGATTGTTTTCACATTTGGTGTCAAAGCCTTGATGAGTTCAACTTGTTGTTGAGCTGGATTGTGGTCAGATACCCCTGTGATGTTGCCACCTGGTTTTTTCAAATCTTTAACCAAGTTCGCACCAATTGGGTCTGTAATAGCGGCCATGATAACTGGTAGGTCTTTTGTGGCACTAGCCAAACCTTGAGCAGCTGGTGTTGCAATACCAACCACAAGGTCATTCCCATTTGCAACCAATTGTTTACTCATTGTCGCAACCTTACTTTGGTCGCCTTCTGAGTTCATAAAATCGATTTTAAGTTGATCATCTTTATAACCTTCTTCTGCAAGTCCATCTTGTATCCCTTTATAAATCAAATCAAGAGAGGGATGACTCACAAACTGAAGAACACCAACTTTGGCAACTTTCTTCTCATTCTTAGCGTCTGGTTTATTCATTGAAGAGTAAATCAAGCTTCCTGCTACTAAGACTGCTAATGCAGCGATAATTCCAATTAAACGTTTATTTTTCATTCTATTTCTCCTTTTTATTTCCTTATAAAATACTTCACTTATCTAAACAAGCGACGCCATCGTTTTCTTTCCATACTAACCTCCATCAAAAAAGTCCTCACACAAAAAACTTGTGTGAGGACGTCGATGCGCGGTACCACCTCAATTATAGGGAATTTCCCTATCGCTCTGTCTCGCAATAACGAGGTGCACTGTAAGGTGTGCTCACCGAATTTTTATGATTTCAAATTCTAAATAACATCCAGCCCAATTTTCATCATCACCACTTATCTGTTTTCAGCTACCACAGACTCTCTAAAAAGTTTGTATGATTACTTTTCTGAATGGTTAAATTATATCATTTTTCAACTACTTGTCAAGGCTCTTTTAGCATTTTTTTGAACTATTCAAAAACTTCCCCTATGGAAAAGAGGAAGTTTGATAGGTATCAGCCTGAATTACGCAATCCTGTTGCAATTCCGTTGATGGTTGTATGGATTAATTTTTCTTGGTCGCTTGATAATTCTCCTCGGCGTTGACGTTTAATCAACTCCAACTGGATATAGTTGAGGATATTAAAGTAAGGCATACGATAATCCAAACTTGCTTTTAGATATGGATTTTCAGCCAAGAGTTCATCGTAACCTTCGATAGCCAAGATGACTTCCTTGGTAACTTGCCATTCATTTAGAATAGTCTCATAGATTGCTTTTACTTCTTCATCCTCACACAGTTTGGCATATTCAAAAGCAATGTTCATATTTGATTTTGATAAGACCATGTCGACATTTGAAAGAAGCGATTGGAAGAAAGGCCAGTTTTGGTACATATCTCGTAAGATAGCGATATTCTCTGGATTTTTATCGATAAATTCCTTGAAGCTTGAACCAACCCCATACCAGCCAGGGAACATGACGCGACTTTGCGACCATGAGAAGACCCAAGGGATAGCTCGCAAACCACCGATTTCAGTAATAGTCTTACGAGCGGCTGGACGAGAACCAATATTAAAGCTTGAAATAGCCTTGATTGGACTTGACTCAAAGAAATAATCATAGAAATGGTCATTACCAAAGACCAAATCACGGTAGATATCATAACTACGGTCCACCACTTGATCCATAATAGCTTCATAGCGATTGGATGTATTGGTATCACTCTTCTTCTGCGTAATCATACGATTAATGGCCGCTGAAACAAGCATTTCAAGGTTATAGTAAGCTGCGTCTTTGTTACCGTATTTATTCCCAATTACTTCACCCTGCTCCGTCAAGCGGATACGATCCTTAATGGACTTGAGCGGTTGAGATGTGATGGCTTCATAGGTTGGTCCACCACCACGACCGACAGTACCACCACGGCCATGGAAGAAAGTAACCTTAACGCCAAATTCATCTCCAATAGCAGTCAATTGTTGTTGAGCCTTGTAGAGGGTCCAACATGATGATAGGTAGCCACCATCTTTATTACTATCAGAGTAACCAAGCATGATTTCTTGGTAGTTATTACGTGAAGCAATCCATTTTTTAGCAAGAGGAAGAGAAAGGTATTCTCTCATGGTTTCTTCTGAGTGGTCCAAGTCCTCGATTGTTTCAAAGAGAGGAACAATTTGGACACGGGCTCTTTCTTTATCAACTAGCCCTACTTCTTTTAGCAAGATAGCCAATTCCAGCATGTCTGATACGCTGGTTGCATGTGAAATGATAGTCTGACGAATGACATCATCTCCCAACTTATCTTTCAACTTACGAGCAGCCTTAAAGATTGCTAATTCTTTTTCAAGTAACTCTGATTTTTCAACGTGAGTGGCAGAAAGAATACGTGGATCTTCTTCTAATTCTTTCAAAAGAAGCTGGCATTTTTCCTCTTCACTTAGTTCACTATAATGCGAATGAATGCCTGCTGATTTCAAGAGTTCAGCTACACAGGCTTCATGAACACTAGAATCTTGACGCATATCAATAGATGCCAAATAGAAACCAAAAATTTCAACTGCCTGAATTAACTCAACAAAATCACCAGAAATCAGTGCTTCACCCTTGTTTTCCAAGAGGGAATCACGAATGGTAATCAAATCCTTATAAAAATCATTAGCTGATTCATAGCGAGCCCCAACTTCCTTATCCTCAATCAGATAGGTTTTTGTTGCTTGGATTTTTGATTGAATATCAAACAAGGCACGGCGGTAAAGCTCTTTTTCTCGGTAGATCGAGTTATCCTTGGATTGACGAGCCATTTCTCTGACTTGCTTGCTAACATTGACGATACTAGTCGAGAGGGAGAATTCACGATAAAGTTGGTAAATCTTTTCATCATAGTAGTTCATGATGACTTCACACTGGGTCATAGCAGATTGTTTCAAGGTATCTGCTGTAACAAAAGGATTCCCATCACGGTCTCCACCAATCCACATTCCCATGGTAATTGGTTTAGGATGTTTCAATTCTAAGCCATGTTTTTTAGCCAGACGCTTGTACTCAGCAGTCAAATGAGGAACTGCCTTCAGGAATGAACTATTGTAGTATTCCATAACATTCGTGATTTCATTGGTCACTTTCAATTTCTTTTCACGAATCATGTCTGTCTGCATGATAATCTCAATATAACGACGGAGATCATTATGCCATTTTTCCTTATTAATCAAGCCTAATTTCACATCACGATACTTACGCAAGAGGGTATGGATATGGTTAGTCAAATCCAACATACTCTTACGTTGAACTTGTGTTGGATGGGCTGTCAAAACAGGGACAACATTCAAATGTTCTAGAATTTCAACCGCATTTTCTTTTTCAGCAACCATTTTGATTGTTGCTGATAATTTCCCAAGATAATCTTGATCGATATTATTTTGGTGGTTGATTTCATAGGCCAAATCCACGTCTTCTGAAATATTAATCAAGAGAGGCAAGATAGAGAAATAGCGTGAAATATAAGCCATTTCATCATTTGACAGACTAGTAACCAGTTGGTTCAAGCCCTGATAATCTTCTTGAGTTGATAATTCTTTCAACTCCATAATTTTTTCAAAAGTCTCTGGGGCAAGCATATTTTTAGTGATATCTTCTAACAATTCTGTTAAAATCAATACTTCTTCTTGCACAACAGCTTTATTACTATAGTTTTCTAATTTTTGAAGAGACATAGGTAATCCTTTCCACTATCAACTCTACATATAGTTTGATGAGTGAGTTTCTAACTCCTCATATAATTGGGCACGTTTTTCACTTGCATCAATATTTAAGACAAAGGCGATGGCTACAGACAAGACTAGGAGACTGTTCCCCCCTTGTGATAGGAAGGGGAAGGTTACTCCTGTCGAAGGAATAATGCCAGAAATTCCACCGATATTGACAAATACCTGTACCAGCATCATCCCCCCAACCCCAATCGCCATCATGGAATTAAAGGGATTCTTAGCACGAATACCGACTAGGATAATTCGTAAAATCAGGAAAAAGACAAGTGCTAAAATCAAGCTGGCTCCCACAAATCCAAACTCTTCAATGACAATTGAAAATACAAAATCTGTATGGGCCTCTGGTAAATAACCACGTTTTTCGATTGAATTTCCTAAGCCTAGACCAAACCAACCACCATTTACCATGGCAAAGTAGGAATTTGCAAGTTGGTGGCCTGCTCCTGCCAAATCAGCAAAGGGATTAAAGTAGGCACTGAAACGCTTAGCAACGTAACCAAATACTGGAACTTTTGAAAACTTATCAACCCCGATAATAGAAATAGCTGATAAGGATAGGGCTGAAACTCCTACCAATACACCGATAAAGGCTATAAACCAACGATGAGCAATCCCACTAACTGTATACATAATCAAGGCGACCAGAGCTAGGATGGTAGCATTCCCCAAATCTGGGAAAATAGCTAAACTTCCTATCATTACTAGTAGGACGAAGCGCCAATCATTAAAAGCACGAGGAATCCATTGATTTTGAGTTAAAACTTGAAAATCGTAAATCCCAATTTCATCCTGTTGTTTTGAGAAACGTTGGGCCAAGTACCAGACGATGATAATCTTCAAATACTCAGCTGGCTGAATGGTCAAAGGTCCTACTGAAATCCAACCATAGGCTCCATTGACTGGCGTACCAATTAAGCGAGCCAGAGCCAAAAGAATCAGCTCAACAAACATAATAATAAATAGCAGTCTTTCTTTTCTTAAAAAATTCAGTTTCAGCTTATATATCAAGGCAATCAATATTAAACTAAGTATCCAAAACATTCCCTGACTTCGAACCAATTGGAGGGCACTTTTACCTTCTTCGATAAGAATGGCACTGGTTGTAGAATAAACTACAATCAAGCCCAAAATAGATAAAAGTAAGTAAGGGACTAGAATAGAATAGTTTAACAGGTGCCTCTTACTAATCTTCATAGTATCACCAATCTAATGAGAACAAAAGAAATTATTCCCAAATTCCGCTTATTTTCTAGTTTTGATTGCTATTATACCATTTTTTCCGAAAGAAAAAAACTCTTACCCTTAAGATAATAGATTTTCTCATAAGAAAAAGAGCGCTTGGCTCTTTTCTGTTTTATTCTTTTGAAGAACTGCTTGAGCTTGAATCTCCACCACCGATATATTGGGTAAAGATATTTTGGAAGGCTTGATCTTTAACCTTGATATTGGCTGCTTGCAATTCTTTTCCGACAATACTTTGAACAAATGATGCATCATTTTGTTTTTGAGTCAAGATAACAGTTTTCAATTTTTCTTTGTAGTCATCGATATTAGATGACTTTTCTGTTTTCTTAATGAGTTTTACAATGTAATATTGACTGCTGTATGCTTGAGTACCAGTAGCTGTAATGACATCAGAAATGCCATTAACATCCAAGGCAAAAGCTGCCTTCTTAACTTGATCTGGTACCTCTGTTGAAGCTGAATCAAAAGTGATTTCACCACCGTTCGCTTTGGTTTTCTCATCAGTTGAGTTATCTTTAGCTAATTGAGCGAAATCTGCGCCACTTGCCTTAGCTTTTTCGAGGACTTCTTTCGCTTTATCCTCATTATCAAGACGAATAATTTGAGCAGTTACGTCCGGAGTATAGTTCTCAAATGCTTTCTTATAGGCTTCATCAGTTAATTCAGCTTCTGCAGCCTTTTTAACTGCAAATTCAACTAATTTACTTGTACGAATTTGTGCTTTACGTGTTTCAAGAGTCATACCTGATTGTGATAAGACACGTTGGTAATTCTCACCATATTGTTTTTCTTCTCCAGAAATGATTTCATCGATTTCTTTCTCATCTACCTCTGAGCCATATTGCTTCTCAAATACTTTTTGAATGGTCATGTTCAACAAGACTTGTTGGGCTGAAGGATTGATTTTCACTTGCTCATAAAATTGATGTTCTGTGATGACATCCCCTTTCATGCTGATAAGGTCTGCCCCTTCTGAACCTTTCGAACAAGCTGCTAAAGTTGCTACTGATAATAGTGTAATGGCACCTGCCAATAGTTTTTTCTTCATGTCTACTCCTTTGAGATAAGTGTTACCCTATCTATTTTACTATATTTTCTTAAATTTTTCTGAAAATTATTCGCTGTCAAGCAATTGAACATCTGCTACATTTTTACGAAGCATGAGAATGCCGTCCCCTAAAGGTACTAATGTTGCAGTGAGTCCTGGATTGTCTAAAGTTGCATCAAATAATCTTTGAAGGCCTCGATAAATAGTTCGCTGGCCACGACGAACCTCCATAATGTCCTTGGCAACATCACCACCTTGAAAAATATCATCCAAGACAACCACACCACCGACTTCCAAATGTTTGAGGATTTCTGGCAGAAAGACGATGTATTTAGACTTGGCTGAATCCATAAAGACGAAATCATAGGACTCTGTCAAGGTAGATAAGACATCTACCGCATCTCCTTCTAGGAGCGTAATTTGCTTGCGACTGTCAAACTGGGTGAAATTTTCCTTGGCAAATCCAATCATTTCTGGATTGCGGTCAATGGTTGTAATCTTAGCATTTGGCGCATGTTCAGCCATCAAGAGGGCTGAAAAACCGATAGCCGTCCCTATTTCCAGAATATTTTTAGGTTGTATGGTTTCCATGAGAAAACGGAAATAAGCAACCGTTTCATGGGGAATGATAGGAATATTTTCCTTGCGAGCAAAGTCTTCCAATTCTTTCAAAGAGCCTGTTACTTGCTTTTGACGCTGACGCATCAAGTCTACAATTTCTTCCTTGACAACAGGACGACGCATGTTATGGTTGGCATTCTTACTATACGATTCAACCATCTTATGCCAATCCCAATTTTTCAACAAGGGCTTCAAACTCATTTAAGCGACGTTCAAAGACAGCAAAGGCATCGTTTAGGTAATCTTCCTTCTCCATATCAACACCAGCTTTTCTCATGACATTAAGTGGATAGTCAGACTTACCTGCCTTGAGGTAGTCGATATAGCGGTCACGGTCTTCTTGACTACCATGCACAATCTTTTCAGCCAAGGCTGAGGCTGCTGCAAAGCCAGTTGAATATTGGTATACATAGTAGTTATAGTAGAAGTGTGGAATGCGTGCCCACTCGTACTGGATTTCAGGATTGTCTTCCTTACTCAAACCATAATACTCTTGGTTCAAGTCTGCGTAGAGTTTATTTAAGAAATCACTTGTCAAGACTTCACCATTTTGATCCGCTTGGTGAATGGCGTGTTCAAACTCAGCAAATTGAGTTTGGCGGAAAACTGTTCCACGGAAACCATCTAGGAAGTTATTGAGAATAGCAAAGCGCGTTGCGTCGTCTTCCACTTCTTCCAATAATTTCTCCGTCAAGATATTTTCATTGGTCGTTGATGCAATCTCTGCCAAGAAGATAGAATAATCTCCGTAAACATAAGGTTGCGTTTCACGAGTATAGCTTGAGTGCATACTATGACCTGTTTCATGAACAAGAGTAAAGAGATTGTCTAGATTGTCCTGCCAGTTAAGAAGCATAAAGGCATTGGTATCATAAGAACCACCTGAGTAGGCACCTGAACGCTTGCCTTGGTTTTCGTAAACATCAATCCAACGATCGCTGAAGGCACGTTTAACACGACTCAAGTAATCCTCACCCAAGACTGCCAAGGCTTCTTCGGCCTTTTTCAAAGCTTCCTCGTAAGTAAAACTATATTCAACAGATGAAAGCGGTGTGTAGACATCGTACATCTTAAGGTCTGAAATTCCCAAAATCTTTGAACGAAGTTCAAGGTAACGATGCAAGAGTGGCAAATGCTTGCGAACTGCTGCTACCAAATTGTCATAAACACTTTCTGGAACAAAATTTGCTGCGAGAGCTGCATGACGAGCACTCTTGTAGTTACGAACTTTAGCACGGTAGTTTTGCACCTTAACATTGGTTTGCAAGGTTTTGGCATAGGTGTGTTGGAATTGTTCATAAGTCGCATAAAGGGCTTGATAAGCACCACGGCGAACCTCACGATTTTTAGACTCCATCAAACGTGTGTAAGTCCCATGAGATAGCTGAACCTCCTTACCATCATCGTCGAGGACATAGGGGAAAACAATATCCGCATTGTCCAAGATAGCGAAGGTTTCACTTGCCGAACCAAAGATTTCTCCAGCGCCAGCCAATAATTCTTCTTCACGTTGTGATAGAACGTGTTCCTTGCCTTGCAAAAGCTTGTCAAAATAGTGTTGATAAACCTGCAATTTTGGTTGAGCCTCTAAAAAGGCAGCATACTGCTCTTCACTGATTTCCATAAATTCAGGCTCATAGAATGAAAAGGCTTGGTCTAGCTGGCTGTATAGAGTCATAGCCTTAGCATAGTACTCTTGATACTTGGCTTCACGTGTATCTTGGTCATTCTTCATATGAGCATAAACGTAAAGCTTCTCCATCTGGCGTTCCATTTCAAGAGAAAATTCAGTGATTTCTAGAAGGCTATTCGCACTATCCAGGAGATGTCCTTCATACTGGGCTACTTTCTCCAATTGTTCTGTTAAATCTTTTAAGGCTTCTTCCCAAGCCTGGTCAGTTGGGTAAATCGTTGATAGATCCCATGTATCTTTTTCATTTATTTCATTTCTTTGTAATACCATTAGATTCCTCCATCTTTTCTATTCTACCATATTTTTCAAGAAATATTGCTGATAAAAGGCTGGTGGATAAAGCTTTTGCCAATCATTTTGAGGATTTTCTTGGTAATAGATTTGAAAATACTGATAATAGCGAGTCAAATCTTTCTCAATTTGGCAAAAATTACCTACTAGTGGTCTTATTTGTGGATACCATTCTTTTAGCCCATAAGTCAGGAGATTTTCTCCCTTTTGATATGCTTCTGCTTGTTCTTTCATCCAAAAGGGATTTTGATAGTACAGTTGTTGCTGAATATAGCGACAGATGTCCTTATCCTCAGAAACTGTAAAATGAGATATTTTTTGTTTCTTATAAGGGAAACGCAATATTTCCAATAAACTAGCTTGACCATAGAGAAATTCCTTGATTTGATAATGGAGTTTACCGCGGAGATCTTGGTGAATCAGGTATTTGAGTCTTAAAACTTGTTTTTCACTGTCTAATTCCCAAACATAAAAGCCCACGTTTTGACTAAAATAGAGAAAACCTTGTTGCAGACGAGTCAAACGCTCCTTGAGCCAAAGTTTTTCTCCCAGTAACCACAGTACTTGGTAACCCTGACTACGATAGCCCTCGCTACGCTCTTTAAGAAGTTTCTGTGGCAAGGGACTACACTGAACTTCTAAAGCTAGATTGCCATTTACAAATACATCCGCAATCTGTTTAAGCTCTGGAAGAGGGTATTCTAATTGCACTTCTGTATCTTTTTTCAACCAGTGATAAAGTGATTCTTTATTTGCCAGGTGTTCTGGACTTTCATTTTCAGAGGAAAAATCACAGTCTTTTAAGGTTTTGTGGGCAAAATGGGTCCGGACACTTGGTCCTTGACGCAAACGGAGCTGACCTCCACAAGCTGGGCAGGTGTATGCTTGCTTCTCAAGTTTATCCTCTAACACATTTACCAATTCTCCCCTAGCATCTCTCGCAACAAACATGATTCCCTCCTTTTCTATATTATTCGTAAAAAAGAAAAAAGATCAGGAAATTTCCTAATCTACATCACTCTATAATTTTAGAGTTGCAAGCGATTTTCAAGAGCTTGTGTCAACACTTCAGAATAGTTCACTTTCTCACGATCTGCAAGTCTGACTAGCCACTCTGGAACCGTAACATTTTTTCGAATCGCTTTATTATTCTTTACGAAAGGCAAGGGATTGACCTGAATCAAAGTCACAAATCCATCAGGAGCTTTCAACTCAGCAATGTCACTAGGAGTAGGCAAAGCCAGTCCTTCATCAATATAAGAAGCTAAAACACTCTCAAGCATTTCCCGAGCATTTTTCATTGCAAGTTCAATCGTTGCTCCTTCAGTCCCGCCTCCAAATTCAGGAAATTCAACCCAGTATCCAGTGCCTTCTCTATGAAAAATAGCAGGATAAGATTTTAGCATAATACACCTCCACAATTTCCAAATCAACTATAATCCCAAATCTTTTAATATTTTTCTCTCTAAACCTTTTCCTAGATCCTCATTACCGTGAACTGGAATAGTGACAAGATAGGGAACCCCTTCTTTCTTAAAATGATGATGACTTCCTCTCTTACATACTTCAATCCATCCATTTGCAAGAGCTAATACTCTTCGAAAATCAAATTCAAACTACGTCAGCTTCTCCTTGCCGTACTCAAGTACAGCCTGCGGCCAGCTTCCTAGTTTGCTCTTTGATTTTCATTGAGTATAATTTTACCATTTCCTTACCTGTGATTGGCATTCATAGTCACCTTTCTAGCTAAAATTATACTTATAATGCGTATTTTTGTCAATCCTTCTATCTTATCTATTCGTAAAAAAGAAAAAGATCAGGAAATTTCCTAACCTTCAATGTTTATTTAATTTTTTTAGCTAGCATGGTCGCAAAGCGTAGTTGAATACGATTGCCATTCTCATCGCGACGGTGCAAATGGCCTGGATTTTCATTGTACTTAACCAATTCCCAGTCCTTGTAATAGTCTGCCAATTCCCCTTCTTTAAAGGTAAATGGGAAGTTCACAGAGCAAGGATAATCCTCCGTGTCCATAGCACAAACGATAAGATTATAACCACCGACCGTGGTATGCTCCTGCATATTTTTGATAATTGCAGGAATGCGGTCTGCTTGCAAAAACATCAAAACAACTGTCGAAACTATGAAATCATACTCTTGTCCAATACTAGCTGAATTGATATCATAAAGACCAACTGGCATGTCCAGATCTTCTTGTTCCACAATGCTTTGCAAGATTTCAAGGGCCAGTTCATTTTGATCTACAGCTGTCACATCAAAACCATTCTGTGCAAGAAAGAGAGAGTTACGGCCCTGACCACAGCCCAAATCCAAGGCTTTCCCTAGTTTTACTGTCTGCATTGCCTCTAGGACCTCTGAATGAACAGGATTAGTATTGTATTTTTTAGGAAAATAATCCTCAGGTTTACAATAAAATTCCAAGTACCACTCTACATCATCTGTGGCAGCCTCCACTCGGTGCCAGACTTGTGGTTGTGCCATGGGATTGTCAGCCCCTGCTTCAAAGAGGTGCTCAGCTAAAACCTCACCATCTTCGGTCAACTCAATAAACTTGAGGGCTCCTTTTACAACTGTGATCTTGCCCCAAGTCCCGACCTTGGTATTGTGTTTCTGCTGGACAGCCTCTGGCATAGTTTGTTTATTCCACAAAGGCATGCGTTTATAGGCAACTAGTTTTTCCATCTTCATTCCTCTTTTTATCGCTGATTAACAGCTTTCATCACGCGCGCAATATCGCGATTCTGCTCACGACGTTTGATAGACTCCCGTTTATCATAGTCATGCTTCCCTTTAGCTAAACCTAAAAGGAGTTTAGCGTAACCATCTTTGATATAGACTTTAAGGGGAACCAGGGTCATTCCTGTCCCTTTGGTCTCTTGTTCCAATTTTTGGATTTGTTTCTTATGGAGCAGGAGTTTACGACGGCGTTCAGGTTCCTGGTTCCAGATATTTCCCTCTTCGTAAGGCGCGATATGAACATTGCTCAACCAAACTTCCCCATTTTTTACTTGGGCAAAGCCGTCCTTGAGATTGATTCGAGCAGCTCGCACACTCTTGATTTCAGTCCCAGTCAGGACCATCCCTGCCTCTAACGTATCTACGATAGTATAGTCGTGGCGCGCCTTTTTATTTTGTGCGACGACCTTTCCCTCGCCCTTTGCCATGCTTGGCTCCTTTCTTAGCTACTTCCTTGTAAAAAGGTTTCTTGCCCTTTTTCTTCTTGTCTTTTTGTGAATGCTTGCGCTTATCATTTGAGCGTCCTGATTTTCTCTTATCTTCCTTCTTATCTGAACGACGATTTGAACCACGCCCTCTGTCTTTGCGACCAGTTTGTTTCAAGCCTTTTTCAATCACATCAAACTCACTTGGGATATATGAGAAGTCAATTTCACCCGTCATCTTGTCGGCTCTTTCAACGCGAATACGAATCTGCTGACCTACACGGAAAGTTGTTCCTGATTTCTCTCCACGAAGAGTCAAATCACGTTCATTGAAATGATAAAATTCAGGTAGATTTGTGATGTGAATCAAGCCTTCAACTGTGTTCGGCAATTCGACAAAGAGACCGAATTTGACAATGCTGGACACAACCGCATCGTACTCTTCACCCACGTATTCTTCCATATACTCAGCCTTTTTCATGGCTTCGACTTCACGCTCAGCCTCAATGGCACGACGTTCACGGTTGGAAGACTGGGTCGCAATATCTGGAATCACTTGTTCAAAATGCTCGGCTATTTCTTTAGAACGGCCGTAATCACGAATCATACGGTGAACAAGAAGGTCTGGATAACGACGAATCGGACTGGTAAAGTGAGTGTAATAGTCAGCCGCTAGTCCATAGTGGCCGTGATTGTGCTCCGAATAGCGAGCCTGCTGCATAGAGCGAAGAAGCATCATGGACAATACATCCGCATAAGGTTCTCCCTCAACAGTACGCATGATGTCTTGGAGGGCCTCCTGGCTAATCTCACTGGCAGTCCCATAAATGCGCAATCCAAAACTCGAAGCATAATCAATAAACTTCTGAACTTTTTCAGCCTTAGGCTCCTCGTGAATTCGATAGATGAAAGGTAGCTCCAGCTTGCTGAAATGCTCGGCAACTGTTTCGTTGGCAATCAGCATAAAGGATTCAATCATGCGCTCTGCAACACCACGTTGTCGAAGGACAATATCCACAGGCTTCCCTTTTATATCCACTAAAATCTTAGCTTCACTCGTATCAAAATTCAGAGCTCCACGTTTCACACGCATGTTTTCTAGAGTTTCATGAAGCTTGGCCATGAGTTCGATACTTGGAACAATTTTCTGATATTCTTGTCTCTTTTCCTCATCGCCAGCTAGGATATCATTGACATCGCTATAGGTCATACGGAAGCTTGTCTTGATAACCGTTTGTGTGATGGTGTAGTTGACTACACGACCATGTTTATCAATCTCCATAATGGCAGACTGGGTCAGGCGGTCAACTTGAGGATTGAGGGAGCAGATGCCATTTGACAAACGCTCCGGAAGCATTGGCACCACGCGGTCTGTCACATAAACAGAAGTCGCACGATTAAGGGCTTCCTTATCAAGAGCAGACCCCTCGGTCACATAGTAGGAAACATCTGCGATGTGAACACCAAGCTCCAGATTTCCATTTTTCAAGGCCTTGATATGTACCGCATCGTCCAAGTCCTTGGCATCCGCACCGTCAATGGTAAAAGTAATCTCACCTCTCAAGTCCAGACGGCCTTCCATATCCTTTTGAGACGGAGCATCCGGCACACTTTCTGCTTCCTTGACAACAGCCTCTGGAAATTCTGAGACAATGTCCATAGACTCCAAAACTTCAAGAACATCAATTCCGACATCCGTTGAATGCCCTACCACATCGAGGACACTCGCAACAAAGAAATCATGTTTCTTGCTTGGGTATTTATCGATAAAGACCTTGAGAACTTCGGTTCCCTCTAGTTTAAGGGCTGGTTTTTTAACATAGATTGGTTGACTGATTTTCTGATTTTTTGAACGGATGTAACCCGCATACTTAGGTTTTTCCTGATCTAAAACGATTTGGCCGACAACTGTTGTCAGGCTGTGTTCTAAGATATCAATAATTTTGGCTTCTGCTGCTGTTCCCTTATTGCGGTCAGCGACTTTCTTGATGACGACCTCAACGATATCACCATCAATAGCATAGTTGACATCGTTTTTCCCTACAAAAAGGTCGTCCTCCTCACCTTCCAGACTGACAAAGCCAAAGCCATTTTTATGGGCATGAAAAATTCCCTTGAGAGTAATCTCGTGTTTTTTCTTGACTTCCAAGGTCAGACTTCCATCTTCTTCAAAGCGAATCTGGTGCTTTCTTTCCATTAGGGACAAGGTTTTAATCAACTCACGAAAATCCTTGGACCCGTCTTTTCCCAAAGCCTGAGCCAAGTCATTGACAGTCACCTTTCCCTTATCTTGCAAATATTCTTTTATTCTATCTTTCATATTTTCTTTCTAGATTTTTTATTTTCTTTTACTGTAAAACCTGCTCAAATATCCTTTAAAAATAAAAAGAGGCAAAGACCTAGTCCTGCCCATTATTTTCTTATCTACTTGATAATACCGTCAATGCTAAGGCAATGGCTAGCCAGAAAAAGACTAAAATCCCAGTCAAACGCTGCATTACAGCTTCAAAACCGCGTGCTTTACTGCGTTCAAACAAATCACCTGAGCTGGCATCAAATACATTGCTGGATTGGTTTTTAGTTGGTTGCATGAAAATCGCAATCACAATCACAACAGATAATACTAATAAAATGGTTAATAATAGGTTATACATATCAAACTCCTTAAAATCCCTATTATTTTACCATAAAATCTACTTAGATTCAAGATGTAGGGTTACTTTTCTTTCCTTGGGACAATACTTTAAAACCTCAATCTTGTCTGGATGGGTTTTTGAATTTTTACTGGTTAGGTAATTGATACTGCCACAAGAGGAGCATTTGAGATTAATTTTTACTCGCACTAGATTTCCTTTACTTTTAATAATGTTCGAAATTGAAGAAGGTTAAAGAGACAACTAAAGGCAACACAAAGGCTTGTCGCATAGAAGACTGCATGGTAGCCAAATTGTCCTGCTACTGCAGAACCTGCCATAGGCCCAACGACACCTCCCAGATAAAAGAATACCTGATTGAAGGCAAAGACCCTCGAAATACCAGTTTTGGGCGTCATCTTGCTTAGAAGGGCATTAACTCCGGGAATCAAGGCACCGGTTCCCAGGCCAAAGAGGAAACGATAGAGGCCTAGTTGAAGGGGACTAGAGGCATTAGCACAGAGGAGATAGATGATGACTGAATAAAACTGGGCTACAACCAAGAGGCGATGATTACCCACCTTGTCACCTAGCTTGCCCATGATTCCTGCACTCATCATGCTGGAAAAGCCCATACTGGATACAATCAAACCAGATACAAAAAGAAGATTCTCTGTCTGGCCTAAGTCGCGTACATAAAGTGCTAAAATAGGGCCAATTGATTGGGCTGAAAATTGGATGACAAAACTGGTCAGAAAGAGGTTGACCAAAAGATAGGGATATTTAACTGATGTAAATAATTCCTTTGTTGGGATGGCCTTTTCCTTGGCTACTGGTTGAAAATCTTCCTTGATAAAGAAAATAGTCAAAATAGCAGCTAAAAAGAGAAAACTACCAACCAGTAAAAAAACAGTACGAATGCCAAATAATTCTGCGATAAAGCCACCAATAAAAGGACCAGTTAGAGTACCTGCAACTACGCCTGTAGACAGAGTACCTAAGGCAGAGCCTGATTTCTCCTTGGGAACCTGACTGGCTATCAAAGCCGTTGCATTAGGAACAAAACCTGCAAATACACCATTTAATAAACGAAGAAAGATTAACCAATAAATATTTGGCACAAAAGCCAAGCCCCCCATAGTGATAGTCATGGCCAGACCAGCACGAATCATCATGGGTTTTCGACCGTATTTATCAGCAAGGATGCCCCAGATAGGAGAGAAAAGTGCCGCAGAAATGGCAGAGACAGAAATAGCTAAACCTGCATAAAAAGCAGCTTGATCACTCCCTACACCCAGATTTTCCACAAAGATGGGCATAAAAGGCACAACTAAGGAAATACTGGCTCCTGTCAGAAAATTACCAAACCAGGCAATGCGCAGATTATCCTTCCAGTTAATCTCTGTCATCTTCACTACCTCCCTCAAGCAGGGAGAAGACCTGAGTAAGAAGCTGGTCCTGATTGCCATTGTTATCTAGAACATGGCTGGCCAAATCTTTCTTTTTATCTAAAGGCCACTGGGCTGCCAGACGAAACTCAGCTTCATCTTTGGACAAGTGGTCCCTTTTCATTAAGCGTTCTACTTGGACATCTCGGTCCACATAGACTAACCAAGTCTCATCAAACCAAGAGACGTAGTCCTGCTCAAAAAGTAGGGGAATATCCATGAAGAAAATCTCTTCTGTCTGAGCCAACTGGTCTCTCAAAGTAGCCAACTCTTCACGAATAATCTCCCCTTGGGTTTGCTTAGACCATTCTCGCTCTTCAGAATTTGAAAAGATGAGACTAGCTAGGAGAGGGCGATTGAGTTCTCCATTTTCTAAGATAATTTTTTGACCAAAGTGCTGGACTAGAGCCTGAAACAAACGACCACCAGGTTTCTGTAGTTGGTGGACGACTGCATCGGCATCCACCACTTGAAAGCCTTGCTGTCTTAGAAAATTTGTCACAGTTGACTTACCAGAGGCAATGCCCCCAGTGATTCCAATGATTTTTCCCATCAGTCCCTCCTTTGACACTGAGGACAAAAATGGGTGCCTCGTCCACCTAGTTGAATTTTCTCAATGATGGTCCCACAACGTGAACATTCTTGACCAGCCTTATCATAGACCTGATGAAAATCCTGCATGGTTCCATCTTCCCCAAAGGCATTGGTATAGGTCCGAATGGTGGATCCACCTTTTTCAACAGCCTGTCCCAATACAGCAATGGTCTGGTCATGAATGGCTGTCGTTTCTGCTGCTGTCAAAGTCTGGGAAGGTCTAGCCGGATGAACCTGAGCTCGCCAGAGAACCTCATCCACATAGATATTGCCAAGGCCAGCTACCAAGGTCTGGTCTAGGAGATGGGATTTGATAGGCTTTTTAGACTTAGCTAGAGCAGCTTGAAAGACCTGCACATCAAAGTCTTGTTCGCTTGGTTCAGGTCCTAGTTTTTTAGAAAGAAAGTAGGCGTCTAAAAGGTCAGGAGCCAAGAGTTCCATAGTACCAAACTTGCGAACATCCTCATAAACAAGCGTGCCACCATCTTCAAACTGAAAGAAAACATGGGCATGCTTGCGTTCAGGAACCTGGTCTGGATAGTAAAAATACTTCCCCTCCATCCGCAAATGGGAAATCAAGACCTTGTCTGTCAGGTAGAAAATCAAATATTTACCACGACGTCCCATTGACTCAACAATCTGACCAGGCACTTCCTTTCGAAACTCGTCCAAATCTGTCTTAATCATCTTGGGATAGCGAATATCAATGCTAGAAATCTTTTTACCCAAAATCAATTTTTCTAAGCCACGTCGAACGGTTTCAACCTCAGGTAATTCAGGCATAAGTTCTCCTTCTGTAAAAACAAGAAGCAGGCATGAGCCCACCTCTACTTAGTATTCTTTTTCATTATAGCCAAAGTCAGCCAAATCTAGCTTTTTATCACGCCAGTTTTTCTTGACCTTGACCCATGTTTCTAGGAAGACCTTATCTCCTAGCATGAGTTCAATATCACGACGGGCCATGCTACCGATTTTCTTAAGCATAGCGCCACCTTTACCAATGATAATCCCTTTTTGACTATCTCGCTCGACCATGATGGTTGCACGGATGTGAACCTTGTCTGTCTCTTCGTCTCGTTTCATAGAATCAACAACTACTGCGACAGAATGCGGAATCTCTTCACGAGTTAGGTGCAAGACTTTCTCGCGAACCATTTCTGAAACCAAGAATCGTTCTGGATGGTCTGTAATTTGGTCAGACGGGAAATATTGGAAACCTTCGTCCAGATTTTCACTCAAAATATCCACTAGACGAGACACGTTATTTCCCTGAAGGGCTGAGATAGGAACAATTTCCTTAAAGTCCATCTGATTTCGGAAATCATCAATCTGAGATAAAAGCTGGTCTGGGTGAACCTTATCAATCTTGTTCACCACCAGAATAATAGGAACCTTAGCAGCTTTAAGGCGTTCGATAATCATATCGTCCCCCTTGCCACGCGCTTCATCAGCAGGCACCATGAAGAGAACAGTATCCACTTCACGAAGGGTGCTATAGGCAGATTCGACCATGAAATCTCCAAGAGCTGTTTTAGGTTTGTGAATCCCTGGTGTGTCGATAAAGACGATTTGTTCCTTATCAGTCGTGTAAATTCCCATAATTTTGTTGCGCGTTGTCTGCGCCTTGTCACTCATGATGGCGATCTTTTGCCCCATAACGTGATTTAAAAAAGTTGACTTCCCAACATTGGGACGTCCTAAAATGGCTACAAAGCCTGATTTAAAAGTCATAATTTCCTCTTACTGTTTAAAATATTAAGTCCCAGATTCGTGGGAGAAAAATCAATGCGCCTGTTAAGGCTGCGAAAAGAGAGACCACTAATACCGCGCCAGCTGCCATATCCTTGGCATTTTTAGCCAGCATGGAAAAGTGATAGTGACTGGCCAAATCCACCACATTTTCGATAGCAGAATTGATAATTTCAAAGGCTACTACCAAGAAAATGCTCAATAGGAGAAAGAGCCATTCGATTCGTGACACCTGAAAAACAAAACCTGCAAGAATGACTACAAGAGCCGTCACTGCATGTTTTCGCATATTGCGTTCTTCCTTGATAGCAGTAAAAATTCCTGTGAGAGCAAATTCTAAACTGGATATCAGGTCACGATTTTTCCATTTTCGTTTATTGTCTTGTGAGTCCATAGGCTGTCAAAATTTCTTCTTGTAAACCGAACATCTCCGCTTCTTCTTCCGGAGTGTAGTGATCATATCCGTTGATATGTAAAAAGCCGTGCACTGCCAAGAAGCCCATCTCACGCTCAAAGCTGTGCCCATATTCCTCGGCCTGCTCATGAGCCTTATCAATAGAGATGAACAGTTCCCCAATATAGGCATCAAACTCAGACATCATCTCTGCCAATTCTGGATTTTCAAGTAAATCCTCTTCGTCAAAGGCAATTTCCAACTCTGGCTTATATTCAAGGCTGATGACATCTGTCGGACGGTCTGTGTCACGGTACTCAAGATTGAGTTCATGACTACGTTCATTGGTCACAAAGGTAACTGCCATCTCCTTGTCTTCTTTACCTAATTTTTGGGCTGCAAATTCCAAAATTTCTTGGGTTTGTTGCAACATTTCTTTTGAAACTTGACCAGTTTCATCTACCATTTCAATATACATGTGCTTCTCGTTTCTCTTTATTTGGCTTTATTATACCACATTTCCATGATTTTATTCTACCTTTTTGATATAATACTATGGAATACAATCACAAGGAGAGAACGATGTCATTTGACGGATTTTTTTTACACCACATGGTTGAGGAATTGCGAAGAGAATTAGTGAACGGTCGCATCCAGAAAATCAATCAGCCTTTTGAACAAGAATTGGTCTTGCAAATCCGCAGCAATCGCCAAAGTCATCGTCTGCTCCTTTCTGCCCATCCTGTTTTTGGACGCATTCAGCTGACCCAAACGACTTTTGAAAATCCAGCTCAACCTTCTACCTTTATCATGGTTTTAAGAAAATATTTACAGGGTGCCCTGATTGAATCGATTAAGCAGGTGGAAAATGACCGTATTGTTGAAATGACAGTTTCCAATAAAAACGAGATTGGAGACCATATTCAGGCTACCTTGATTATCGAAATCATGGGTAAACACAGTAATATTCTACTGGTCGATAAAAGCAGTCATAAAATCCTCGAAGTTATCAAACACGTTGGCTTTTCACAAAATAGCTACCGTACCTTGCTTCCTGGATCGACCTATATCGCTCCGCCAAGTACGGAATCTCTCAATCCTTTTACGATCAAGGACGAGAAACTCTTTGAAATCTTGCAAACACAGGAAACGACAGCTAAAAATCTTCAAAACCTCTTTCAAGGTCTGGGACGCGATACGGCAAATGAATTGGAAAACATTCTGATTAGTGGTAAACTTTCCACTTTCCGTAACTTTTTCAGTCAAGAAACCCAGCCATGCTTGACTGAGACTTCCTTCAGTCCAGTCCCTTTTGCAAATCAGGTGGGAGAGCCTTTTACCAGTCTTTCTGATTTGTTGGACACCTACTATAAGGACAAGGCTGAACGCGACCGTGTCAAACAGCAAGCCAGTGAACTCATTCGTCGTGTTGAAAATGAACTTCAGAAAAACCGCCACAAACTCAAAAAACAGGAAAAAGAGTTACTGGCGACAGACAATGCTGAAGAATTTCGTCAAAAAGGAGAATTGCTAACAACCTTCCTCCACCAAGTGCCTAATGACCAAGACCAAGTTATCCTAGACAACTACTACACCAACCAACCTATCACGATTGCGCTTGATAAGGCTCTGACTCCCAACCAGAATGCCCAACGCTACTTTAAACGGTATCAGAAATTAAAAGAAGCTGTCAAATACTTGACTGATCTGATTGAAGAAACCAAGGCAACCATTCTCTATCTGGAAAGTGTGGAAACTGTTCTCAATCAAGCTGGGCTGGAAGAAATCGCTGAAATCCGTGAAGAATTGATTCAAACAGGTTTTATCCGCAGAAGACAGCGAGAAAAAATTCAGAAGCGCAAAAAGCCAGAACAATATCTAGCAAGCGATGGCAAAACTATCATCTATGTAGGACGCAATAACCTGCAAAATGAGGAATTGACCTTTAAAATGGCCCGCAAGGAAGAACTTTGGTTCCATGCTAAGGACATTCCTGGAAGCCACGTTGTCATCTCAGGAAATCTTGACCCATCCGATGAAGTCAAGACAGACGCGGCAGAACTAGCTGCCTACTTCTCCAAGGGACGTCTGTCAAATCTGGTGCAGGTTGACATGATAGAAGTCAAAAAACTCAATAAACCAACTGGTGGAAAACCTGGCTTTGTCACCTACACAGGACAAAAGACCCTCCGTGTCACACCAGACCCAGAAAAAATTGCATCCATGAAAAAATCCTGATTTTACTTAAAATCAGGATTTTCTTTTACATTTTACTCTGCAATTAAGGTTTCCAAGCCAACCTTCATCATATCAGTGAAGGTATTTTGGCGTTCTTCTGCAGTCGTGTCTTCATCTGGATTGACCAAACTATCAGAAATAGTCATGATGGCAAGCGCGTCAACATGGTGTTGGGCCGCCAGATAGTAAAGGGCTGCTGCTTCCATTTCCACAGCCTTGACTCCCCATTTACCAAGTTCGATGTTCTTTTCAAAGTAGTTTGAATAAAAGACATCAGAAGACAAAACGTTCCCAACGTGGGTGGTCATACCGAGTTCTTTGGCGATATGGTAGGCCTTGTCCAGCAAATCAAAGCTAGCGATTTGTGGGAAATCGTACTGTGGCCAGTCATTGCGGATGATGTTTGAATTGGTTGCAGCTGCTTGCGCCAAAACTAATTCACGGACGTGAACGTCTTCATTCAAAGAACCTGCTGTTCCCACACGGATCAATTTTTTCACACCGTAGTCCACAATCAACTCACGCGCATAAATCGAAATCGATGGCATCCCCATCCCAGTTCCCATGACAGATACACGGTGGCCCTTGTAAGTACCAGTGTAACCAAACATGTTACGCACTTCGTTAAAACAAACAGCATCTTCAAGGAAATTCTCCGCAATAAACTTCGCACGAAGAGGATCCCCCGGAAGAAGAATTTTATCAGCAATTTCACCCTGCTTAGCAGCAATATGGATAGACATAGTTAAGATATAAAGGGCGACAGAGAACAAAGTAAAAATAGGAAACTGACGAAGCATCTCAGATGCTAGACAGTTTATCTTTTTTACACAGTTCTCCGCCCGTATTCAGTTCAATGAATACAGTTAACCCATCCTTTCTTTCTTAATTTTGATGATATTGAGAAGCTTAGAACGGCTTTTATTCAAATCCGAACTCCCTTCTCTTCTGAGTTTTTAGAAAAGTTTTCCGCTCGTGTTCAAATCAAAACACACGCTCTACCTTTCTTTTTTTATATTCAGGATAGCGACAGAGAATAAAGTAAAAATAAGAAACTGATGACGCATCGCAGATGCTAAACAGTTTATCTTTTTTACACAGTTCTCCGCCCGTATTCAGTTCAGCAAATACGGTTCACCCATCCTTTCTTTCTTAATTTTGATGATATTGAGAAGCTTAGAACGGCTTTTATTCAAATCCGAATTCCCTTCTCTTCTGAGTTTTTAGAAAAGTTTTCCGCTCGTGTTCAAATTAGAACACACGCTCTACCTTTCTTTTTTTATTTTTATATTTCATAGCTAGTAAAAATCGGATTCAATCATGACTCCGATAAGCCTACTACATTTTTATTTAAAACAGTTATTGATAAATTGACAATAGTTTTTAATCTTTTAAATCAAATCTTTGATTAGAAGAAACGGTCGTTCTCTATCTTATTACTCTATTCTTTGACTTCTGACACAGTATGCTAGCCCAAGGAAAGCGGTCTAACATTTTTGCAAAGTCATAAGCTAGGAAAGCAGTTACTAAGAGATACGGAAGAGAATCTATATCTAGCCCAGTGAAACCTATAACTAATCCGGTTGCAGAAATAGGCGCCCTCAAGGTCACAGACAAAAAACAAACAGATCCCAAAAGTAAAACGGTTGACTGACTGTCCAAACCTAGAATCATGCCCAAGAGAGCAGCTCCAGCCATCCCCAAGGCAAAAGATGGCGTAAGAGTTCCACCATAGGCCCCTGCCCAAAGGATAATAAGAACGACCACTGCTTTTAGGAAAAACATGAGAAGTACTGTTTGACCACTGCTACCATTTAAAACTTCCTGAGCCATCATGCGTCCATTTCCAAGTAGATGTGGAAAGGAACTTGCAAGACCAACAAGAAAAAGAAAAGCTGAGGGCAATGTGAGAAGTATTCGTTTATCTTTTATTCTGTTTGAAGACGCTGCCTTACTTAAGCGACCAAAAAGCCAAGCTAGTGGGGTTAAGAAAAGAAGTAATAAGGGAATAATCCATATTTGCTTTAATGACCATGTGATGGCTGGAATCTGGTAGAGAGCCTGATCTGAAATAACCCATCCTGCTATATAGGTTGAGACATAGGTAGTCAAACCGACTAAGACAAATCGTTTAATAGATAGAGCAATTCCTAGGGTTTCAAAAACAAAGAAGACACTTGTTAATGGGACCTGATAAACAGCCGCTAAACCAGCACCAGCACCACAAGCAAGGAGAAAGATGCGATCCTTCATAGACAGTATACATATTTTGCCAATTGGTCCTGCAAATATAGTTCCAATCTCTCGTGGAGCAGCTTCTTTGCCAATAGGGGCTCCCCCTCCAACTGCAATGATCTGCCAAATTGAATGAAATAGCTGTCTTAAAAAATGAAGTTTGTATTGTGAAGTCTCATCCTTCATCTGAGCTTTGATGGAATAAATCTTCGACCTTTTTTGCAAGAAATACCAGACCAAGGATGAGCCAAGACCCACGATTATTAAACTTAATCCTATTCGTGAGGAGGAAACTCCATCTGTCAAAAATTCACTATGATGTTCTGACTGACCAAAAGCTAGACTCTCTACTATCTCTAAAAGATAATGGAGAAATATACCAGATAAACCCGAAACTATTCCTTGTAGAATTACTGCTATGAATAATCTAAAATTATAAGGGATTTTTCGAAAAATACTCCTCAATTCTATTAACATGATTACAATTCAGCAAGAATCGCTTTAAGCAAGCCTTTAAAGTCTCCTTTAACACGTTCAGTCACTTCTACAACTTCTTCGTGGTTGAGTTCTTCTTGGAAACCTGCAGCATGGTTAGTAATACATGAAATACCGAGAACTTTCAAGCCTGAGTGAGCTGCCACAATAACTTCAGGAACAGTCGACATACCAACTGCATCTGCTCCCAGTGTCTTATAGGCGCGGATTTCTGCTGGTGTTTCATAAGTCGGACCAGTAACGCCGATATAGACACCTTCATCAAGCTTGATACCAAGTTTTTTAGCCACTTCATGGGCAGTAGCTCGGTATTCTGGTGTGTAGGCTTTAGACATATCAGGGAAACGTGGACCAAAATCATCCAAGTTTTCACCCATCAATGGGTTTTGCCCCGTCATATTGATATGGTCTGAGATAGCCATCAAGGTACCAGGACCAAATCCAATACCTCCAGCTGCATTGGTTACAATGACACCTTCACATCCGAGAACTTTCATCACACGAACTGGGAAAGTCACGACTTCAAGAGGATTTCCCTCGTAGAAATGGAAACGACCTTGAAGAGCCAAGACCTTGCGACCTGCAAGTTCTCCATATACCAATTTACCAGCGTGACCGACTACTGTAGAGCGACCCCAGTTTGGAATCTCAGCATAGTCTACTACAACAGGATTTTCGATTTCTTCTGCAAGTTCTCCCAGACCTGATCCAAGGATTAGACCGAACTCAGGCGCTTGGATTCCCTTGTCTTTCAGGAAAGCAGCTGTTTCATTGATTTTGTCTAAAAATGTCATTGTGTGTCTCCTTCATTATTAGTTTTTAGCATTTGACCGATTTTGTCAAAGGTTTTAGCATTGCGAATTGTAATATTGCGATAGAAAGGCATCTTGATTAACTTCTTATGATAGGCAGTTGCATAGTAGGATTCCTCAGAGAATTTCCCCCAGAAAATCCCAAGTTTTCCAAAATGAACGACTTCATCTTCCAGTTCCAAACTGTTCACTTTCTTGATGACTTGATCCACATCCAATCCCTCCGTGTAGAAGAGCACATCTTTTCGAGCCAAGTCTTTGGACCACCAATCTGGCAGATTCTCCAGCTCTGCTTCGTAGTCTTCCTGACTCAGCAAAGAAAAGCTCTGAATAAATGGATAATGGACTGCAAAGAAAGTCTCTAACTTTTTAACCAATCGGGCTTTTGGAGCTGTAGAAGTATAGAAAATGTTGCCACTGTTGATGTAGGTCTCAACCTTTTCCAGTCCCAACTCTGTCAGTTCTTGACGAAGTTGCGCCATGACAACCTTATTTTTCCCACCTACATTAATGCCCCGAACAAGTAAAGCATATCGCGTCATCTTATACCAATTTATCTAAGAAACTTTCCCCAATCATGGCAGTTTCCACACCAAAGTTATCTGCAACTGTCGCTGAGATATCTGCAAAATGTCCAACTGGAATCAAACCGTTTCCTTTAAAGGCAGGACTGTAAGCCAAAAGTGGGATATATTCACGAGTATGGTCCGTTCCTGCATAGGTTGGGTCATTTCCATGGTCCGCAGTAATCAAAAGAAGGTCGTTCTCTCTCATGGCTGCGATAATTTCAGGCAAGCGTTCATCAAACTCATGCAAGCAATCACGGTAACCGTGAGCATTACGACGGTGCCCGTAAAGAGCATCAAAGTCAACTAAGTTTGTGAAGGAGAATCCTTTTTCAAACTCAGCAAGGCTCATGGTCTTCAATAATGTATCAATTCCGTGGCTGTTTGACTTGTTGTGGCCCATGTCATGGTTGATACCAGCACTGTTAAAGATATCATTGATTTTACCAACAGCGTAAGTATCGATACCAGCTTCATTCAATTTATCCAAAACAGTCGGTGCAAATGGAGATACAGCCAAGTCACGACGGTTTGCTGTACGAGTGAAGTTACCTGGCTCACCAACATATGGACGGGCAATGATGCGGCCTAGAAGGGCAGGGCGCTCAAGGGTAATCGAACGAACGTATTCACAGATACGGTACAATTCATCCAAAGGAATAATATCTTCGTGGGCAGCAATTTGCAAAACAGGATCTGCTGAAGTATAGATAATCAACTCCCCAGTTTCCATTTGACGTGGTCCAAAATCATCGATAACAGCTGTACCTGAGTAAGGTTTGTTGGCTTCACGAATGACCTTACGTCCTGAAAATTCTTCGATTTTTGTCAAAATTTCTTCTGGGAATCCATTCCAGAAAGTATCGAAAGGTTCTGTAATGTTAAGGCCCATGATTTCCCAGTGTCCAGTCATGGTATCCTTACCAAGAGATACTTCTTCCAATTTTGTTGCATATCCTGTTGGATTGCTTTCAGCTGGTACAGTCTTAAGAGGGGTTTCACGAGGAATATTTCCCAGACCAATTTTAGCCATGTTTGGCACATTCAAACCAACTGTTTTTGAAATGTGTCCCAGTGTGTCAGAGGCACCATCTGGAACCCCTGCATTGACAAAGTTATTGGCATCTGGTGCAGCACCGATTCCCACAGAATCCAGTACCACCAAGTGAATACGATTAAATTTTGACATAATGTGTCTCCTTATTATGTTGATTAGTTTGCTTTTGTTGAAGTTAAAATCTGAACCCCATTTCGTCCAGCTACGATCACCTTATCCACCATTTGATTGAATAAGCCGTGCTCTACGACACCAACAACATGGTCCAATTCTTGGCCAAAGGCAATTGGATCTTCAATGACATCCAAGGCAAGGTCAATGATAAAATTCTGCATATCGGTCACAAAACGTTGGCCGTCTTTTTCACGGAAACTTGGTTTATAGCCAGCTCGATCAAAACGACGAAAGACTTGTTCTGCGCCATACTGAACCACTTCCACAGGCAATTTAAAAGCACCCAGTTTCTCTACTAGCTTGCTTTCATCCACTACCCAAATATATTCTTTTGAGGGCGTTGCCACAACCTTCTCCATCAGAAGGGCACCACCACCGCCTTTAATTCCGTTAAACTGACTATCCACTTCATCCGCCCCGTCGACTGTCACATCAACAAAGTCTACTTGGTCAATAGACTTGAGTGGGATATTAAGCCCTTCAGCCTGTTTACTAGTCACACTAGAAGTCGTTACAGCTGTAATCTGCAATCCTTCTTCCTTGATACGACGACCGATTTCTTCGACAAAATAATAGGCAGTAGAACCCGTTCCCAGTCCGACAACCATCCCATCCTTGACAAACTCAGCAGCCTTGATAGCTGCCATTTTCTTCAGATTTTCCACTCAAACACCTCCATTAAAGAGCTACTTTTATTATAACATGTATCCGTTTTTATTTCATGGATACACTGGAAAAACCCGAACATTTTTATTTCGGGTTTTGATATCCTATTTAACCATATCAGGATCGTAGTCATAAAATCCTGTATCAAGGAAACGGTTTTTAGGGTGTAACTTGCGTACTTCCTCATCCAGCAAGAAAGCTTGGTCATGGCTAAAGCTGCCCTCTTGGATCAAGCTACGCGCTTGGATAAAGAGTTTTGCAATCTCAACAAAGTTCTGACCTGGAGTGTAGAGCCCTTCTAGTTTCCAGTGAGTGAAACCATTCTCTACCAATTCTGTCAATTTTGTCATCAAATCAAGGTCGTTATTGGCAAAGATGTGGGTTCCATGATTATCTTCAAAAATAGAATAGTGGCTCTCAGGGTCACTTGGCTCTGCCAAGAAAAGGTCACGCTTGCGAGTCTTTTCATCATCGATATGCGTGAAGTTATAGTAATTTTGCAAGAGCGGACGCTTAGAATGATGGATGACACTAGCACCGTAAACCAACACTTCAGCAGGAATTTCCAAAATCTCTGGCATTTTGAAAAGTTCAGCTGATGGAATTTCACGCGCCAAAACAGCCTCAGATGCGCCAGCCTTTTGTCCCCAGAAGTTGATCTGACGACTGCTAGTGACCATAGTCGAAGCATCGTAGATAGTCTTAAAGGAATAACCATCGCGATTGACCACGTAAAAGACACCTGCATCCCCAATCGTGATGTAGTCTGTCTTGATTTCTTCTAAGAAATCAAGGAATGGCTTGATACGGTCCATCATATCTTGGTGCATGAGGGCATTGACCGCAACAATCAATTCCTTACCAGCTTCATGAACCAACTCAGCGATTTCGCGCAATTGATCATAGCTAAAGGTTGTTGGCAGACGAAGGCCAAAATCTTTCTCACCGACATAGATACGGTCTACGCCAGCTTCGAGCAGTTGTTTAACTTGTTCAATACTTTCAGCAGTTGCTGTAATGATAATCTTTTCCATAAGGAAAATTATACCATATTTCTGGAAAATCAGCTATGAATACTGAGAGTTTTCTAAAAAGTCAAAGTCATTTTTTAAAGTTTACAATAAAAAGGTGAACAGTAACCAATACTGTCCACTCTCTTTTTTTATGCATGTCTTGATTCAACTAGGTGGCCATCATCCATAACATAAATACGGTCAACCTTATCAAGAAGGCGTGTATCATGTGTAATCATGACAACTCCTCTACCTTGTTCGTGGGCAATGGCAGCCAACATCTCCGTTACTTGGTAAGCACGCTGGGTATCTAAACTTGCTGTTGGCTCATCTGCAAGCACGATACTTGGATTGTTATAGAGTGCTCTAGCAATTGCGGCTCATTGACGTTCTCCACCCGATAAAGCCTTTGGATACTGATCTTGTACTTTTCCCAAATCCAACAACTCAAAAAGTTCTTTTCGATCACTTTTACTATTTTTTCCCTTATCCAGTCTGTCAATCAAATCCAACTGTTCCTTGACCGTTAGAAAAGGAATTAAATTTGAAGCTTGGAGAATAAAGCCAAACTCTCTAAAACGGAGGTCTGTTTTCTCCTTCTCTGTCAAACTTCCTGTTTCCTTCCCCTTGACTAAAATCTTTCCACTCGATGCTTCCTGAAGTTGTCCTAGAGTTGTTAGAAAGGTCGTCTTCCCAGAGCCTGAAGGCCCAACGATAGCCACGAACTCTCCCGCATTTAGCTGAAAATTCGTCTCATGCAGAGCTACGACTTTCATCTTTCCTTCCCCGTACGTTTTTGTCACTTGACTCATTTCAATCAATGCTGTCATACTATTCTCCTTATCACTCTGCAATCGCAGTAATCGGGTCCACCTTTAGCAAGCGTGGAAGTGAAATGACACCACCTAGCATGGCCATCAAACAAATCACCAAGCTTAGGACAGAGTAAGCTATCCAGCTTTGGTAGAAAAAGAAGGTAGCTGGTAAAAACAAAATCACTCCTCCGATAGCTAGCAAGGCTAGAGAAATTCCCATACCAGCTAGGAAGAAGATTTGACAGAAAAGAGACCATACAATGGTTTTGATCTGTATTCCCTGAGCCCGCATTATTCCATAAAGACCTAGTTTTTGGATGGTAATGATATAAATAAAAATACCCACAATCAAACCTGTTATGACAATCATAGCCAGAATCATTCCTGAAAATACATTAACCTGAGGTGTGTAACCAGGAATTTTCGAAATCATTTTTGGAATAGAAATCTGTTTCAGTCCATCGCCAGCCAATTCTATATCATTTTTCAATACCAAGGCAGAGATGGAACGATTGGCTTTCAAGGTTCCTTGTAATGTCCAATAAGTTGACAGACTCGTAAAGACAACAGGCTCCGTGAAAAATTTATTATCTTGAGTCAGACCTACAATCTTGTAACCTGTATCGCTTCCATTCAGCTGAATAGTATCACCTAGCTTAATCCCATAATTCTCAAAGGACTGATCCACGACAACCTCATCATCCCCCTCAGGATAACGACCCTCCGTCAAAATCGGAGAGATAAAAGAGTCCCACTCTTGAGCAAAGATGGAAACATTGACCTTTTCACTATCATCGACTAGATTAGTCACAGCAAACATATACCCTAGTGGAGTAGCCTCCTTAGAACTCTTTTCCTTATAGTCCTTTTCAGGAATAAAAGATGCCGTCAAATTATCATTTGCGTAGTCAGATAAAACCACACCCGTCGCTTGCCAGTTATCAATAGCGGCTCGGTTGTTTAGCACAAGACCAAGAGCTAGACTGGTCATAAAAAAGATCATAAAAGCGATAAGAAAAATAGTAGTTAGAATCAAACTATATCGAAGTTTGTTTCGTAATATTTCTTTGATAGCAAGATACATGCTTATCTCCTTTAACTTTTCCAAGAGGTATCAATTAGACACCTCACTACTACAAAAATAGGAGACAGAAAATCTGTCTCTGTATTCAAAACAAATCTCACTAATCAAATTAAATAAAATAAAGAAAATAAGGAAATAATTTTCCTAAAAATGAATCAATTGGTAGCTCTATTTTCTTAGTAATATAATCAATTATGAATATTAATAAGTATTGAGTGTCTATCCATCCTATCATTTTCACATTATAGTGTCAAGAAAAGTGATTTTGAAAAGGGACTTTATTCTTATTGTAACCTTTCTGTAATAATTCTCTGCTGAAAAAATGATAAAATAGGTATGTACCGTTAAGGAGAGAATAATGCCCGTAAGAAAATTACAATCCTATGAGGTAGACAATCAAGAAGAATTAAGCCAGCAGGTTCCTCGCTATCAAGATTATACACCTGAAGCGCAATCTGATGCCAATCTCAAGGAAATCCTATTTTTTGTTAATATCGCTGTTTTTTGTATCTGTATTGCTATCTTTAGTTTTATCTTCTTAGCATTAAAATTATCAACTGCTCTTGCCTTTACCGCAGCAATCGGAGCCAGCTTACTTGTCTTAAAAGTTCAACGATTTATTATCAAGCGAAAACGTAGAAGATAAATCCAAAATATCGCCCCAGCTGGAGCGATATTTTTATTTTTTCTTTTTAGATGGTGTGTGGATGGCAATCTTCACTTCAAAGACTGTTCCTTTCGGTTTATTATCTTTAACAGTAATGGTTCCTTTTAGGGCATCTACAATTTGCTTGGCTAGGGATAACCCTAAACCAAAACCACCTTTTTGGCGGGTTCTAGCCTTATCAACTCGATAAAATCTATCAAAAATTTTCTTCTTATCTTCTGCTGAAATACCGACTCCATTGTCAGAAACTAACAAATAAAGATTACGATCAGTCGCTGAAATCATAAAATCAATTTCACCATCCTCCTCAGTATATTTGATAGCATTATCAAATAGGATGGTCATCAGTTGTTTTAGTAAAAGTTGATCTGTGACAATCGTTCGATGGATGCGATTTTCAAAACGGAAGACACGGTCGTTTTCCGAGGCAATCATCTCATAGTTTGTGAAAGTCGTATTAAAAAAGCTAGTTGGAACTTCTGCAAGTTCTGGCTTAATCCCATCATCTCTACGAGCTAAATTCAACAAGTTTGTCGTCAAAAACCTCATGTTTCGGACTTCTTCTAAACTAGAGGCAATGCTTTCGCTCACATCCATAATGGTTGCTTCTGGCTTACGGAAAAGGGTCTCTAAGCGATTTTGCAAAACTGCAAGTGGAGTTCGCAACTCATGACTGGCATTTTCCACAAAGGACTGTTGCTTCTGCATGCTCTCAAGCAGGGGCCTAACACTGACCCTAGCTAGATAGAGACTGGCAAGTAAAGACAAAATCCAGAAACTTGCCATCACAATCACAATCAATTTCTCATGCTTTTGACTGGCCTGCTCCAACTGACTGGTATTAATCAAGACAGCCGCATACTTGATATTGGTTGAAACCGAACTGATATTGGTTTCCATCAAAATCATGCGATAGATTTCTTCTTGTCCATAGCTATTAAAAACCTGAATCTGGTAGATATGGCCTAGTTCTTTCTTCTCTAACTTAATCTTATCCAATCCCAAAAATCGATTTCCAGAAAGGAGTTGGGTAAAATTTTTATCAAAAAGAATGACTTCAGTGTTAGAACTGACATTGGGTTTTATCTCAGTCTTGCTGGTATCTGTAGCGGCATTCTCTAAATCTTTAATCTCTTCTGTTGCCCTATTTACAGCAAGCTGAATAACTGCTTGAGGATTTTCACTCAGTCCATGAAGCTTATCATCCACCGAAGTATAAAGACTCGAATGCATAACCTGTAAAATAATCAAGGTCATGGCAGAGAAAATCAGAGTGAAGACACCAAAGTTGCGGATAAAATAACTAAAGTCATCCGCATACCATGTTTTTTTTAGTTTACTGAACATCTTTTAAAATATACCCAACACTGCGCAAGGTTTGCAAATTCTCTGCAAAAGTGGTTCCTTTTAATTTCTTACGGACTTTTGAAACATAGACTTCGACAACCGAAATCGTTGTGTCACTATCAAATCCCCATAGACGATCAAAAATCTGAGTCTTGGGCAAAATAACATTTTGATTTTGAAGAAAATAAACTAGTAAATCGAACTCTTTCCCCAACAATTCGACAGGAGTATCTTCGACTTTAACGGTATTGGTTGACAAATTAACCACAATATTTCCATAAGTCAAGGTGTTTTCATTAAACTTGCCTGAACGTTTGAGAAGCGCTTGAATCCGCATTTTGAGTTCTTCTAAGTAGAAAGGTTTGGTCAGATAGTCATCTGCTCCCAGTTCAAATCCATGTCCCTTGTCATCCAAACTTTCCTTGGCAGTCATGATCAGAACTGGTGTCGTAATTCCTTTTTCACGCAATTCTTTCAAGACTTGGAAGCCATTTTTTTCAGGCAACATCAAATCGAGCAAAATCAAATCATAGACGCCACTTTCAGCTTCGTAGAGTCCTTCTTCCCCATCAAATACCTGCATGACATCCGCAAAATCGTCTAAAAAGTCAAATACTGAATTTGACAGACCTAGGTCATCCTCAACCAATAAGATTTTTATCATGAGAAACTCCTCCTTATTAAAACCATTATACCAAATTTGCCTTAAAAAAAAACTCAACTCTCTGCATTTTACATGAGATAGCTGAGTTTTTTATGATTTTACGAATGTTTACGCTTTACCATATTGAAGAACGACTGATTCCACTGCAGTTTTTTCACGGTTAATCAAGTCAACACGCGCTGCAATTTCCTTGATTCCCATACCGATGTTACGGCTAAGAGCAAGGTCAGAAAGTTGCGGTTCAAAGAATTCCTTGTACTCTGCCAAGCGTTGCTGAGTCTTAAATACGTGAGCAGGAAGGATAACAAAGCTATCAAAGCTCATATCTCCACCAAGAGCTGCCTTAATCCAAGCCCAATTTTCACGAGCCCAAGACCATGCTGTTTCCTGAGTTGCTTGATGGCTTAAGAACTGGAAGTACCAAGCAGACAAGTCTTGTGGTTTGACCACAAATTTGTCCTTCCAAGAAGTAATCAAGGTTTGGATATTGTCCGCATCTGTACTGTAAGCAAGAGCAGCTGCCAACTGACGTTTAAAGACAGCATCTGTTGCGTGAGTATAAGTATCAAGATAAAGTGCTAACAAGTCTTTAGTCTCATGATGTTTCATCTCATTAATCAGAACTTGTGAGCGAATAGCTGCTGGAAGTCCTGCAAGATTCTCCTTGTGAGTCGCGAAGATTTGACTAGCGGCTTGACTAGCTTCTGCATCATTTGAACGAATCATCATAGAAACAGCCAACTGACGAACCAATTCATCCTCATCTGATTCGCCATCTTTAGCTTCAAAACCAAGACGGTCATAATTATGACGAGCCAATTTAGCAACCAAGGCTTTGAAGGCTGTTTCAGCTTCTGTACCTTCATCGATAAAGCGCTCAAGAGCAGAAATTACTTGAGAAACTGCTGAAACAACAAGGTAAGATTCTTCTTTAGCAAGTTTATCAAGTACTGGAAGCAAGTCTGCATAAGAAATGTGCCCTGCTTCAGCAAGCAAACGACGTTCTTGGACGATTTGCAGTTTACTTGTGTTATCAAGCTCAACTAGGTCAGCAAGAACTGCATCCAACAAGTCTCCTTGATAGTCTGTAATGTAGTGGGCTGTATTTTCAGTATTGAAACGAAGAGCTCCTTCATTTTCAGCAAGAAGGGCTACGTAGCCTGGAATTTCGATGCTTTCAGTTTCAAGTGTATCAGGCAAGCCTTTCCAGTTGCTGTTTAGTGGCACAACCCAGAGACGGTTCTTGTCTTCGTGCTCACCGATGAAGAATTGTTTTTGTGAAATCTTCAAGACATCATTTTCAACTTTGACAGTGAGAACTGGATAACCAGGTTGTTCCAACCAAGAATCCATGAAGGCTGCGACATCACGTCCAGACGCTTGACCAAGAGCATCCCAAAGGTCACGACCAATGGTATTGCTGTATTGATGTTTTTCAAAGTAGGCATGCAAACCTTTGGCAAAATCGGCATCACCTAGCCAACGGCGAAGCATGTGCATGAGGCGACTTCCTTTGGCATAGACGATAGCTCCGTCAAAGAGCGTATTGATTTCATCTGGATGTTTCACTTCGACGTGAACAGATTGAACACCATCAGTCGCATCACGTTTCAAGGCAGACGGAACACCACCTGTTTGGAAATCTTCAAAGATATTCCAGCTTGGTTCAATAGCATCCACACAGACGTACTCCATCATGTTAGCAAAGCTTTCATTGAGCCAAAGGTCATCCCACCATTTCATAGTAACGAGGTTCCCAAACCATTGGTGAGCCAATTCATGGGCCACAACTAGAGCAACTTGTTGACGGCTAGCAAATGTTGAGTTTTCATCCACAACCAAGTAAACTTCACGGTAGGTCACAAGACCCCAGTTTTCCATAGCACCAGCTGAGAAGTCAGGAAGGGCGATGTGGAGAGATTGAGGGATTGGGTATTTAACTCCATAGTAATCTTCGTAAAACTCGATAGAGCGAACAGCGATATCCAGTGAGAAATCAAGGTTTGATAGTGGGTGGGCTTTGGTTGAGTAGACACCTACGAGGGTACCGTTTTTAGTTTTAGCCGTTACCCCTTGCAAATCACCTGCTACAAAGGCTAACAAGTAAGAAGACATGCGAGGTGTTGTCTCAAACTTCCAGATACCTGTTTCCTTACGGTTTTCAACATCGATTTCTGGCATGTTAGACAAGGCCAATTCACCTTCTGCTTGGTCAAAACGTAGAGAGAGGTCAAAAGTTGCTTTGGCTTCTGGCTCATCCACACATGGGAAGGCTTCGCGCGCAAAATGGCTCTCGAACTGAGTTGACAAGACTTCCTTCTTGACTCCATCAACTGTGTAATAAGAAGGATAAATTCCTGTCATGTTGTCTGTAATTTTTCCTGAGAAAGCGATAACCACTTCAACTTGACCTGCTTCCGCAAGTTCGATATGAAGGGCTTCATTGTCATGATCAATTGTGAATGGGCGAGCTCCCCCTGCAACTTCGACAGTGGCTATTTCCAAGTCTTTTTGGTGGAGGGAAATGCGGTCACTCTGTGCTTGACCAGTAATGGTCACCTTTCCAGAAAAAGTCTTGGTCTCACGACTCAAGTCTAAAAATAAATCATAATGTTCAGGAACAAATTGCTTAATAAAATGTTCAACTGCTTGCATAGTTTTCTCCTATTCTAAGTTTAAGAGCTGCTACTCTTCTTCAAACAAACTTATTATATCATGTTTTACTTGAGAAAAAAGGATTGGACGGTGATTTTCAAAACTTTCTTCCTTCTAATAGTCTACAGTGGGTAGACCTTGCGAAATTCTTCTAAAACAACCTTGCTTTCAGGTGTAAAAGTCAGTCCTGCTTCTTTCAGCCACTCGGCGAAACAATCCTCATGAACCTGACGCCAATAGGCTAGGGATTTATCACCCTCCCCTTCCTTAAAGGCATGTTGAGCAGAAACTTGATTGAAGGGCTGGACAGAAACCTTTGTAATTTCAACAATACAGACAGCCTGATTTTGACTATCTAAAATGATGTCAAAGGTGCCTTCTTGCGGAAGAAGTTCTCCTTCTAGTGCGTAGAGGTCATAAGCCGACGCTGTTGCTGTCTTTTCGCCTTTAAACACCAAATCCGCTAAAAGGTCTGGTTCTACTCCAAAAGCCCAGGCATCTATCTCATCTCCAATCGAGGGGTTAATTTGCTTGTAGGCATTCCACATTTCTTGAGGTGTCATGGGTTGCTCCTTTGTAATTTTTTACTTTCTTCTTTTATATGTTTGAGATGGTCTGGATGGTCAATCTCTAAATTAAAAATCTCTGGAATAGAACTGTAGTGAATAATGCACTTGATACCCATCTGATTCATTTTTTGTATGAAAGAAGCATTCAGATATCCTGCTACAGCAAAGTCAATCTTTTTCGTCCTTGCTTTATCCTGCATATCTCTTAGCATATCTAACATTATTGGACTTTCCATATCATGCCATTGACTGTTTCTCACAGTGGCAAAAATAAAAGAAGTTAAATCATTCATTCCAACTACAATCTTTGAAATGCCCGTTTCCAGTATACTAGATAAGTCAAAATACGCTGACGGTAATTCAATCATCGTTCCAATTTTTCCAGTGAAACCATGCTGGCGCAATACTGTAATAGCTTGTTTTAATTGGTCGGCATCATTGACAAAAGGAAAGATAACAGATAGATTGGGATTGTTTTGATAAACTTCTGTAACGACATATGCTTCAGCCTGAAATTCATCCGGACACGCCAGCAAACGCCTAGTTCCTCTATATCCAAACAAAGGATGACGTTCGTCAAAATGCTGTTTAGTTCCCTCTAAACAATTGGCTTCTGTATTCGTTAATTCAGAAAAACGATACCAGATCTCCTCATCTGAGTACAAGGAACAGATAATATCTAGATAATCTTTTACAAATTGCTGACAACTTGCTAATATGATGTTTTGATTAAGCTCTCTCAACAAGTATTCCCCACGAATCATGCCAACATGATGAAATAGTTGGGGGTAAACTTTTTCAGTAATTTTTTCGCCACTAAGAGCTAGTTGGTTTCTCATCATTCACCTTCCAAGTCATGTAAGAGTTCTTGTCCAATTCTGGAAATCCTAATAATTCAGACTTAACCTTCAAGACTAACGGCGATGCATTTTCTTCTGTGATCTCTTGAATATCCATCCAACTCCCCCTACTTCAAAGACCAGCCACCATCTATTGTCAGAATTTGACCCTGCATGGCAGATGCCTTTCCACTGGCCAAAAAGAGACTGACTTCTGCCACTTCCTCTGGTTCAATCCAGCGTTTGATTGGGGTTTCACTAGCAACCCAGTCAGCCAATCCACCTGGCTCAAAATCTGCAGCAGTCATAGCTGTCTTGACTGCTCCTGGAGCGATACCAAAGACCTGAATCCCAGCTTCAGCATAGTCTAGAGCCAACTGCTTGGTAAATCCTGCCAAAGCATGCTTAGATGAAGTATAGGCGTGACCACCACCTCCTGCTAGGCTAGAAGCAATGGAGCACATATTGATAATGATTCCTTTTTTATTCTCCAGCATTTGTGTCAAATAATGCCGAGTCAACTCTACTGGAGTAACGTAGTTAATTTCAAAAATCTCTTGAATTTCCTGCACTGATTGTTCCAATAGGGGTTTATAATCATCCAAAACTCCAGCAGTATTGCACAAAACATCAACCTGAGGACACCAGTCAAAAATAGGCTCCAAGTCCAAGGTCAAATCTCTCTGTAAAAAATGGAAATCACCTTGTAGGAATGGATTTTCACCTTGGTCCACTCCATAAACTTGATAGCCCTTTTCTAAAAAGAGTCGAGCTTGAGCCAGACCAATCCCTGAACTCACTCCTGTAATGAATACACGTCTAGTCATGCACTTCTACCCAATCTGTCGCCAAAACATCACAAGGTGTCGGACTCCACATGGAAAAACCTTCTCCTTCTCCAGACACGTTGATTAGGAAATAAGGTGTCACTTCCAGTGCAACCCCGTTTTGTTCAATAGTATCAAAAAGCTGGACATAGTTTTCCGCACCTCCCCAACCAGTTCGTACATATTTTTTCTTAGCCTTTAACCCAGGTAGAATTTCTTCAAATGTCATGTTTTTCTCCTTTAATATCAATAATTCTTCCCTTCATTATAACAAAAAAACCGCTTTAAAACGGCTTTTTGACTGTGATTTATTTACATCTGCTTCTACTTACGGCAAATTATTCCCTGCTGCAAGATAAATTTCATACCATTCTTTTCTTGTTAAGCTAAAGTTTCCCGCTTGGCTAACTTCTCTCAAGTGCTTAGGATTTGTGGTACCTACAACTGCCTGCATTTTTGCTGGATAACGCAATATCCAAGAAACGGCAATAGTTGAAGTGGTTACTCCATATTTAATAGCTAAACGATCAAGTACTTGATTTAAAACTTGAAATTTCTCATTTCCAACAAAATTCCCTTTAAAATACCCGAATTGTAAGACAGACCATGCTTGAATGACCACATCGTGTAATTTGCAATATTCAAAAATACTGCCATCTCGCATAGCTGCTTGACTATCTTCCATATTAACATGAAAACCTGATTCGAATCCTGGAGTAAAAGCCGCACTCAATTGTAGCTGATTAACAGCTAACAGCTGCTTGACATCTTTTTTAAGCAACTCCATCATCATAGGATTTTGATTAGAAACTCCAAAATCTCGAACCTTACCTTGTTTATAAAGGAGATCAAAGGCTTCTGCTACTTGGTCAGATTCCATCAAAGCATCTGGTCGATGAAGAAGCAAACTATCTAGATGATCAACCTGCAGTCTTTCTAAAATCCCATCAACTGATTGTAATATATACTCTTTTGAAAAATCAAAATAGGTAAATTCTTCAATGCGAATGCCACATTTGGACTGTATCCACATCTTTTCTCTTAAATCTGGACGATTTTTTAGGACAAGACCTAACAGTTCTTCACAACGACCACGACCATATATATCAGCCAAGTCGAAAGCATTGATTCCAACAGAAAGTGCTGTTTCTACAAGCTCTTCAACTTCTTTTACAGACTTATCTTCTATTCTCATCATTCCGAGAACAATTTCTGATAATTCTTTGTCATCTTGACCAAGAGTTATGTATCTCATCAAATTTTTCTCCTTAAATTTCTAACATTCTTCCCTTCATTATAACAAAAAAACCGCTTTAAAACGGCTTTTTGACTGTATATTAGTTAAATAAACTAATAGCTATCCAATTTTTAAATTATTTAAGTTCAATCAGTTTATTATAAATTTTTTCAGTTAGCTCTTTCTGCTGTGTTCCTGTTAAATAGTGTGATGTACGAATTAAAACTGTTCCATAAACATAGTGTGAACCAGGATTTAAAGCAGTACCATCAAATGCGCTAATATATGTGTTGCGTTTCTCAGCTTCGTCTTTTGTCCTATACACCTCTACATTTCCACCAGCATCATTTCCTTTCTGAACAATATCAGATCCCTCTACTGAATGTGTAACTTGATTGTCAACAAAATATACAGACGCTGTGTACCCACCTTGTTTATTCAATTTATTATTTGGATCGTTATTTTCAGTAACAGACTGTACTCCTGTAATTGAAGAAATTTCTTTGAGTCTTTCTTCAACAAAAGTATTAGATGGATTTGTAATTTGTTTTAGCTGAAGAATACTATTTTGATAAAGAGTCTGTTTGTCAGATAAATTCTTTATTGTCTCACTATAGTCCACTGGCTTGCTTAATTCTTCTATTTGCTCCTCAATCTTAGCAGTTGATTTCTCCATTTCTGGTACTTTACGAAGTAAATTCTGACTATCTTCAATCGCTTTTTTTAATTCTTCTAATTTTTTTGAATCTAATGGCTCTTCGCCACTATCAATTACCTTCTCAGCCTCAGCTATTTGGTTTTCAACCTCTTTATTTTTTTCTTGTAAATCTTTGACTATATCTTCAAACTTAGTTACAGCAGATCTGTAGGGGACATAAGATAAGAAATAGTATCCAAGACCAGAAATTCCTAATATCAGACACATTGACAATATAATTATTTTTTTCTTCATATTAATCTCCAAAAAATATTTAATATCTCCATAATTCTACTATATTACCCCAAAACACGCAACAAAAAACCGCTTTGCAACGGTTTTTTGACTGTATATCTACTAAATTTTTCCTACCACTGCAATCCAGCTGCTATAATTTCTTTCTTAGAGGCAAATTTACCATTTGGTCTGTGCCATCTGCCTCTTGAGTCTCTAAAATAACCTCCTGAATTTGCTGCTGGCGTATTTGATTCCTGACTTTCTTCCTTTTCTTGTTCTGCTTGACGAGCCTTCTCTTCCTCTTCTTTCGCTTTCTTCTCGGCTTCTGCTTTTTCCTCCGCCTCTTTCTTAGCCTTTTCCTCAGCTTCCTTCTTAGCTTTTTCTTCGGCTTCTTTCTTAGATTTTTCTTCTTCATTTTCAACTGTATTTTTGGCAGTACCGTCCAAATAGTTAATTTCTGCATTGGCCGAAGCATTGTCCAAAATAACATGAGTCACAAAGTACTTATCAACCTTTTCCTTGCTACTCCCTAATTTAATCTCCAAGAGTTTACCATTTTCATCAATACCTACATATTGCAACTCAATTTGTCTTGGAATCAGCTCATCTTTCTGATAAATCGGCGTCACCTTGTAATCAAGATAGTAGTTAGGATGATTAGCAAGCCATGAATCCAATCTATTTTCATAGTAAAGCATACTTTCTTGATTAGTATCATCTGTACCATAATATGTTCCAGCATTAAGCCAGTTAGTCATAGGAACTAAATTTCTCTTTTCATCATTCAAACCACTAAATTGGTAACTAATTAAATGACCTCTACTCATCAACCAAGCTTCTTCCCGGCCATCTCCGTAGAAAAATTTATAGTTGTGCCACCCAACTGGATCATAGGTTAATTTTGAAGCTCTTTTTTCAGTTGGCTCATCGCTATCCTTTAGCTGAATATGAGCACCCGTCGCACGATTTTTAGAATCCAGTTCCCCAAGCTCAAGCTGTTTTTCATTTTTAAAGGGCAAGAGACCAGCTTCTTTGAACAACTTCTCATCAAACTTAGCTTGTGTTTGTTCCACTTTTGCTTCTGAAACTTTTGCTTCTTCCTTATGACCAGAACAAGCCGCCAAGGTAAAGGCTGACAAAATGGATAGACTAACATAAACAAACTTCTTCATCTTTAACATCTTTTTAATTACCTTTAGCATTTTTATTTTATTTTATTATAATATATCAAAATAATCAATTTTATTATATATTATTATTGTTAAAAACCGCTTTGCAACGGCTTTTTGACTATACTTCACTCCATTTTATCTTCTTAAATCTACGGAAAAATAAAAAAACGACAACCACTTTTCAGCGGTTATCGTTGCTTATCTTTTTAATCTTTTCCACCAAGTCGACTATTGATATTCATCATGATACTAGCTATTTTTTCACCCCAGTACGGATCTGATGCATAGCGTACATTCATTCCTGTCGCTTTATTTCCAAGGTGATCTCTTCCACGGTCAATATAGTTCTCACGAATCCACTTGGCCGCACCAAGAATTCCTTTGTCTACATCATCAAATTTCTTAGCGGAATCATAGGGACTGGTATCGTAAGCAGCTATACCGAAGAAGTTATTTTTATCATTAGCAATTTGGCTACGTCCCCAAGCACTTTCTAGCGCACTGTGAGCCATTAAATAGAGAGCATTGACACCGTAACGTTTTTCAGCTTCCTTAAAAATTGCTCCTTTACCGGCAAGACGACTGTTTCGGATATTCATCATCGAATAAACTCTATTTAATTCATCCGCACTATAGTTGGTTGGTTCAGTTAAATTCTTGAAAAGGAAACGATTTTTGATAGTAAACCCATCGAAATGTTCTCCATCCTTTGAATAATACTTCTTACCAATTTTCATGGCTGAAGTATGTGGAGCTACCCGAATACTAGTGTATGGAGAAAGTTCATGATATAGGAATCTTCCATCTGTAGTATAGTAAGGAATAAACTCACTTCCTTCATCAACTAAAACCAAATCACTTTGATTCATATAACCGGACAAGCCTGATATTGAAACAGCTAGACGACTACCCTTGCTTTTAGAGCCATCATAGGTCACAATACTTCCCTGATTGACATAGCTCAAAATATCTCCTGATTCGCTATAAATATAGGCTGTGATTGGTTTAACCTTAAAATATTTTGGACTTTGAATCCACTTTCCGTTATCTTGGAAGAAGTACTCTTTATTTTTGATGTTAAAACTACCAGTAACATAGCTTCCATCTTCTTTCAGGTAGTACCATGCATTGTAGTTAGGATCAAAAATCCATTCATTCTTGGCCATATAACCACCAGATTTGAGGTAATAAGCACCAATCCATTCACGTGAAGCATAAGCACCACCTGATTTTAAGTAAAACCAGCTATTATAAGATTTATCAAAAATCCATTCTTTTTCAGCCATTGCTCCACTATTTTTTAGATAGTAAGCATCTTTCCACTGATTAATAGCCATCACACCATCACTGTTAAAATAGTACCATGTGCCCTTAATCTTTTCCCATTTATTACGAAGGATCTTTCCTGAATCTGTAGCATAATACCATTTATCAGTAATCTTCACCCAAGCATTTTGAGCCATTGCTCCACTACTATTAAGAAGATAATCGTTCACTAGAACATTGCTAGCCATAACTCCATCTTGCTTGAAGTAATACCAAACATTGCTAATTTTTTCCCATCTATTACGAACAATCTTTCCTGAATCTGTAGCATAATACCATTTATCAGCAATTTTCACCCAGGAATTTTCTACCATTGCTCCACTAGTATGAAAAGCATAGTCATTAACAATTCTATTGCTGGCCATGATTCCATGTTGATCAAAGAAATACCAGACACTCGCAATCTTTTTCCAGTTTTTGATTGGTTGATTATTCTCATAAAAAAGCCATTTCCCATGCTCTTTCTGCCAACCATTCTTATGAGCTTCTTCAACTTTTTCTTTATTTGAAATAGCCTCTTTTTTAGAATTATTTTCTTTTACAACAACTGGTTCTTTCTTTTTTTCCGTCTTTTCAGCTTCATTCTTTGTATGTTCAACAACTTTTTTCTCTTCTGATGCTAGAGTCTGATTTTTATCTTTAGACTGATTTTTGTCCACAGACTGACTCTTATTCGTCGTTTGACTTTGGTCTGTTGTTTTACTATCTTCAGCAAAGACTGATGTTGTTGGCACAATTGCCAATGCAAGCACTGCCGTGCTTACAAGTAGTGTTCTCTTCATTTTACTCCCCTAAGTAGAAATTCATCTACATCATTCGTAATTAACTATATTCTAACATAGTTAAAGGATGAAAATTATATGTCTTATTGACAATAAGGATAGTCTAGCTTATCTAAGGCTGGCTTTTACTTCTTTACGTAGTTCTTCTAGACTACTAATACCATATTTATCCATAGCCTTTGGTAAATTTTCGATGATGTCAGGACAGGCATATGGATTGGTAAAGTTAGCTGTTCCAACTCCAATGGCAGATGCTCCAGCCAGATACATTTCTAGTGCAGCTTCTGCCGAATCCACTCCTCCCATTCCAATAATAGGCAGGTCTGTCGTTAGGGCGACTTGGCGGATGAGTTTAAGGGCTACTGGAAAGACTGCTGGGCCAGACATCCCACCTGTTCCATTAGCCAAGATTGGTTTTCTAGTTTTGAGGTCAAAGCGCATACCAACCAGAGTATTAATCATGGTCAAGCCACTTGCTCCTGCAGCTTCTGCAGCTTTTGCGACGGTGACGATATCCGTCACACTAGGTGTTAGTTTGACATAAACTGGTACATCAGAGGCTTCCACCGCTGCTTTCACCACGTCATAAGCTAAATCTGGATCTTGACCAATCAAGAGTCCATGATTACAGTGGTCTACATTGGGGCAAGAAATATTGAGCTCAATAGCCTTTACATTAGCCGCCTTGGAAATCCCATGAGAAACAGCCGCATACTCTTGTTTTGAAAAACCAGCTACATTGGCAATAATAGGAAGATTTGGATATTCTCTTTCCAGCCAAGGTAACTTTTCAGCCAAAACAACTTCCAAACCAGGATTTTGCAAACCAATTGCATTGAGCATACCAGCAGGTGTTTCTGCCACTCTGGGAGTTGGATTTCCAAAACGTGGTTCAAGGGTTGTCGCCTTGATCATAATAGAACCTAAAAGATCTAAGTCATAGTACTTGGCATACTCCTGTCCAAAACCAAAACAGCCTGATGCTGGAATGATTGGATTCTTCAAATCCAAACCAGGTAGAGAAACTTGTAAACGATTTTTAGTCATGATTTTCTCCTTATAATACAACTGTTCCTGTGCGGAAAACAGGGCCATCTTCACAGACGCGTTGGCTGACCGTCTCGCTTTCTGGCACTTTTAGGACGCAGGCATAGCAAGCGCCCATCCCACAAGCCATACGAGATTCCAAAGATAGATAGGCTCTTGGATGGTTATAGAAGGTTTGGTTGATATACTTCATCATTCCAGGCGCCCCACATGAGTAAACAGCATCAAATTGATTGTCTAAATCCTTGATAACAACGGAGACATTCCCCTTGATGCCAAAAGAACCATCATCTGTTGTTACAAAGACCTGCCCATATTGGTCTAATTCCTTTTCAAGGATAACAGCATCCTTATTAGCAAAACCGAGGACTGTCACTACTTTCACTCCACGTCCATGCAATTCCTTGGCAACCTCAAGCAAGGGTGGAACACCAATCCCCCCACCAACGAGAAGAACCTGGCTCTGCTCATCTAGGTCAGACAAGTCAAAACCATTCCCCTGAGGCCCCATCACATCAAGAGTATCTCCCTGACTTAAGGTTGAGAAAATAGCTGTCCCAGTTCCCTCAATCCGATAAATGAGATGACACTGCTTCTTAACCTTATCGATAGACGAAATTGAAATAGGGCGACGCAAAAGATGAGCATCATCAGGCACACGCAGATGAAGAAATTGGCCAGCTCGCATGGCTTCAACCATTTCTCCTTCTAGGACTAATTCAAAGATTGCTGGCGCGATTTCCTCCTGTGCAACCACCTTCATGGTTTCCAAACGGATGGCACCCAAACGTTTCTTACATGTGGGATTCATGACTTTTCCTCCTTAAATTTTAAGGGGACCAGACAAAGAAAAGACCTTGCTAGTGCAAGGCCTCAGTTAAAATCGTACAACACAAGAGAGCACACTCAAAAAGTCCCCTCTAGAAAATTGTACTATTCTTTTATCTGACACCTTGTGAGTCTCTCTGGACTCCCCTTAAAGGTTAAATTTTTACTAGTATACTCTTTCAACCAAAAAAAGTCAAGTAGAAAACGAACATTCTACTTGACTTCACGAGATTATTTTTCACGAATGACTTCAACCTTGTAGCCATCAGGGTCTTTGACAAAGTAATAGTTAGGTGCAGTTCCTGGTAGACCATTTGGTTCAGTAACTTCATAGCCTTTGGCACTGTGCTCTTGATGAAGCGCTTCAAGATCAGGTGTACTGAGAGCGATATGGGCAAACCCATCTCCAACCACATAAGGACCGTGATCGTAGTTATAAGTCAACTCCAACTCATAGTCGTCACCCTCAAGTCCTAGATAGACAATCGTGAAGGCATGGTCTGGAAAATCTCTACGACGCAATTCTTTAAAACCAAAAGCGTCTTGATAAAATGCGATTGATTTTTCAAGATTTTCTACTCGCAAGCAAGTGTGTAGCATTTTTGAAGCCATATTTTTCTCCTTTATTTTTAAAAAGACTGGGACAATCCTGTTCCAGTCTTATCTGTCATTATTTACCAAGTTTTGCTTTAGCTGCATCTGCAAGAGCTGTGAAAGCTGCTGCATCGTTAACAGCCAAGTCAGCAAGCATTTTACGGTTAACTTCGATCTCAGCCAATTTCAAACCATGCATCAATTGTGAGTATGAAAGTCCGTTCATACGAGCTGCCGCGTTGATACGAGTGATCCACAATTTGCGGAAGTCACGTTTTTTCTGACGACGGTCACGGTATGCATAGTAGTAAGAGTTCATTACTTGTTCTTTTGCAGTACGGAACAAGATGTGTTTAGCTCCATAGTAACCTTTTGCTAATTTAAGAATACGTTTACGACGTTTGCGTGATACAACGCCACCTTTAACACGTGCCATGTTTTATTTCCTCCAAATATTTCCTAGAATTGTTTACTTACAGTCAAGCTATTATTTCAAGCGAGTAAGCATTGCTTTGATACGTTTGTAATCTCCTGAATGCACCATAGATGCTTTACGAAGATGACGACGTTGTTTCTTAGTTTTTCCGTGGAAACGGTGAGAAGTGTAAGCACGGAAACGTTTAAGTCCACCAGAACCTGTACGTTTGAAACGTTTAGCTGATGCGCGGTGTGTTTTTTGTTTTGGCATGATTTTTTCTCCTTTATTTAACTTTCTGACAATTATTTTTTGTCAGTCGCTGGCGCCAATTGCATGAACATTTGACGTCCATCCATTTTAGCACGTTGTTCGATGATGGCAATATCTTGAGTTGCTTCAGCAAACTCGGCTAAAACTTTTGCACCAATCTCTTTATGGGTAATCATACGACCCTTAAAGCGAATAGATACCTTAACTTTATTTCCTTTTTCAAGGAATTTACGTGCATTGCGAAGTTTTGTATCAAAGTCACCCTTGTCAATAGTTGGACTTAGACGAACTTCTTTCACAGTAACAACACTTTGTTTTTTACGTTGTTCTTTTTGCTTCTTCTGGTACTCAAATTTGAACTTACCGTAGTCCATAATTTTTGCAACAGGCGGTTTGGCTTGGGGTTGAATCAATACTAGGTCAACATTAGCGTTATCAGCCAAAGCTTGCGCTTCACTGAGTGGCTTGATGCCTAGCTGTTCTCCTTCAAGACCAATCAAGCGAACTTCACGTACACGAATCTCATCATTGATGAATAAGTCTTGCTTTGCTATGGTTTTCACCTCTTTTGTTTTATTAGAGAAAAACAATAGCGGACTCGTAAATATACAAGCCCGCACGTTATGATAGCGTTTCTTAGAAACTTTTCATCCGTAGGGCCAGGCAACTTAATGTCACAAGGCGAGAAGCTCTCACTTCTGCTTTTCTCAACTTTTATATGATACCAAGTTTTCTAGCCCTTGTCAAGATAAAAAGTTATTTTTTTGAAAAGTTTGTGTTTATATTTTGACTTGGTTTTCGAATCAAAAAGAGAGAATCAAGTTGATTCCCTCTCTATGTTAGTTTTTACTTATTTTCCCTGTAGGAAAGCTAGAATCTATTAAAAACTTCCTTTTTACGTGAACTTCCCCATCTTTCGATAAATAGAATTCCCACTAACAAAAGGATAATCAGGCAAGGAAGTAAGACCATTCCCATACTCCAATTCAGATTGACATTATCAATTTGCTTAGGTAATCTTCCAGATAAAATCTCCACTGAACGCAAGTAAGTAAAGGGAATCAGATGTGCAATCTTTTGGAGAGGCTGGATTGTTTGGATGCCAAACAATAAGCCAACAATCCCAATAAGTGACAGAAAGAGGACAGGCATTTTTTGCTTGAAAAAGTAAGTAATCAAATACACAACTTCCACAATGACGATAAAGGCTAAGAAAGCTAAGAACAAGCCAGGAAATAACACATCTTGTATCTTTCCAATAGTTACCTCTTGATTCACTAAGCTATAAATCGGGTAGGGATAATCTAACTGTCCAAAACCACTTGTCAGACTTCCCACTAGAAAAGAAAATCCGCTGATTCCGATAAACAGCACAGTTACATAACCCACTCCAACTCCAAGAGAGGATATTGCAAATTTCACTTTTGAAAAAGGATATAAGTGAGCTGTATCCAGATGATTTTGATATCTTTCTGCAAATAGTTGCGTTAGCATAAAAATAATAGCAACCACAAACAAGCTTGGAATGATAAGCTCTAAAATCCAGACAATCTGATCAATCCCGTGGGTCGGATAAACTAAATTGTGGGCTTTTATGTTCAAGGGATATAGGGCTTGGTAAGTCTTTCGTTCGCGGTCAACCGCCATTTTTAAGTCAGAACTAGAAGTCGGTTGCTTCGATACAATTTCATAACTCTTTTCCTCAGCTTGCCACTGCAAATAGTAGGCTTCTTTCCAGCGTCCTTCTCTTAACAAAGCCAGAATTTCTTTCTTTTGAGTCAAAAGATTTTTTTCCGATTCTAAATTAATTTTAGCAGTCTGGTATTCCTCCGAGTTGGTATCAGATATTTGGGAGAGTTTCTCTTCATATTCATTGATGACTCTCTCATCTTTTACAAGACGGGTTTTCAACTCGCTCTCCAAGCTAACGGAGTTTGCAGTCTGACTATTAAAATAAAAGGTAACACCGAGTCCAGATACAAATAAAGCTAAGATAATCCAGTTTAAGCGACTTTTGAAAACTTTTTTTAATAAAAATAGACTAATATCTTTCATAAACTAAACCTCTTCTATCTGCCCCTGATGAATGGTTACTACTCTATCGCAGACATCAAGCAACTCTTCCTTATAGTGGGAACTTAAAAGAACCAGCTGTTCTTGTCTATCGATTTGTGCCAGCCTATCAAAAAACTTCTGTCGATAATACTCATCTAAGCCATTTGTAATCTCATCCATAAGCCAGCATTTCGCCTGACTAAGGAAATACATGGCAATCACCAAGCGTTGCTTCATACCTAAGGAATACTTACGGATGGGAAGGCTGATATAGTCAGACATTTCCCAGTAATCAATTTCATCCCCCAAGTTCAGCCCTGACTTCCAGATGTTTTTGATAAGACGAAGGTAGTCCATCCCACTTAAGTTTCCATCCAGCCATTCAATACTCTCATAATAAAACAAAGAAGGAGGGGCTGCGATATTTCCACTAGTTATAGGAATTAAATTGCTAATGGCGCGGAACAGTGTCGTCTTTCCAGAGCCATTGATAGCAAGAATACCATAAATCCTACCCTTTTCAAATGTAAAATCAACATCTTGTAAAATGACTTGTCGCGTTTTTAAGGTCACATGAGTAAGATGCAACATACCTAGCCCTCCTTTTTGGATTAATAGCCTCCGCTGTAGTAGTTTAGTACCTCATAACAATCGTAATTCCAGCCAGAACCAACTTTATACTCTGAATAGCTGTCATAACGATACCATAACAGGGGATTAATATAGTCATATCTCTAGCAATTCATACTAGACTTATAGTAGGTATTCCAACCATACCGATAAGTTTTAAGAACGCTAACAGCAGATACACTGGACTAAAAAAGACCAATAGATCATAAACTAACTAATTAAACGGTTTTTGCTAATTTTTAATGGTTTTATATCACCGATATTGAAGACGCTTTCATTATATCGTTTTTATCATTATTATGCAATAGATTTTTAGTTTGTTTTACTAATATATAATATTTGTCTCCTTCCTACCGAACGCTTTCTATTTTCCAACTCCTCCACCCTTTAAAGCGTATAGCTCCTTGCTGGTCAGTTCGGTAAACTTTACTATTGATACCTTCCAGTCGAGTCAAGGTTTCCTGATGGGGGCGTTTCGTTCGATTGTTCTTTCCAACTGAAATGAGAGTAAACTCTGGTTTGAGCTGTTCTAGAAAGGCTGAACTTGATGATTTTTTAGAGCCATGTTGACTAGATTTCAAAACATCCACTTCTAGGTCAGGATATTGCCTCAGCAAGTCCCTCTCTCCTTTCTCCTCCAAATTTCCAGTGAAAAGAAAGTTTTTATCCAAGAGTTTTCCATACAAAACCAGGGTATCTTCATGACCTCCGTCTCCAATTTTCCTTGGAGATAGGACTTCTAACTGACTTCCAAAAATTGGCAAGTTCTCTCCTGCTGTCACACTGCGCACCTTGGTTTGAGTTGCCTGTAGTTCTGAAACAAATTCCTTTTGTTTCAGACTGCCTTTTGATACTAAAATCTCCCTTACATGGAAAGCCTTGGTCACCTCTAACAAATCTCCGACATGTTCCTTGTCCGTATTTGTCAAAATTAGCTGGTCAATCTTGGCTACTCCTCTACTTTTTAGATAAGGAATCAAGGTTCGCTGGGCATTGCTGGTCGTCGCCTTTTCTTGCCATTTTTCGATTTTCTTGCTAGATTCTGCCTTGCCACCGACATCTATGAGAATGATTTTACCAGTTACATCCCGTAGGAAAATACTTTCCCCTTGCCCAACATCCAGCATGGTGATTTCATTTTCCAGTGGATGCTTGGTCAAGAAAAAGAGACCTGTAATCAATAAGCTCAACACTGCTAGCCTTTTAATGTTTTTCCTCAAATCATAGACCAAAGCCAAGGAAATTAACAATAAGATTAAAATCCATGCATTGGGTTGTCCAAATACCAGAGGTCTACTTGCCACCTGTGATACCAAACGAATAATGCTTTCCAACCACTCAAAGAGAAAATTAAGCTGAATAACTGGATAGATAAAAGAAAGGGCAAATAAGATAGACAAGAGAGGTAAGAAGACCAAGTCAAATAGAAAGGAAAAGACAAAGGTCAAAAGGATGGACCATGGTTGAAATTCTGCAAAATAGAAGGATAAAATGGGTAATATACCCAAAGAAATGACAAGACTTTCTCTAGCAACAGCATGGAGCCCCTCGCCTTCTTTGCTAGTCATGGTCAAGATAAAAGCATAAGCGCAGGACAAGACTCCTCCTGCTGTCAAGAAAAAGTTGGGCATGACGATAAAGAGAACAAGCACAGTCAGGGCAAAATTATCCAAGCCCTTAACACCATGTTGAGCCAATAATTTTTGCAAGAGACTGCGAATGACCGATGCTGAAAATCCAGTTAGCCTCGCATAGATAAGGGAAAAGGGATAAGTCAACCACTTCAACTTTTCTTGGGTCAAGCCCAATCGCAAGAGAAGTTTCTTAAATCCGTCCATGAAAAAGCCTACCTGCATGCCCGACAAGGCAAAAAGATGGATAATTCCTAGACTAGAATAAAGCTCATTCATCTCCTCAAAGTCGGTGTCCAGATGTCCCAGCAAGAGCCCTGTCATGTAATTCCGCATAGGGTCTGGAAAATGTGTCTTAATCCAAACCACAGTCTTTCGGCGTAAACTGGATAGGTTTTCTCCTATATCCCAACTGCCAACCTTTTGAAGTGACTGAATTTTTTTGATATTGATAGTCTGGTAAATTCCCTGAGTCTTCAGATAGGCTTGGTAGTCAAAACCACCAAAATTTCTCTGCCCTTCTGGCTCCGAAAGTTTTCCTTCAAGTTCTATCTCATGAAGGTCTATTAAGGTTTGAAAGGCTTCTTTCTCCTCCTCGGACTGGAGTTTATAATAGACTTGAAAAATGCGTCCATCATGCTTACCACGAAAGGACAGACTATCACCATTGACCTTAATAGTGTCAGGCAAAATCCGCACCCTTTCAACAGAATCCGCCAAATTTTGACTCGCTTGACTCTGTTGCCAATTTTGAAACAGAAACCAGAAACCAAAGATTCCACAAATCACTAGAACTTTTCTAACAGACTTCCACGGAAATTGGATAAAGAGACAGACTAGCAGAAAAACGAAGCCTAACAGTGCGATATATGATGCTGAGAAAATGGCGTAATAAAGCCAGAGCAATAGAAAACTCAGATAGATTAGGGGAATGGGGAAATTCTTAATCCACTGTAACATAGTCTTTTAGCTTTTCTATGGTTTTTGCACCAATACCAGAAACCTTCTTAAGTTCATCAACCGACTTGAATTTCCCATTTGATTCACGATGGTCGATAATATCCTGAGCTCGTTTGCCACCCAGACCCTTGACCTGTTTAAGCTCTTCCAGACTGGCCTTGTTGAGATTGACCTTCTTTGCTTTACTTGTCGAAGAATCCGTCCCCGAACCAGTCTGTTGACTAGCTGCTTCTTCTCCCTTAGATGGAACGTAGACCAGAGCTTCATCACTAACTTTCTGAGCTAGATTGAGCGATTTGCTGTCTGCTTGCTCTGTCAGGCCACCTGCCTTCTGAACGGCATCATTTACTCGACTACCTACAGGCAAATCATAAATCCCTGGCGATTTAACAGCACCCTTCACATCTACTGTGATTAGGTCTTGTTCAAGAGGTTCTGCCTTTTCTTCCTTCTTCACTTCCTTTTCGGTTAATAAATCCTTGGAAACAGCTGCAACTTCTGCCTGCAAATTCGTTTCCTTGACAGGTGTTGGTGGAGCTGGCTTTAGCAGGAAAAATCCGCCGACAAGTAAACCTAGTCCAGTACAGATAACAATGATTTTATACTCTTTGATTTTCTCGATAATTGCTTCCATATTTTCTCCTCTCTTAGATTATTCGTAAGAGGAAGAAAAAACAGTTGAAAATTTCTTCTCAACTGCTTATTTATTTGCAAAATAGCCTTCCTTGGTCAATACATAATGAACTCTTGTAACGATACGACCTTTTTCATGCTGGTCCATACAAGCATAAGGTTCTTCGTGGGAGAAGCGCATACCTGATTTCTCCATTACCTTGCCTGACGCAGGATTATCCTTATCGTGAAGGGCAGTCAACTTATTCATCCCTATCTTCTCAAAAGCCAGTTCAATCACAGCACGATTGGCTTCTGTCGTTAATCCTTGATTCCAATACTTTTTATTGATAATGTAGCCAATAGCTGCCTTCTTAAGAACAGGATCAATCTTGTGCAAGTCAATGGTTCCAATAAACTGACCATTGCTTTTTAGTTCTATTCCCCAGCGTCCCAAGGGATTTGCCAAGTAGAACTGAGCAATGTTATTCTTGGTTTCTTCCAAGCTTTGATCGGTTGGAAAAGTGTAACGCGTGTTTTCTCTGTCCGAGGCATACTCAAACATGGCTTCTGCATCATCCAAGGATACAGGTCTAAGCAATAAACGCTCTGTCTCCACTATTGGATACTGGGCTAGTTTTAAAAAGATTGATTCCATACTTCTCCTCCATTTAAAAATATTTTCTACCAATATAGCATAAAAAAGAAGTTACAACAAGATGCGATGACATCGACTACCAAATAATTAATTCTAGAGAAGAGGGTTTTCTGATCTTTGGAAGCATTTCTAAATGTTTCTTAAGATCAATAATTACATAATTCAGAGTCCTACTGACAATGAAGATTCGTCATTTTTTCTTTCCTTTTTTGAAGCTAGTATTTACTTTTTGGGAACTATATATCAGTTTACACAAGACACAATATATAGTACTTACGAGAATATCAAAAAGGCGATTTCCAAGCGGAAATCGTCTTTTTCATGCTTATTTCAAAAATTCATACTCAAATAGGAATGGAACAATTTCAGAATTATAATATTCTTTTACCTTTGTTTTCAATGTATTCAAGTGTCCGTTTAATTCGGGATAGTTATAGATTGTCTTATCATTTTCATCTTTTTCAGATGTGTTAAGCTCATCAATAATCTGATATACTGAATACGTTAATTTAGAATTATAATTTTTCGTTTTCTTAGCTTCTGTTAGGACTTTTCCCCATTGTTCAAATAAATCAGTCTCTTTAGAACCTTGTTTCAATTTTGCTAAGTTGACTGTTGCTAGCGTATCTCCATTAGAGTTATCCAATGACAACTCATTTCGGTAGAATCGTCCATCAGAACCATATAAACTTCTCATGTGATTTTGCGTTTCAAGTGTTGTGAAGAGCAGAATTTTTAATAAGTCTTGTTCAATCTTGTTACTTGATACAGCTTTATTAAAACGTTCAGCGCCATCGGCAGATTTCATAATATTAGCACGCTGTGTCCAGTGACGATTATAAGTAATGTAGCGACTGGCGGCAAACATTGGGAGCTTTTCTAAGAAATTATCAGAACGAAGGAAAAAACCATTTCCATTATATCTACCCGCTATCAATAAGCTTGATTTAGCATCAGGATTATCAAATCCGACACTATCAGCAACTAAGTATCCAATGATATTTTTATTGTAACGTGGTTTTATTCTTAATTTTTGCCCCTCGGGTTCTAGACCATTTAGACCTGTATGGATTCCGTCAAATCTATCGTTGCTATCATTTCGTTTATCATAGTAACATTCACTGTATTTTGAATAAGTTTTTTCAATATTTAGATTGTCTTCTCGAATAATTCTTCCTTGCTTATCAATGTTATATGCTTCTAAAGCAAGGCATTCTTGAAAGAACTCTTCGTTACTCCAAAGAGCACACATAATCATTGCATCGATGTTAGTGTGAAAGTGTTTGCGGTTAAAGGCAAACCCACCTAAAAATTTTTGATTGACTAAATGTTGAGCTTTCCAGTATTTCACTGGACTATAGACAATATAAGAATCTGTTGGTTGGCGTAAATAATATTTGAAAGCAGACCAAATAAAAATATTTCCAAGGTCATTTGTTGCTGGACCTCTTACTTCTTTTTTCATTTCGTTTACTAAAAAGCTTTTTTTCCAAGCAGACGATGATTTACCTGAACCAGCTTTTTGATGTTCGATAGAAGTTGTTTCCGCATAAGGTGGATTTTCATACAAAATAATTGTTAATTTTGGATCGTTGATATAGTTTTGAATAATTTCATTATTGATATATTCCTCGCTAAGAGCATCCGCTCCTCGGACTAACCCCATATTAAAAGTATCTTCTTTTTCAGTTGGTGGAATAATGTTACGAACTTTGTCACCGAGTAACTCTAGCAGAACTTTATACTCATAGTATTCGACAGTTGACAATACGCAGTGACTTAATTCCTCATCACTCATTAATTTCTCTAAATTTCCAGTTCCGGCACATCTATCCAAAATAATATAATCATTTCCTTCTGGAACACGCTTAATAGCTTGTCGGACTAGCTCCAATGACTTTTGAACATAAGGTTCAGGAGTGTAGAAAGCTCCTAAGTTTTTCTTTTGTAAAGTATCATTGAGTTTATCCATCAAATAGTGAAATTGTGCATTAGTTTCACCGATATAGGGATTGATAAATTCTTTTAGTTTCTCAGGTTTCCGAATTTCACCAATAATTTTAACTTTACCAGTATGATCACCAATAAAATCAGACTTTTTAGCTCCTTTGTTTTCACGATAAAAACGTTCTGCCCAACCAACAATACAGTTTTCATCGATGTTAATTTTTGTATATTGCTTTGAACGTAGTAATTTAATAAGACGATCTTCGTCTAGTTGATTTTGACCGTATTCTAAAACTGCAAGAGGATTACCAGAAGAAAAACCAGAGGTTTTTACACTTGCACCACCAAAATATACTTTTTCGATATGTGTTAAATAGTCCTGACTATCAAAAACGTAGATTTTTTCATTCGTTAGCGACACAAGCAGAATGTTTTTGGGAATTTCTTTTCCTTTGATTCTCCGAGCAGATAGATATTTGATGGCTTGGAATAGAACAGTGTTAATATCATAGATAACAACTTTAAATTCAATCAGATTTCCATTTACAATACCATCTGTGTAATCCGTTAAAATATCATCTATTTTCAAAGTATTATCAACTAGAGGTAGATAATCTTGATAAAACTTGAGTTGTCCATCAACTTCGTTTGAGAAATGGTTATGCATATTGTAGCTCCCCATTTCTCTCTAAAGATAACTCAGAAAACTCAACATAAAAAGCCTTCTCACAAAAATGTGAAAATGCCTGTTTTAATGCTTGACAAAAAACACGTCCGATTACATAATCAGCGTGAGCTGTGAGCTGTGAGCTGTGAGCTGTGAGCTGTGAGCTGTGAGCTGTGAGCTGTGAGCTGTGATTGCGTTCATAATACTTAATTTCCTTTATTTTTGTTACTTCTATTATATCAAAATTTTGAAATACTGCGAAGAATTTAGACATTATTAAAAGAAGATTTCCGTTTGTAAGTCGCCTTTTTGATATTCTCGTAAGCACTATATCTTGTGTCTAGTATAAATTGATATATAGTTCCCGAAATCTAATTATCATATAAAAGAAAGAGCAATTCCACCTGAACTGCTCTTTTTTGCTACTCTGTTTCTTCTTGGTTTTCTTCACTCTCTTCTTTTTTAATTGGAGCTGGTTCATAAGCTCGAATAATCTGAGCGACAATTGGATGGCGAACCACATCCTTGGCTGAAAAATGAACAAAGTCAATCTGTTGAATGTTCTTGAGTTTCTCTTGAGCATCAATCAAACCGGACTTGACATTACGTGGTAGGTCAATCTGACTGATATCTCCATTGACAATCATCTTAGAATTAAAGCCTAAACGAGTCAAGAACATCTTCATCTGCATGATGGTCGTATTTTGCGCTTCATCGAGAATGACAAAGGCATCATCCAAGGTCCGTCCACGCATATAGGCAAGTGGCGCAATCTCGATAATTTCTCGCTCCATAAGACGAGTTGTTTGGTCTTTTCCCAGAATCTGATACAAGGCATCGTAAACAGGTCGAAGGTAAGGATCCACCTTCTCCTTAAGATCACCTGGAAGAAAACCTAGACTCTCTCCTGCCTCCACCGCTGGACGTGTCAATATAATCCGCTTAACCTGACCACGTTTAAGGGCAGTCACTGCCAAGGTCACTGCAAGAAAGGTCTTCCCTGTCCCTGCAGGCCCAATTCCAAAGGTCACATCGTGCTGTTTAACACTGTCCACATAAAGCTTTTGACCCAAGGTTTTGACGCGAATAGGCTTCCCTGTATTGTCCTTGATAATTTCTTCTTCATAAAGGGCGACAAACTTGTCAATTTCATCGTTTTTGACCATGCTAATCGCAGTCACCACATCTGGCGTGCCAACGGTCATCCCACGATTCACCAAGACCATGAGAGCCTGAATAACCTGACGAGCTTCCTCACAGGCAGCCTCTTCTCCCAAAACCTGCACAATCTCCGTACGGGCATGAATAACCACATCAAGCTCTTCTTCCATCAAACGAAGATGACGCTCATTGGAACCAAAAAGATGAAACAGGTCATCTGGATGACTCAGTTGAATGTCTATTGAATGTTCCTTCAAATAAAGAACCTCTCTAATCCTTTTATTTCTTTTTATTATAGCAAAGGGATGGAGAAATTACTAGCCCAAACCCAGTGAATCATGCTAGTGTTCTAAGTATTCTTGCCAAATAACGTCAAAGTCTCCTAGGTTAAAAGAGAAACTGGCATGTTCTTCCAAAAAGCGACTCACCTCATCAAAATCATCTGTATGTTTTGGAAAGGCTGATTCTTCAAAAGCGAGGTCTGCCAAGATAGCCTTGGGACTATTACTTTTAGGATTGCGCTCGGTCATGAGCCAAGTGTAAAATGATTTTCTCAATTCTTTCTCCTATCAAGACGTTTTTGATGAAACTTTTCTGATTTTTAAAAATTACTGGACTTAGCCTCTGACACATAGTGGTTTATAAAATCCGTTTTCGCATCAGTATAGGCGTCTCGATTGTGTTCAAATTGTTTCCACAAACTGAGTTTTAATTCCTGATACGCTTGGGCAATGTCTGGATGCTGGCAGAGATAATCTCTAAAATAAATCTCGTCATGATCTCCCGTCATTCGCAAATGTAAATGAAAAACTTTCTCAGCAAATCCCTGCTCTGTATATCCTTTATTTAGCGAAATCCTGTTAGGACTCTCCGACATCACTAGCCAATCATTCTTCACCAATAAATCCCTAACTCTTGCTAAATCCTCTATTCTACCTACTTCTAGCAGAATATCAACGATATTTTTGGCCCAAATATTAGGGATAGCAGTGCTACCGATATGTTCTATTCTTTTAATAACATTTGCACCCAATATTTTTTTAAGACTTGTTTTCTCCAATTCATACCAGTCTTTCCACTCTGACTTGTACTCTACTAGAAAAATAGGAAAAAGTTGCCAGAGTTCCTCTAAACTCATTTCTTCAAGTTTCTTTTTCATGTCTATAAGACCTAAATCAACTCTGTACCAAACTGGTCTTGCTTGATTTTGCCAGCCTTCATCAAACCACCGAGTGCTTTCTTGAACTGACCTTTAGAAATGCCAAAGGTTGCCTTGATGTCGTCTGGAGATGACTTATCATTTAAGGTCATGAAACCGCCATTACTTTCCAAGTAGGTCAAAATCATCTGGGCATCATTTTCCAACATTTCAAAAGAACGTGGTTTGAGGGATAGGTTCAAGGTACGGTCCACTTCGCGGAAACCAATGACACGCGCATCCAACACTTGACCCAAACGTGGCTCTGCATAGCGCTCGCTAGGATGGATAAAGCCAAGCATGTTATTTTCTGGCAGGTAAACAAAAGTTCCTGATAGCTTGAGACGGTATACAATGGCTGGCCAGTTTTGGTTCTGCATGTTGTTGTAAGCAGGACGAGCTAGACGTTGGAAGTCTTCTTGATAAGCCAAGAGTCCCCAGATGCGGTCTTTCTTGTCCACTTCAAGACGGATGTAGAGTTGGTCGCCCTTCTTAGGCCAGAGTTCCTTGAGCTCAGGGAGAATATCGAGTGACACAACGATTTCCTTGTCAGGAAGGCCTGTATCCACAAAGACACCCAAGTCTTTACGAACTTCCGTTACAGTTCCCCAACCAAATTGGTCCTGAGTGGCAGTCACTTCTAGAGTGGTCAGGCGGAGTTTTTGCTTCATATCCGTGTAGGCAAAACCTTTGACCGTATCCCCTACTGTATGTTGGCCTTCTTCCTTAGCAAGAGCATAGGTCTGGCCATCCTTTTGCACAAAGTAAAAACGGTCGTTTTCATCGATGATGAGTCCAACGATAAAACTTGCAAGATTTGTATTCATATTTCCTTCTTTCGAATAAAACTCAGCCAGCAATGCCAACTGAGTTTTTCTGTTTATTTTTAGACTTCCAAAAGTTCTTTTTCTTTATTGGCAGTCATGTCGTCGATGTGTTTGACAGCATCGTCTGTTACTTTTTGAATATCTTTTTCAAGAGTTTTCAATTCGTCTTCAGTGATTTCTTTTGCTTTTTCTTGTTTCTTAGCTTCGTCCATAGCATCACGACGGATATTTCGGACAGCCACTTTAGCATTTTCTCCGACCTTCTTCACTTCTTTAGCAAGGTCACGACGAGTTTCTTCTGTAAGAGCAGGGATAACCAAACGAATAACAGAACCGTCGTTAGCTGGTGTGATACCAAGATCAGAGGCATTCAAGGCACGTTCGATGTCTTTCAATGAAGACTTGTCAAATGGTGTCACCAACAAAACACGCGCTTCTGGAATCGTAATTGAAGCGATTTGGTTAAGAGGAGTTTCTACTCCGTAGTATTCTACATGTACACGGTCCAGCAAGCTTGCATTGGCACGACCAGCACGGATACCACCAAATTCACGAGCAAGTGATTGGTGAGACTGGGTCATTCTCTCTTTAGCTTTTTCAATAATTGCGTTAGCCATAATCTTTCTTATTCCTTTTCTTAGATATTATTTGAAACTGTTGTTCCGATATTTTCACCAAATACGACACGTTTGATGTTGCCTGGTTGGTTCATGTTGAAGACAACCAAGTCAATGTCGTTATCCATTGAGAGGGTTGAAGCTGTTGAGTCCATGATACGGAGACCTTTATTGATAACGTCACGGTGGGTCAATTCTTCAAATTTAACAGCTGTCTTGTCCTTCTTAGGATCGGCATTGTAAACACCATCTACGCCATTTTTAGCCATAAGGATAGCATCCGCTTCGATTTCAGCTGCACGAAGAGCCGCTGTTGTATCTGTTGAGAAGTAAGGTGAACCAATTCCAGCACCAAAAATAACGATACGGCCTTTTTCAAGATGACGAAGGGCACGTCCACGGACATAAGGCTCTGCCACTTGTTGCATGGCAATAGCTGTTTGCACACGTGTATCAACCCCAACTTGTTGCAATGAATCTGCCATCACAAGAGCATTCATAACAGTCCCAAGCATTCCTGTGTAATCTGCCTGAACGCGGTCCATACCTGCTTCTGCTGCAGGTTCTCCACGCCAGAGATTTCCTCCACCAATAACAAGGGCAATTTCGATACCTAAGCTATGAACTTCTTGAATCTCTTTTGCGATTGTTTGAACTGTTTGGATATCAATCCCTACGCCTCGTTCACCGGCAAGGGCTTCACCTGATAACTTGATTAAAATACGTTTATACTTGGGATTCGCCATTTTCACTCTCCTTTTTTTATCCTACCTATTTTATCACAATTTCTAAGATTTTTATAGTATCATGAGCAATTCTTTCAAAAAAATTAGACAGTTAAAAATTCCTCTAAGTCACTGAGGGCACGCTCAGCAATTTTTTCATAACGAGCCTTCTTATCACGAATACGTTCGCCTTCTAACTCCTTGATAATTCCGAAATTGACATTCATTGGTTGGAAATGTTTGCTGTCCGCATGGGTGATGTAATGAGCCAGACTTCCAATCGCTGTTGTTTCTGGGAAAATAGCCTCACTTTCTCCCTTGAAAAGACGAGCCGCGTTAATTCCCGCAACTAATCCTGACGCTGCTGATTCAACATAGCCTTCCACACCCGTCATCTGACCAGCAAAGAAGAGGTTTGGTTGTTTCTTAGAACGATAGGTCTGCTCCAGAAGATTTGGTGAATCCATGTAAGAATTGCGGTGCATAACACCATAACGAACAAACTCCGCATTTTCAAGACCTGGAATCATTTGAAAGACTCGCTTTTGCTCTCCCCATTTGAGGTGGGTCTGGAAACCAACGATATTGTAGAGGCTACCAGCCGCATTATCCTGACGAAGCTGGACCACCGCATAAGGTGTTTTGAAGTCTCCATCACGAGGTCCTGTGTAGTCATCTGGATACTCCAGACCGACTGGTTTCATAGGACCATAAAGCATGGTTTTAATGCCACGTTTTGCCATGACTTCGATAGGCATACAGCCTTCAAAATACTTTTCTTTTTCGAAAGAATTAAGCGGAGCTTCTTCCGCATTGACTAAGGCTTCATGGAAATCCATAAATTCTTGCTTGGTCATTGGAGCGTTGAGATAAGCGGCTTCTCCCTTATCATAACGAGACTTGAGATAGACCTTGCTCATATCGATGGTATTGACGTCGATAATAGGCGCTGCCGCATCGTAGAAATAGAAACCATCGCCATCATTAAGGGCATGAATCTTTTCAGCCAAAGCATCACTGGTCAAGGGACCAGTCGCCACAACTGTAATAACATCTGTCGGCAATTCTGTAATTTCATCACGAACCACTTCAATCAAGGGGTGGTTGGCAACTTTTTCGGTTACCATTTGGGAGAAACCTTCACGGTCCACTGCAAGAGCTCCACCTGCAGGAACACGGGTTACTTCAGCAGATTCTAAGATAACAGAACCCAAGCGACGCATTTCTTCCTTGAGAAGACCAACTGCATTTGTCAAAGCATCCCCACGCAAAGAATTGGAACAAACCAACTCTGCAAAATTGTCTGTTTTGTGCTGGGGTGTTGACTTGACACCACGCATTTCATAGAGTTTAACTGGAATACCACGTTCTGCGATTTGGTAGGCTGCTTCAGAACCTGCCAAACCAGCACCGATAACATTGATATAAGATTGAGACACGACACTAATACCTCTTTGGGAGTGTGAAGACAAGCTTCACATTGAAAAAGCCAATCAAACTTAAGAGTTTTCGAATTTCTTAGCTCAGGCTGAAAAAGTCCACAGGACTTACTTCGCTCTCGAGTTTCTTGGCTCAGGCTGAAAAAGTCCACAGGACTTACTTCGCTTTCGAATTTCCTGGCTCAGGCTGAAAAAGTCCACAGGACTTACTTCGCTTTCGAATTTCCTGACTCAGGCTGAAAAAGTCCACAGGACTTTCCTCGCTCTCGAATTTCTTGGCTCAGGCTGAAAAAGTCCCCCGGACTTTTTCACTCCCACAAATCTTTCTATTTTTTTCTTCTACTAGTATAACAAAAAAAGGGAAGAAGGCAAACTTCCCTGTTTAGTCATTTTCTTGATTTTCTTCCCATTCGTGGTAGGCAGCGTAAAGCTGGCTTTTATTCCACTGGTAAATCTTTGCTACTTCCTTAATGGCTTGATTTTTCTTCATACCATGTTGGATGCGGGCTTGGATTTCTAAGAACAAGTCCTCCTCATCTTTTTCCTCCACATCTTGGCTGGCACCTTCAACAATGAGAAGGCATTCGCCCTTGAGTGGCGTTGCAGCGACACTTTCCAGCAATTCAGAAATGGTACCTCTTTGGTATTCTTCATAGATTTTGGTCAATTCTCTAACCAAGACCACCGAGCGGTCACCATAGACTTCTAGCATATTTTCCAACGTATCTGCCACACGATGGGGCGATTCATAGAAAATCTGAGTTTCAGGATAGTCTTTTTTCGAGTCGAAAAATTGCTTTTGCTGGCCTGATTTTCTCGGTAAAAAGCCGTAAAAGATATGTGGCTGTGGCGCTAAACCACTGGCAATCAAGGCAGAAATTCCTGCAGAGGCACCTGGAACTGTGATAACAGCAATATCTTCCTCAATGGCTGCCTTAACCAAATCATGACCAGGGTCTGAGATGCTAGGCAGACCCGCGTCGGATACCTGAGCAATGCTTTGTCCTGCTTTCAGGAAACCAATCAAATCAGGAATCTTTTCCTTGGCATTGTGCTCATGAAAACTGATTTGCTTGGTAGAAATGTCAAAATGCTTGAGCAATAGACCTGTATTGCGCGTGTCCTCAGCAGCAATCCAGTCCACTTCTTTCAAGGTCTGAATAGCTCGAAAGGTCATATCATCTAGATTGCCAATCGGCGTTGCCACTAGGTACAGCTTGCCATAGGGAGACTGCCCCTTAAAACTTTTTTGAATCTGCATGCCTACTCCCTGTATAACAACTCGTCACAGAACATACATTCCTCATCCTGCTCTCGACGTTGTCCATAAAAATCATTACAAACGTGAAATCCATCCCGGTAAATGCGACGGACACTTTCACGAACATGCTTAGCCTTGACAGGAGCATCTGCTTCCACCTCACCCAAGCGTTCGCGCAACTTACTATTTTCCAAGCGAAGAGCTGTATTTTCCTCTACCAGGCTCTTGAGATTTTTCTTGATGGCTTCCACATCGGCCAAGGTTACCAATAACTGTTGGGAAAAATCATCTAGCGCGTCAAATAATTCTTTTTTGTCCATAAACCAGCCCTTTCCTTTCTTTATCATTCATTTTTGAGTTTATATTTCTTTCAAGACCAGATATTCCATGGCATTTTGAAAGCTGACATTAGCCTGCCACATTCTTCTAGCTTCTAACAAATCTTGTAAAATCATTCGTACTCTTGCTTGCAGGAGGTCCTGCCCACAGAGGACTTCAAGAATCCGTAAAACCTGATCTTGTTTTTCCTTGTCATCTACCAAGCTAGCTAATTTGGCTACTTGAAGATAACTTTCTTTTTTCTTAGCTACTAACCAAGTCAGCAGGCGTTCACTTTCATCAACCAAGGTCCAAAAACTTGCCTGATTAGCTAACTTTTCTGCTTCAGCTCGCGATTGACTAAACTGAGCTAGGAGAGTTGCTTTTTTCTTGACCAGACCTGCTTGTTCTAATTGATGGATAAGTTTTTCTTCTTGCTTTTTAAAGTGAAAAATTTGCGTCCGACTTCGGATTGTCGGTAAAATCTTTTCCTCATCGCTAGTCAAGAAGAAAATATAAACCTCACTCTGGGGTTCTTCGATGACCTTGAGCAGAGAATTAGTTGCATTAGGATGCATTTTCTCAGCTTGCTCGATAATAAAGACCTGTTGTTGGCTTTCAATCCCTGCTTGGGAAAACTGACCCACCAATTCTCGAATGCGTTCTGTCTTAATAACCTGATTGACTGGCTTAATCAAGGTGACATCGGGAAATTCTTCCTGTTCTATCAGCTTGCAATTTCGGCATTTCTCACATGGTAAAACGCCTACTTTATCCGTACAAAAGAGGCTCTTAGCTAAAAATTGAGCCATTTCCAAGCTTCCAAAGAAACCTGAAAAGAGGTAGGCATGATTGAGCTGGTCTTGTTCTAGGATACGGACAAAGCGGTCAAACTGATCTGGTTGCCAAGCCTTTAGTTGATCTTGTTTCATTTGGCCAAGCCCATTCTGTCAAACAAGACAGTCTCGGTATTTTCCACAACCTCCTCCAATGGAAGGCTAGCATCAATCTTGACAATGCGATTTTCTTCTTTTTCCAGGAGAGCAAGATAGCCTTTACGGACTTTTTTATGCAAGTCCAACCCTTCCAAGTCCAAACGATTGACCTCGCGATTGCTATTAGCAGCAATGCGAGCCAGTCCTTCTTCCACCTCGATGTCAAAATAGAGTGTCAAATCAGGTTTAAGGCCATCTGTCGCAAACTGATTGAGCCAGTCAATGGCGTCAATATCTAAGCCACGACCAAATCCCTGATAGGCAACAGAACTATCGATGAAGCGGTCCATAATGACCAACTTACCAGCTTCAAGTGCTGGAAGAACTTTTTCCACCAAGTGCTGTCTGCGACTAGCAATATAGAGAAGGAGCTCTGTTTTAGAATCCATCTGAGTATGACTTGGATCCAAAATCACTTGACGAATCTTCTCCCCGATTAAGACTCCACCAGGTTCACGAGTCGTCAGCACTTCTACCCCTTTTTTCTCTAAAATTGGGAGCATAGCCTCTAAAACACTGGTCTTTCCTGCTCCCTCTGGTCCCTCAAGAGAGACTAAAAATCCTTTTGACATGTCTAACTCATTTCTTTTTTACTACTTCTATTCTATCAAAAAAATGAGGGTTTGTGACAATCTTTTTTTCTTCTCATTTCAACCACCATAAAAGAGGCAGATAAAACTACCTCTTATTTACCTAATTCTTGTGTTCGTTTGTAGGCTTGACCAACTGCATCCATGACTGTTCCTCGAAAAGCATGTGCTTCTAGGCTTGCTACACCAGCGATAGTCGAACCGCCTGGGCTACAGACTTGGTCTTTCAATACTCCAGGATGCTCTTGGGTTTCTAGGACCAATTGACCAGCTCCTACCACAGTTTGAGCTGCCATTTTCAATGCTATTTCTCGTGGTAATCCTGTCTGAACACCTGCATCTGCCAAGGCCTCAATAAAGAGATAGACAAAGGCTGGTCCACACCCTGCAAGACCTGTCGCTGCATCGATTAAGCCTTCCCCAAGTTCAACCAAGAGACCAGCCTTAGTTAAAAGCTGACAAAAGAGCTCACTGTCCTCAGCCCTGCAATTAGAAGACAAGGCATAACTAATCACTCCTTGTCCGATAGAAGCAGGGGTATTAGGCATCATACGAATAATTCGGTGTTGACTTGGGATAAGACTAGCAAGTTTTTCTAATGTCAATCCAGCTGCCATCGAAATCAAAAGAAGACTTTCTCTTTTTTCAAGGATGGTCTGGTATTGAGAAAGCAAGTCTGAGAACTGAGCAGGCTTCACTCCTAGAAAAATCACATCTGCTTCTGCGAAAATTTCTTCATTGCTAGAAGCCTGACCACCAAAGTCTGCAATGAAAGCATCCACCTTGGCTTGACTACGATTGGCAAGGAGAAGGTCATCACCCGTCTTAGCCTGCAAAACAGCCTTGGCTAAACTAGCTCCCATATTCCCCAAACCGATAAATCCAATCTTCATCTCTTACTCCCTTATCTGTCCGTCACCAGTAACCACATACTTGTAGCTAGTCAACTCCTTCAAGCCCATTGGACCACGCGCGTGCAATTTCTGAGTAGAAATCCCCATTTCACAACCCAGACCAAATTGGCCACCATCGGTAAAACGAGTTGAGGCATTGATATAAACCGCTGCAGAGTCCACTTGATCTGTAAAGTAAGCTGCAGCTTCAGCATTTTCCGTCACAATAGCATCCGAATGATGGGTACTGTGAGCCTCAATATGGGCAACCGCTTCTTCTAAACTGCTCACAACCTTAATAGCTAATACATAGTCTAAGAACTCGGTGTCAAAGTCTTGGGCCTCAGCTGCGTGACCTGAAACAAACTGACTTGCTTTTTCATCCAAGCGGAATTGAATTGGTTCCAGTCCAGCTTCTTTTCGATCTGCAACTAGCACTTTCTCCAAACGAGGAAGGAAGCTTGCTGCTTTGTCTTCATGAACCAGCAGAACCTCCATGGCATTACAAACAGAAGGACGACTGGTTTTAGCATTGTTGATGATAGACAGTGCCTTGTCTTCGTCTGCATCCTTATCCACATAGACATGGACAATCCCAGTTCCTGTCTCGATAACAGGTACGATAGCATTTTCAACCACAGCATTGATCAAACCAGCTCCTCCACGAGGAATGAGAAGGTCTAGATAGCCCTTTGCCTTCATCATGGCATAGCTGCTTTCACGGCTGGTATCTTCCACTAGTTGAATCACATCTGGATGAATAGTAGTCGTCTCCAAGCCCTTCTTCAAAGCTGTGACAATGGCATAGGCTGTTTGATAGGCATCCTTACCACTACGAAGAACAACTGCATTTCCACTTTTAAGAGCCAAAGCAGCCGCATCAGACGTCACATTTGGACGGCTTTCATAGATAATACCGATAACCCCCATAGCCACCCGTTTCTTTGTGATAACCAAACCATTTTCAAGCTGATTGGTTTCTAAAACTTCACCGATTGGATCTGGTAAAGCAACCACTTCACGAATCCCAGTTGCCATCGCTTCTATACGACTTGCATCCAAATAAAGACGATCCAGCATCACATCTGAGATTTTACCCTTGGCCACTTCCATATCGAGGGCATTTGCCACTAAAATCTCCTCAGTAGCTGCTAATAAGTGATCAGCCATGGCTAGCAAGGCTTGGTTTTTCACCTCTTCACTAGCTGTGTTGATCGATTTTTTAACAGCCTGTACCTGTTCAAATTGTTCTTGTGTACTTACCATAGTTTACCTCTAAAATTCTGTAAAGAGTAGTTGGATTTCAGGAGTAATGGAAATCCAGTCATCACGGTGAATCAAGACTCCCTTGGCTTTTTGAGAACGCAACATATCCTCCAAAGCAGATGCACCAAATTGCACACGCCCTTTTCCAAGTGATTTTCCACTTTCCTTGTCAAATACTGTCACGATATCACCGTAAGAAAAGGCTCCTTCTGCGTCAACAATACCAGATAAAAGGAGACTCTTGCCATGTTGAGAGAGAGCTTCTGCAGCACCTTTATCAACCCAAATAGAACCTTGACTCTGAGCATAAAAGGCCAGCCATTGTTTCTGGGTACGAAGTCCCTTCTCTTGAGCAACAAAGTAGGAACCATCCTTGGTCTCCTCAGCTGCCTCAATCATGGCATCTGACTTCAAGGATGAGCAGATATAAACAGGAACTCCTGATTCTGTCGCAATAGTGGCAGCTTTGATTTTTGTTAGCATGCCCCCAGTTCCGTTTGAAGAGCCAGCTCCACCGGCCATATCAATAATCTCACGATTGATAGTCTCGATTTTCTCCAAGCGTTTGGCTCTTGGGTCTGAATTAGGATTTCCAGTATAGAGACCGTCTACGTCTGTCAAGAGGACCAAAAGGTCTGCTTGGACCATGGCTGCTACCTGAGCACTTAGAGTGTCATTGTCCCCGACCTTGAGCTCATCAATAACGACACTGTCATTCTCATTGATAATAGGAATCGCGCCACGGTTGAGTAAAACCGACAAAGCCTGATGGGCATTTTTATAACGGCGCTTATCCACAAAATCATCCTGAGTCAGCAAAATTTGTGCAGAAACGATTTGGCGCAAGAGAAGATTGGTCGTGTATTCTTCCAACAAAAGTCCTTGTCCTACCGCTGCTGAAGCCTGTTTATCAGCAATCTTAGTCGGACGCTTTTTAAATCCTAAGGCCCCAAAACCAGCCGCAATGGCACCTGACGACACCAAAATCAATTCATGACCAGCCTCGTGCAGCATAGCCAACTGTTGGGTAATAGCTTTTACTTTACTACGTGATAAACTTCCATCCTCATTCGTCAGAGAAGAAGTCCCCACCTTAAAGACAATCCGTTTGAATTTCATAGTCTCACTCCGATTCTTCATATTTATCCATTATAACATGAATGGCAGGAAATAGAAAAGAGTTGATAGGAAAAAGGTCGAGACAAGTCATCTCAACCTTTTATCAAATCTAATTCTTTCTCAATCTCTCCAAGGTTTCCTTAAAAATCTCTGGGATATCTGCTGTAAATTCCAAGGTCTCACCTGTTCGTGGATGCGTAAATCCTAGAGTCTTGGCATGAAGAAATTGTCCATGTCCTTTCAAAGTCTTGCGAGGACCATATACTTCATCCCCAGCGACTGGATGGCCAATATAAGCCATGTGAACACGGATTTGATGGGTGCGGCCTGTTTCCAACTGCAGCTCCACTAAACTATAATCACCAAAGCGTTCCAAGACTTGAAAACGTGTCACTGCAGGCTTCCCTTTAGCAGTCACAGCCTGTTTCTTACGGTCTTTTTCACTACGGCCAATCGGAGCTTCAATGACACCACGATCATTAGGCAGATTTCCATGAACAATCGCCCAATATTTGCGGAGAGACTTTTTATCCTTCAGTTCTTGGGCAAGTGCTAGATGCGCCTCATCGTTTTTAGCAATCATGAGAAGGCCTGACGTATCCTTATCAATACGGTGAACAATTCCTGGACGCAGAACCCCATTGATACCCGACAAGTCCTTGATATGGTACATGAGGGCATTTACCAGAGTTCCACAAGTATGACCAGCACTCGGATGCACAACCATCCCCTGAGGTTTGTTAACGACAGCCACATCCTCATCTTGGTAGATGATTTCTAACGGAAGATTCTCAGCCACATACTCTAAGACCTCCGGCTCTGGCACATGGTAAGTGACGACATCGCCCTCTTGGACAGTGTATTTAGCTTTCTTGACTTGACCATTGACCAAGACCTGGCCTGATTTGATTTGTTCATTCGCGAGACTACGTGATAATTCTGTCAAATCTGACAAAGCCTTATCCAAACGCAGGCCACCAGTTTCAATTTTAATTTCCATTTATTTCCTCTTTTAGCATTGCAATCAATAAAATAATCACTCCAACCGTCAGATAGCTATCTGCCACATTGAAAATTGCAAAATTGATAAAGTCCACATGAAACATATCCACAACAAAGCCCTGACTCACCCTGTCAATAAAATTTCCAAGACCACCTGCAATGATCAAAGTCAAACCCAAGACCATCCAAAGTGAGTCCTCCATGTGTTTATGTAGATACCAGATGGCACCTACCACGACAACCAGAGTAATGACAGCAAATAACAACTGCTGATCTTGTAAGATAGAAAAGGCTGCCCCTCGATTTTGCAGATAGGTCAAGCTAACGAAATTGGGAATCCAAGAGCGAACCTCACCCAATGGAATCTGCTGGACGATATAGGATTTGACTAACTGATCCAGCCCAATCAAAAGCAGTACAATGACTGCCACTATTCCTCTTTTTTTCATGATTTCCTCTTTTGATCAAAATATTCTTGCATGACTTCTACGAAGAGAGTCCCAGCTTGACTAAGTTCCACTTCCTCACGTTTGACATAGACCATGCGATTATCTAGGTTATCCTTGAGGCGAATAACTGTAATGCCATTGACACTATCACTATCTAAAAATCCAGAACCTGTCGCATAGGCGTCCGTCCGCTCCAAAATACCATTCAAAGTAGCACGGTCTGTCACATTGAACATCTGTGAGCTCGCACTGGTATCAACAAAATTCTCTGAATAATAAAGGTACTCGTCTTTCTCTTGAGTAAAACGAACCGTTGGTAAATCAGCTAAATCCTCCATGACCAATTCCTCTTTCTGGGCTAAAGGATGCCCTTCACGAAGATAAATATGGGTATGAAAGGGAATCAATTCAATGACCTCAAGGCCTAGCTTTTCAACCCGTTGCATGATCCCCTTTTTATTTTGATTGTTGAGGTAGATAATTCCAATCTCACTATGCCCCTGAGCTACTTCATCAAGTATTTGAACTGTAGTAGACTCAAAAATACGGAAATTTTTGTAATCAGGATAGCGCTCTGAAAAGGCCGTAATGGTTGGTGGCAAGAAGTCATAGTGCTGACTGGCAATGGAAAATTCATCCTTTTCTTCCTCAGGATTAGCATACTGATTTTGAAAAATATCAAATCCTTTAACCAATTCTTGCGCTTTTTCATAGAATTCCATACCACGACGAGTCAAGAAAGTCCCTGAGCTGGTCCGACGGAAAATCTTAAAACCCAACTCTTTTTCCAAATCACGAACAGAAATGGACAGACTCGGCTGACTAACATACATCTTCTCAGCAGCTTCACGAAAAGTACCACTATTGGCAATGGCAACAACATAGCGTAATTGTTGAATGTTCATCTTCTACCCCCAACTTCTTTATCTTTTCATTATACCATATTTTAGAAGTTTTCCATCGAAGAAAAATAATGTCACTCATAAAATTCATCTACACTAAAAACGAAAAAAATCATGGGTATCAAAACAAAAAAAGAGGCTCTCCGAAAACTCGGAAAGCCTTATTTTAAGCTGTTTCTAGCTTCCTCGCCTTTATACTTCAAGGCTCGGCATAAAAAGGTTCACTGGACCTTTTTATTTAGCGATTGGGTAAACAGAAACTTGTTTTTTATCGCGTCCTTTACGTTCAAAGCGTACTACGCCTTCAACTTTAGCGAACAAAGTATCGTCTCCACCACGACCAACGTTTACACCTGGATAGATGTGTGTACCACGTTGACGGTAAAGGATTGATCCACCTGTTACAGTTTGTCCGTCAGCTGCTTTAGCTCCAAGACGTTTCGCTTGTGAATCACGTCCGTTTGATGTAGAACCTCCACCTTTTTTGTGGGCGAAAAGTTGCAAGTTGTTAAGAGTCATTTTTAACATAATGTTTTCCTCCGTGTTAGTTTTCTGTGATAACTCTGGTTTGGACGAACTCAGAAGAGTTCTCCGATAAGTTTGCCATACCTAAGAAAAATGATTCAAAGAATAACTGGGTCATTTCTCTCTGGTGTGAAGGAAGATCTTTTGGAATTTCAACCATCAGATAGCCACCTTCATCTTCGTTTAATTCTAGGATTGGTTCATAGCCTGCAAATTTCTCAATAGAATTGATAAAGTTAATGGCAAGCGTAGAAACCGATGCACACACGACATCTAAGCCGTATTCGCCACTCTCGGCGTGTCCAGTAATTTCCGCACTCCTCAGCTCGCCATCTTCGGCTCTCTCAAAGACTGCTTGTATCATGTGTTCTCCTTAAAATTAAGCGTTGATTGCGTTGATGACAACTTTTGTATATGGTTGACGGTGACCTTGTTTACGATGGCTACCTTTTTTAGGTTTGTACTTGTAAGTAACAACTTTCTTTTGTTTTCCTTGTTTTTCAACAGTTCCAACTACAGTAGCTCCAGCAACAAGTGGAGTTCCGACAACAGTGTTTTCACCACCAACAAGAACAACTTCGTTAAAAGTAACTTCTTGACCAGCTTCAACGTTCAATTTTTCAACGTAAACTGCTTGACCAACTTCAACTTTAACTTGTTTTCCGCCAGTTTTGATAATTGCGTATGTGCTCATTATGCACCTCCTATGATTTTTATGGGTTTCCCCGAATTTTTTGTGAAGACTCGCCTAGTATCGTGGGACGAACCACTTAAACTTGAATAATCAAGCAACGATGTTCGTGCGGTTGCACAGGATTGTGCATAGTCAACTCTTCAAGTATAGCATATCTCCTATTTTCTTACAAGTAATAACACCTAAAATGAAGCTTTTTCTTTTACTTTTTTTCGCCAAGAGGCAAAAAGCATGCTGAGGTAAAAGATGCTCATCATAATAGGAACACCAAGAATGGTCTTTTCATGATAGAAAATCGTCAAATAGGCTGAAAAGACAACGCCAAGGACAAAACTACTAAGCAGGCTAACAAATATGAATCCTTCACGTAAAAATGGTGTGTGCTTGGTCCTAAAATAATCTCCAAAAGCTAGCATGGTCCGTTTGATATTCCCTGTCATAAAAGCGTTATTATAGGCAATACCCGACACTTCTCCAAAAGCAGTTGTCACCAATCCCATACAGAAGGCCAAGGGCGGTACTAGATAGATATTATCTACAGTCTGCGGCACAAAACCAATAATGATTGATAAGATTGCTAAAGGAAGCAATGACAGAATGGGCTTTTTCACAATTCTCAATTTTTCCTTATAAACAGTTAATAAAAAGACCCCCATCATAAAAGCTAGCAAGGTCATTACTTTCGCACTGGCATCTGACACATTCTGTTGAATGAGTCCCACTGAAAGAAAGACTACATTCCCAGTTTGTCCAGCTACAAGAGTATTCCCTCGCACAATAAACGTATAGGCATCTACATATCCTGCACAAAAAGTCAAAAAAAGCGCTAGCCTCTTAGACTGACGTGATATTTTTCTTATAGGTAATAACCTCATTTTCCCTCCCATTTCATTTACTCATCTCATTATTGTACCACTTTCTTTGGAAAAGACCTAGTAGCTTATTTGAAATTTTTTCCCCTCTGTTGGATAGTCCTGTCTATCTATGTTATAATGAAAGAAGGATTTGAAATCGGAAAAGGAGTAACTATGCTTAAATTAGGTGTCATCGGAACAGGGGCTATCAGCCACCACTTCATAGAAGCAGCCCATTCCAGTCGAGAATACAAGCTGGTCGCAGTCTATTCTAGAAGACTAGAAACTGCGGCAACCTTTGCTTCTCGCTATCAAGATATCCAACTCTTTGATCAATTAGAGGACTTCTTCAAGAGCTCCTTTGATGTTGTCTATATTGCTAGTCCAAACTCCTTGCATTTTGCTCAGGCAAAAGTTGCATTATCTGCTGGAAAACATGTCATTCTTGAAAAGCCAGCTGTCACTCAACCACAAGAATGGCTGGATTTGGTTCAAACAGCTGAGAAAAATCACTGTTTTATCTTCGAAGCAGCTCGTAATTACCACGAAGAAGCTTTTACTACTATCAAAAACTTTTTAGCAGACAAACAAATTTTGGGAGCAGATTTCAACTATGCCAAGTATTCTTCCAAGATGCCTGACTTGTTGGCTGGTCAGACACCAAATGTCTTTTCAGACCGTTTTGCTGGTGGAGCTCTTATGGATTTGGGGATTTATCCCCTCTACGCTACCGTTCGTCTCTTTGGAAAAGCTCAAGACGCGACCTATCAAGGACAACAGCTTGACAATAGTATTGACCTAAATGGCGATGGCATCCTCTTCTACCCTGACTTTCAAATTCATATAAAAGCTGGGAAAAACATCACTTCCAATCTTCCTTGCGAAATTTATACGACAGATGGAACCTTGACCCTCAACACCATCGAGCATATCCGCTCAGCTATTTTTACAGACCACCAAGGAAATCAAGTCCAGCTCCCTATCCAACAGGCTCCTCATACGATGACTGAGGAAGTCGCTGCATTTGCACACATGATCCAGCAACCAGATCTGAATCTCTACCAAACTTGGCTGGAAGATGCAAGTTCAGTTCATAAGCTACTATATACTATGCGCCAGACTGCTGGCATTAGATTTGAGGCAGAAAAATGAAAACCAAACTACCGACTGAATGGCAAGAACTGAGTGACCAACTCGGTTTCCAAGAATTCACCCCCATTCAAACTCAACTATTTGAGCCCCTTCTTGCTGGAGAAAACCTCCTAGGAGTGAGCCCAACAGGAACTGGTAAGACCCTAGCTTACCTTCTACCAAGTCTTCTCAGACTACAAAAGAAAAAAGCGCAGCAACTCTTGATTCTAGCACCAAATACGGAGCTTGCTGGACAGATTTTTGACGTATGTAAAACGTGGTCAGAAGCTATCGGCTTGACTGCCCAACTCTTCTTATCAGGTTCGAGTCAGAAACGCCAGATTGAACGTCTAAAAAAAGGACCAGAAATTCTGATTGGAACTCCTGGCCGTATCTTTGAACTCATTAAATTAAAAAAAATCAAGATGATGAATGTGGAAACCATCATTCTAGATGAATTTGACCAATTGCTCGATGATTCTCAGATACACTTTGTCGAGAAAATTACTCACTACGCACCTCGTGACCACCAACTTGTCTATATGAGTGCGACGACCAAGTTTAACAAAGAAAAAATTGCGCCTAACACACGTACCATTGATCTTTCTAACCAAAAATTGGACAACATCCAACACTTCTACATGCAGGTAGATCAACGTCACAGAGTGGATATGCTACGAAAACTGGCTCATGTGGAGGATTTCCGCGGTCTGGTCTTCTTTAACAGCCTATCAGACCTTGGAAGCGCAGAGGAAAAATTACAGTATCGGGATATCTTAGCTGTTTCCCTCGCTAGTGATGTCAATGTTAAATTTAGAAAAGTTATCTTAGAAAAGTTTAAAGACAAGCAACTAACCCTACTTCTCGCAACAGACCTTTTGGCTCGTGGAATTGATATCGATAGTCTAGAATGCGTCGTAAACTTTGATGTTCCTAGAGATAGTGAAACCTACACTCACCGTGCTGGCCGTACTGGTCGTATGGGCAAGGAAGGTTATGTTATTACTCTCGTCACTCATCCAGAAGAAATCAAAAAACTCAAAAAGTTTACAAGTGTACGAGAAATTGTCCTAAAAAATCAAGAACTCTATATTAAATAAGCTTGGCGAGAGCCAACCTCTGATTTAAAATAAAATCCTCAGAATACGAGTTTCTAAGGACCTTATCTCAAGACTGAGCCTAGGCCAATAGTCCCTTATCTCCAAAAAAGCAACGTATTTGCCGTTGCTTTTTTGTGGTTGAGAACTATTTTGTCTCAGGCTCTTTTTGCTTACTAAAAATTAAAGAATTCCATAGCCTGTTTGAAAAGCAAATCAGTATACTCTGGGTCTTCTTGGGCAATGGAAACCTGATCTTGAATCATTTCCAAGTCATCTGTTATCATTCCATCTGCTCCCAAATGAACTGATTTATCAAAGGACTCTGAACTATTGATGGTCCAAACGTACAATTTCTGATCCGTATTCCAAAGCTTGTTGACAAAATTTTCATCTAAAGTTGAATACTCCATGGTATAACCTGTAGCCTTGGTTCTTGGAAAAATACTATTATAAGGTAGAATGAAATAGATTGGAATTTGAGGATCGTAGGCTAAAACCTGATCAATCACATGGTAGTCCAAGGATTGCATTTGGTGACCATTCTGCTTAAGAACCGTTCCATATTTTTCCATAAAGCGTTTCATCATATCTGGGCTATCTTTTCGACTGGTTTTAATCTCAATAAGAAGTTTTTGATGCAATTCATTGGCTTTATTGAGATAGTCATCAAAACTGGACACCTTGCTATGATAACCATTTTCTGAAATATCGAGTTTGGTTAATTCTTTCAAAGTTAGATCCTGTGGATTGGCATTAACTCCTGTCAGATTCTTGATATTGGCATCATGCATCATGACAAACTGACCATCTTTTGTTTCCTGAACATCCGTCTCAACAAAGTCTGGACCTAGTTGGGCTGTCCTTTCTAGAGATTGGACTGTATTTTGCACTCCATTCTTATTAGATACTCCCCTGTGAGAGATAATCAAAGGTTTATTGGCAACTGGAGCTTCTAAATAAACATAACCCTCAAGAGCGAAAAAGATACCAGCACATCCCATCACTCCCCATCTCATCCAGTGGTCTTTCTTTCTCCTTGGTGTGATTTCTAATTCTTCTCCTGTTAAGAAGGAAACAAACTTAATGAGAAAATAAGTCAAGGCCATATAGTGAAAATTCTTTATTAAAACAAAGTTGATAATTCCCAGCACAAGAGATTCCTTATGGGTCAAACCATCCATCAGTGCCTGACTTGCCAAGATTGGAATCAATAAAAGAATGAAAAATAGGTAGGTTTTGACGATAATCCAAAGCAAGTTCCAAATATAAAACCAGGAGTGATTTTTTGTCTTCTCTAGACTGTATCTGACTGCTTCTTTGACTGTTTTCTTCTCAAATAAAAGCTGAGGTAGGGCAAACATGAAACGCACTGAGATGTAAAATAGAAGTAAAGCCAGAATAGTAACCACTATACCTACTAGCCAATACTTGTCTTCCACATAATCAACGATAAAGTCCGGAATGACGATTTTATTGAGGTAATAAATCTTTAAAATCTTTCGAATCAATGGAAAGAGCATCATGACATAAAAGAAGATAAAGGCTATCTTGGCAAACGTCACTTGCTTCATAAATAAGAAACTTTGGTGAAAGACCTTGCGACTGTACTCTAGCAAGGTTCTCTTTTCATGACATAATAAATGCCGAGCACCAATAAAGAGAAGTCCTATCTGGTAATAGGCGACCAATAAATTAACAATTACCAGAACAAATAAAGCAAGACTAATAAAGGGTGAACCCGTTATAATTGCAAAAATATTATTGTAAGAAAGAAAGAGATAGCCTGTCTGACGGAGCAAAAGTCCAGCAATCCAAGAATTTGATGGTAACCAGACAAACTCAATCATCATGAAAGTCAAGAAAAAAAGAAAGAGAATTTTATCTAGATTAAAGTATATCTGCTTAAAACCTAGATTTTTAGGTTTTTCAGGTTTCATAGGTACTCCTAGTCAAATAATTGAGACAAGTCCAAGCCTCCAAAAGGATTATTCGAGAGGCTACTTTCTGCCCCTAACAATTCTCTAGCTTGATCCGACTCTAGAAAGGACTCGTAAACACGCGCCGTCATACGTGCATCCTCTAAGCTATTATGAGACTGACCTTGAAATCCAAGAAATGAGGCAACAGTTTGCAACTTGAGATTAGCAATACCATGTAAATCTGAACTACGACGTTCAAAAGCTTCATCGTACAAATCCACCTTATACTGCTGGCTATAGTCTAAACCATGCTCTGCTAGAATAGGCAAATCACTTTTAGCAGAATTGTAACCTACCATGGGTAAAGAACCCACAAATTCTTGGAATTCTTTTATGGCTTTCTCCACTGGAGGAGCATCTTTTAAGGTCTCAGCCGTAATCCCAGTCAAACCATTGATAAAACTTTTTAGAGGCACATTGGTATGAACATAGGAATCATAGGCATCGATTTCCTGACCATCTCTAAAACGCACTGCCGATACTTGAATCAAGTGTGTTTGTCCTTCATGCTGATTAAATTCTAAGTCAAAAGCAATGTAATCTTCTAATCGTTCCATTTTCTACCTCTCCTATACTGTTATTTTATACTCTTCGAAAATCAAATTCAAACCACGTCAACGTCGCCTTGCCGTAGGTATATGTTACTGACTTCGTCAGTTCTATCCACAACCTCAAAACAGTGTTTTGAGCAGCCTGCGGCTAGTTTCCTAATTTGCTCTTTGATTTTCATTGAGTATTACTTGAGCAACTATACTATTAGAAATAAAAGAAGCCATCAGGTTAGCATTTAACCTAAACAGCTCCTTGATTATCCTCCAAATAAACGAGCAAAAAAGCCTTTCTTAGTTGATTGGACTTCTTCTTTTGCTTGGTCCAGCTCTAGCTTAAGATTTTCTTGATCCTTCATAGCTTGAAGGGTCAATTGTTGCTGCTGATCGAGTTGTTTGTCTTTCTCAGCAATCTGACGGTCTTTGATACGCATCTGCTCGTCTTTTTCTGATAACTGACGATCCTTGGCTTTTAATTGTTCATAGAGACGAAGAATTTCAGCATTCTTCTCATCAACCAGAATCTCCATCAGTTCACGTTGCTTGACATCTTCACTGACAGGCTCATCTTCAAAAATCGTTTTTTTATAGATTTCTTCTAGCTTAATCAAGCCACTTCTGGTAACGACTGTTACCCCTTTGTCATTTTTATCTGTGTCTTCTTCTGGTAATTCTTTGACACGGTTATTGATTGCTTGGCGAGATAATCCTAAGACCTCTGCAATCTCACTGACGGTCATTTCAATACTCATAATATCCTCTGAAACGTTTTCTAGCTTTTCTTTACTTAAATCTTATCATAAGCTAGAAAAACTGTCAAATTTTCGCTTAATCTAAGGCCTTCAAAAAAGCTAGTAATACTTGGGCAGAGCGACGTCCAGCTTCGATAATAAACTCATCAAAAGAGATGTTTGCTTCATGGTTGGCATTATCACTCATAGCTCGAATAACTAAAACTGGAAGCTTAAGGGCATGCGCTGCCTGAGCAATAGCTGCCCCCTCCATCTCAACAGCTAAAACTTCTGGGAAATGGGACTTAATCACTTCTATCTTGTCATTTCCTGCAACAAAACTATCTCCTGTAGCAATCAAACCAAGATGCCAGTTCTGGTCCAATTGAGATAAACTCTCTTGGATTTTAGCAACAAAGGTTTTATCTGATTCGAAATAAAGCGGTTGTTGCGCCATTTGTCCATAAGCGTAACCAAAAGCTGTGACATCCACATCATGATAAGCCAATTTATCAGCAATCACAACATCCCCAACAGCAATACCTTCTGCTACTGCCCCAGCTGATCCTGTGTTAATCAAAGCATCCACTTGAAAATGATCAGCCAAAATCGCCACACTCATAGCAGACATGACCTTACCAATTCCACTTTCTACAAGAACGACTTTATGAGAAGCAATGGTTCCTGTGTGATAGGTATTGCCTAAAACAACTTTCTCCTGGGCATTGTCTAAATGCTGGACCAGATACGCCAGTTCTTCTGGCATAGCCGCAATAATTCCTATTTTCATTTCAATTCCTTTTCTATTACAAAAGTTTCATTGCTAAGACAAGCAAAATTAAGAGAAAGATGACTGCAAATAAGATTTTATTCAGTTTAGAATTGAAGACATTTCTCTTGGTATTTTCAATGCGACGGCTTTTATGAATAGACGGTTCGACCTGAATCTTCAAGGTTTCCTGGCTAAAACCATGATCCTTAGGATTGGCATAACCAAAACGGGAAGAAGAGGTTGGTAAAATTTTTGTCTCCTCATCATCTAGCAAAGGAGGACCTGAAATTTTTTCGCCTCTATTAGCCCTTTCAATCATTTCATCCGTTAATAAAGGTTTACCCATACTGACCTCCTCTATTTTTTCTGCAATTCCCAATACTGAACAGCCATAATTGTCTTGGCATCACAGATATGACCTGATTGGATCAATTCCTTGGCTTCTTCTAAGCTCACTTCAAGGACTTCCAAGGTCTCATCTTCATCCTGCGGACGCGGATTTTCCACTTTCGTCAAATCGCTTGCTCGGTATAGTTTTAATTTTTCATTACAAAAGCCAATGGCTGAATAAAAGTCATACAAAAGTTCTAATTTCCCTGTGTAGGCTGTTTCTTCCTCTAATTCACGAAGAGCTGCTGCAACAGGGTCTGTATTTTCTCCTACTTCCAACTTTCCGGCTGGAATTTCGTAAGAGACAGCCTCGATAGCTTTGCGGTACTGCTTGACCAAGATGAGTTTTTGTTCATCCGTTACTGCTAAAACACAGACAGCCCCATTGTGGAAAATCAAATCACGTTGGGCAATTCCCTTACCTTCTGGTAATTCAACCTGATCTTGGACCAGTTTAAAAATTGGTCCTTGATAGATTTCTTTTCGGCTAAGCGTTTTTTCTTCAAATTCCATGACAGACTCCTACTGATTATTAGGATGATGAGGAAGGCGTGTTGCATATTCGTCTTTATTGACCTGACGTCCACGACCAATCGCAATCGCATCTGCTGGCACGTCTTTAGTTATAGTTGAACCAGCTCCAACAAGAGAATTGTCACCCAACTCAACTGGGGCAATAATGGTTGAATTTGAACCCACAAAGACATTGTTTCCAATGACTGTCTTGTATTTGTTTTTGCCGTCATAGTTGACTGTAATGGTTCCAGCACCAAAATTAACCTGGCTACCCACTTCACAGTTTCCGATATAAGTCAAATGACCAGCCTTAGTATTCTCGCCGATAGAAGAACCTTTCACCTCAACAAAGTTACCAATATGGACTTGGGCACCCAGACTTGAACCTGGACGAATGTGGGCATACGGTCCGACTGTCACTCCGTCAGCAACACTACTCTCTTCAATCATAGAGTTGGTAATAACAGCTCCTGCTCCGATAGTGCTGTCCACTACATAAGTACCATTTGTCAAAACAGTCTCAGCACCAATTTTCGTTTGCCCTTTCAAGGTAACATTGGCTTCGATTTGAACTTCAGGCGCAATCTCAACATCAATATCGATATAAGTTGCTTCTGGATTGACAAAGCTAACCCCATTGACCATGTGTTGGTGATTGATGCGACGACGCATGATTGACTCAGCAGTCGCAAGAGCTACACGGTCATTTACCCCAAGACTTTCATCAAAATCTTTCAAAGTATAAGCGCCGACTTTTTCACCAGCTTCACGGAAAATGCCAATGACATCTGTAATATAGTATTCACCTTGAGCGTTATTGGTATTGATATTTTTCAAAGCCTCAAATAAACGCTCGTTATCAAAGACATAAGTTCCAGTGTTGATTTCCTTGATTTGCTTTTCAAAATCTGTAGCATCCTTCTGCTCAACAATGCGAAGAACCTCAGCATTGTCATTGCGAACAATTCGTCCATAGCCAAAAGGATTATCCGTTTCAGCAGTCAAGATAGTCGCTACATTCTTATGATTGATGTGGAAATCAATCAAGTTTTTCAAGCTTTCACCAGTGATTAAAGGAGTATCTCCTGCTATAACCAAGGTGTAACCTGACAAACCTTCTAAGATAGGCTCTGTCATCATAACTGCATGTCCAGTACCCAACTGTTCAGATTGAGTCACAAATTCTGTCTGTCCAGCCAAGACCTGCTCAACCAATTCCGCCTTGTGTCCTACAACTGTTACTGTCTTTTCAGGTTGGATAGCTCCCACACTACGGAAAACATGTTCCAACATAGAAATACCCGCAACCTTGTGCAACACTTTTGGCAAATCAGATTTCATGCGAGTCCCTTTACCCGCTGCTAAAATAATGGCATAATTTGACATAATCTTCTCTTTTCTCTAGAAATTCCCTTTTATTATACCATATTTCAAATCATTCCGCGCCCTTGAATGAAAAAATGCTCCCAAGTCCTTTCCTTAACCCATTTTTTGAGTATTTTTTTTGATTTTTTTTTCATTTTTAAGGTAAAATTATGAGATATGAGAAAGAAAATTAATCCGCTTATTTTGTTTGGTTTTTTTGGGATTATGATTTTCATTTTAATCCTGAATCGCCCTCGTTTTGAGGACCATCCTGTAAAAACAAAGTCAAATATCGCGCAAGTAGAAACGCAAGCGCTACATAATATAGATAAACCGGTGATTGATGTTTCTGGTTGGCAACGTCCTGAGGAAATCAATTACGATACTCTCTCCCAAAACATTTCTGGAGCTATTGTTCGCGTCCATAGTGGTGCTCAAACGTCCAAAGAGAACGATGCTTCCTATGTTAATGGTGTTGATAAGGCCTTTAAAACCCATATCACTGAGTTTCAAAAACGAAATGTCCCAGTTGGTGTCTATGCCTATGTAGCCGGAAAAAATGTCCAGGAGATGGAAAAAGCTGCTGAGGTATTCTATAACGCCTCTTCTCCATACAGTCCAAGTTACTATTGGCTAGACGTGGAAGAAAAAACCATGTCTAATATGAACGACGGTGTTGAAGCCTTCCGAGCAAAGCTTGAATCACTGGGTGCTAAAAATATCGGAATCTACGTTGGGGTCTACTTCATGGAAGAGCACAGTATTGATACAGACAAGTTTACCTCTGTTTGGATTCCTTCCTATGGTTCTGACTCAGGATTTTACGAAGCTACTCCTAAGACTGATTTAGATTATGACATTCACCAGTACACTTCTAAAGGAAAAATTGCTGGCTTTGACCACGATTTGGATATAAACGTCATCTCTTCACTAAAAAATAAAGAAGAAACCTTTAGAAAACTCTTTTTAAAACCTTAAAAGCATTTGTTTATCATTTGCTTTTTCTTTTTGTGTTTGATTGTGATACAATATAGTAAGGATTTTTTGAAATAGAAATAGTTGGAGGAAAAATATGCTCTCATGGTTAGCACGTGTTATTAAAGGGATTGTCATTGCTCTTGGATTTATTCTACCGGGAATTTCCGGAGGGGTTCTAGCAGCAATCTTAGGAATTTATGAACGAATGATTGGTTTTCTGGCTCATCCCTTTAAAGACTTTAAAGAAAATGTTTTGTACTTTATTCCAGTTGCCATCGGTATGCTTCTGGGAATCGGCTTATTTTCTTACCCGATTGAATACCTGCTTGAAAATTATCAGGTCTTTGTCTTATGGAGCTTTGCGGGCGCCATCATTGGTACAGTTCCTAGCCTCCTCAAGGAATCAACTCGAGAATCTGACCGAGACAAGATTGATTTAGCTTGGTTCTGGACCACCTTTATCATTTCTGGATTAGGACTCTATGCTTTAAATTTTGTCGTTGGAACCTTGAGCGCCAGCTTTCTTAATTTCGTCCTAGCAGGTGCACTGCTGGCTCTTGGCGTATTAGTTCCTGGACTCAGTCCATCAAATCTACTTTTGATTTTGGGTCTCTATGCTCCTATGTTGACTGGTTTTAAAACCTTTGACCTCTTGGGAACCTTCTTCCCGATTGGAATCGGAGCAGGTGCAACTCTCATTATTTTTTCAAAATTGATGGATTATGCCTTAAACAACTACCACTCACGCGTCTATCATTTCATCATCGGTATCGTCCTATCAAGTACCCTTTTGATCTTAATTCCAAATGCAGGAAACGCTGAAAGTATCCAATACACAGGTCTTTCACTTGTTGGATATGTCATCATCGCCTTCTTCTTTGCACTGGGAATCTGGCTTGGTATTTGGATGAGTCAATTGGAGGATAAATATAAATAATGGCAAAAAAAGTTAAAATCAAAAAAACATTGGTAGAACAAATCCTGTCTAAAGCAGGTATCCCACATCAGGGGATTCAAATCAATGCCCTGGAAGGAGAGCTTCCTCAAGGTTATGAACGAGATCAAATTTTCAAAACCTTGGCTCTTTTGGGAGATAAAACAGGACCGATTATCGGAATTGTGCCCATCACTCAACACTTGTCTGAAAAGAAACTAGCCAAAATTTCTGGCAATAAAAAAGTGAGCATGATTCCCCAAAAGGACTTGGAAAAAACAACAGGTTATATTCATGGAGCCAATAATCCCGTCGGAATTCGTCAGAAACACAATTATCCCATTTTTATCGATAAGATCGCTCTAGACTTGGATCAAATGATTGTCTCTGCAGGGGAAGTTGGTCACAGCATTATCGTTGCTCCCCAAGACTTAGCTAGCTTTGTAAAGGCTGACTTTGCAGATATCTTGGAGGGCAGCCAAGAATGAAACTCTACTTTGTCCGCCACGGTCGTACCCTCTGGAACCAAGAAGGTCGTTTTCAAGGTGCTAGTGGAGATTCTCCCCTTCTTCCTGAATCCATTGAAACCCTAAAACAACTTGGCCAGTATCTCAAGGATGTTCCTTTCGATCAGATTTATTCAAGTGATTTACCTCGAGCGGTCAAATCTGCTGAAATTATCCAAAGTCAACTCAAGTCTCCCTGTTCTTTAGAAAGTGTCCCTAATCTCCGTGAATGGCAGCTGGGGAAGTTAGAAGGTTTGAAAATTGCAACCTTGGAAGCTATTTACCCGCAACAAATCAAAGCTTTCCGATCTAATCTTGCTCAATTTGACACTCAAATGTTTGGAGCCGAATCCCTCTATAGCACAACACAACGGACCATCCAATTTATCAAATCATTAAAAGATAGTTCAGCTGAGCGTATTCTAATTGTCGGTCACGGCGCCAATCTTACTGCCAGTCTTCGTACTCTTCTAGGTTATAAAGAACCACTTCTTCGTAAAGATGGCGGTCTAGCAAATGCCAGCCTGACAATTCTAGAAACCCATGATTTTGAAACATTTACTCTCGATACTTGGAATGATACTTCCTATCAATAACAGAACTTGATTTTAGCGTCAAGTTCTTTTTAGTTTTTAAAGATTATCCGTGAATTTCTTGCTTATTTATGATAAAATGGGAGTATCGCAAAAAATGACTCATCGTATTCAATTTTGAGTAAAACTAGGAGGATCCCATGTCAACAGAACATATGGAAGAACTAAATGACCAGCAGATCGTTCGCCGTGAAAAAATGGCTGCGCTCCGTGAACAAGGAATCGATCCTTTCGGAAAACGCTTTGAACGTACTGCAAATTCACAAGAATTAAAAGATAAATTTGCCGACCTCGATAAAGAACAATTACATGATAAAAACGAAACAGCTACTATCGCAGGACGCTTGGTAACCAAACGTGGTAAAGGTAAAGTAGGTTTTGCCCACCTTCAAGACCGCGAAGGTCAAATCCAGATCTACGTTCGTAAGGATGCTGTCGGTGAAGAAAACTACGAAATCTTCAAAAAAGCAGACCTTGGTGACTTCCTTGGTGTCGAAGGTGAAGTCATGCGTACAGATATGGGAGAACTCTCTATCAAAGCTACTCACATCACACACTTGTCTAAGGCTCTTCGTCCTCTGCCAGAAAAATTCCACGGTTTGACAGATGTTGAAACAATTTACCGTAAACGTTACCTAGACTTAATTTCTAATCGCGAAAGCTTTGAACGCTTTGTCACTCGTTCAAAAATCATCTCTGAAATTCGTCGTTACCTTGATCAAAAAGGTTTCCTTGAAGTGGAAACACCTGTTCTTCACAACGAGGCTGGTGGTGCTGCTGCCCGTCCATTTATCACCCACCACAATGCCCAAAACATTGACATGGTACTTCGTATCGCGACTGAGCTTCACTTGAAACGCCTTATCGTCGGTGGTATGGAACGCGTCTATGAAATTGGCCGTATCTTCCGTAACGAAGGAATGGATGCTACTCATAACCCTGAATTTACTTCTATCGAAGTTTACCAAGCTTATGCAGACTTCCAAGACATCATGGACTTGACCGAAGGTATTATCCAACACGCTGCTAAATCAGTCAAAGGTGATGGTCCAGTCGACTATCAAGGTACTGAAATCAAAATCAATGAACCATTTAAGCGTGTTCACATGGTGGATGCTATCAAGGAAATTACTGGGGTAGATTTCTGGCAAGACATGACTTTGGAAGAAGCTAAAGCTATCGCTGCTGAGAAGAAAGTTCCAGTTGAGAAACACTACACTGAAGTTGGTCACATTATCAATGCCTTCTTTGAAGAGTTTGTTGAAGAAACCTTGATCCAACCGACCTTTGTCTATGGACATCCAGTAGCTGTATCTCCACTAGCTAAGAAGAATCCTGAAGACGAACGCTTTACTGACCGTTTCGAACTCTTCATCATGACCAAAGAGTACGGAAATGCCTTTACTGAATTGAATGATCCAATCGACCAACTTAGCCGTTTTGAAGCCCAAGCTAAAGCTAAAGAACTTGGTGACGATGAGGCAACAGGTATCGACTACGATTACATTGAAGCTCTTGAATATGGTATGCCACCAACAGGTGGTTTGGGAATCGGTATCGACCGTCTCTGCATGCTCCTAACTGATACAACCACTATCCGTGACGTATTGCTCTTCCCAACAATGAAATAAACTCTTATCCTCTGGTACTTGCCAGAGGATTTTTTGATGCAAAAAGAGACTGAGGAAAAACTCAATCTCCACTTTTCACTTCTTTTGTTGCTACATCTTCTCCAAACCATTTCTGGCTGATTTCCTGGAACTTTCCTTCTTGGTATAGTTCGATAAAGGCCTGGTTTAATGCTGTTAATAATCTTTTATCAGCTGGTCTAACTCCGACAGCAAAGGCTTCACTTTCAAATCCAGCTGAAAAGACATTGTAATCATTTAATATCCCCTCAGACTGGAGGTAATAATTAGCATACACTCGGTCAATCAACAAAGCATCAATCCGATCATTTTTCAAATCAATTAAGGCTTCATTGAAACTCTGGTATTGATTGGCCTTCTGGTCTTTAACACGATTTTTCAGTAAGTCTGGCTGAGCTTCAAAGTCTAAATAACCAGAGGAACCTGCTTGAGCTCCCAAGGTCTTATCCTTCATATCCTCTACTGAACGAATTTGCTTGCTTTTCTTCGTAACTAGTACTTGCTGATTTTCCATATAAGGAATACTAAAGGCAACTTTTTCTCGGCGTTCATCAGTCGCAGAATAGCCATTCCAAATGGCATCTATGGTTCCATTTTGCAGTTCTGTCTCCTTCATATCCCAGTCGATTGGCTGAAATTGAACCTTAAAACCTAATTTTTCAGAGACAGCCTCTGCTAAGTCAATATCAAATCCTGTATATTGACCATTCTTTTCTTCAAATCCCATAGGTACGAAGGTATTATCAAAACCAATGGTTATACTCCCCTGCTCTTGATACTTATCCCAGTTATCCTGCTTTGGATCACTAGCCTTCTGAGTACAGGCTGTTAAGAAGAGAGTCAGGAACGAAACCAACACCAAGACAATTTTCTTATTAGTCATCGGCACCTCCTACTTGGGCTCAACCTTGAGAATCTGATCTGCAATATTTTCAGCGAACTGTAAATCGTGGGTAACGACAATCTGCGTCATCCCTAATTCTCTATTTTGCAAGATCAGTTTTTCAACTTCCAAGCGCAATTCTGGATCAAGTGCAGAAGTTGGTTCATCGTAGCCAATGATTTCTGGGTCAATCATCATAGCACGCGCCAAGGCCACACGTTGCTTTTGCCCACCAGATAGTGAGAAAGGATAGGCGTCTGCATGGCCAGCTAGTCCTAACTGTTCCAAAAGCCCTCGCGCCTTCTTATCAGCCTCATCCTGCTTCATTCCCATGGTTTTCACAGGAGATAAGGTCAAATTGTCTAGAACTGATAAATGAGGAAACAGTTGAAAATCTTGGAATACAAATCCCAGTAGATTTCGTTTCTCCAATTCATCCAGTTCTAAAGGTTCTCCATTATAAAAGATTTGCCCTGAATCAATGGTTTCCAGACCTGCAAGCATACGTAAGAGGGTTGTCTTACCTCCACCAGAAGGTCCTACGATAGCCAGGATTTGCTTTTCAGGAATTTTTAGACTGAAATTAGACAAAATTTGCTTTTCACCAAATCCTTTATTGATATTTCGTAATTCTAACATGGCAGCCTCCTATCTATAGTAACTGTATTTCTTCTCAACTTTTTTGGCAAGAATGGTTACAATACCAATCAAAATCAAGTAAATGGCTCCTGCCAAGAACATAGGAACAAGACTGGCATCACGGTTGGCAGCTGTTCGACTAGCCAAGATAAGATCTGAAATTCCTAGAGCATAGACCAAGGAAGTATCCTTGACCAAACTCATGACTTCGTTAAATACGCTAGGAAGAACAATCTTGGTCACTTGGGGCAAGATAATATAGCGGACTGTGTCAAAAGAACCAAACTTCAAAACCTTAGCAGCCTCATATTGGCCTTTAGGAATGGTATCAATCCCTCCACGGAAGATTTCAGCAAAGTAAGCCGCATAATTCAAAACAAAGGCAATAATGGCCGCAGGAAGACGATCCAAACGGATCCCAATGCTTGGGAGCACATAATAGATAAAGATCAATTGCAAGAGCAAGGGTGTGCCTCGAATGATCCAGATATAAATGTTAATCAGATGATGGATTGGCTTCCAATGGACTTGCAAGGCAAAGGCAATCAAAACGCCCAAGGGAATAGAAAAAATCAAGACCAGTGCAAAAACCTGCAAAGTCATGCTTGCACCGCTCAATAAACTCGGTAATATCTCAAACAAATAAGACATACTGCACCTCCTAAAAATAATTGTTCCCATTGTAGCATAAATAAACAAAATATCCAAGAATTTTTGTAAAAAAATACTCTTTTAAAAAGAAAAACTATATCTATCAAAAAAGAAAGGACGAAATGTGTCCTTTCTCGATCTTAGCTATCCTTTAACTAAAGATCCATAACATCATCCATAGCAAGACTCATGAACCCCCAGATAAACAAACCAAGGACTAAATAAGCATAGAGTGGCAGGGAAGCAAAGATAAAAGGTGATAGTAAAATCATACCCAAGGTATCTCCAAAATTTGTACAAATACAATACAATCCAAAAGAAAGATAAAGGATAAAAATAATAAACCAAAAGTAAAATCTCTTGCGTGCTTTTTCTTTTCGAAACATTTCTTCCACCTCCCATTCTATAGTTCTATTATATTACTAAGACTTTTATTTGTAAAAGTACTATCAAAAAGAAAGGACTTTTTAATTTCTTTATATCGTTGCAAATTACGATAAGCTAATTCTACGCAAACCAATAAAGATAATACTCCAACTGATATCAAAAATAACGGAAAGAATGGTGCATAAATGACCAACATAATAAAAGTTACAAAGATTTCTTCCATTTTCTTCTATATCATAATTAAAAATATAAACAATCGTGTAGGTATAGAGTGCTAAGGCAGAAATAGCCACACCTAACCAAATATGTGCCTAAATCAATCCTTTTCTAGTCATCTTTCTCCCCAGCTCACTATAGAGCCTCTCTATTCCTTTACCAATCGTTTCTGATCGTCCTTATTGTGGCTTTGTTGATACAAAATCGAGTTTATTTAAAATTCTCTCATCAACTCTCACTGGTATAACAAATTGCTTATCCCATATAGTCCCCATATTTTTAACATTACTATACTCTCTTATAGCTACATTGACAAGTTAAAGTTCAAAATCAGCTAAATCGATTACTTCTTCTTTATCACTTTTTCAATTGTTGCCAAGACTCCATTAGTCCCTTCCATAAAATCACGAACACTCACACCAGAAGCCCCTCTGTAACTTGCCTGATAAAACTATAAAAACGTTTGAAAATTTGCTCAAGTGCCATCACTTCCTCTTTGGCTCTACATCACCTACTAAGTGAGCAAAAATTCTGTAAAGATAGACATAATTTTTGCCAAATCTGTTTATTTCAGTACATCATTAATAGTTACATCATCTCAGAGATTAACAATAAATTCCAACTGCTTTTCAATTTTTTACTTCTACAATTTCGTTTTCTACTGTATCCATTAAAATTAAGGAATCACGATAATATAAAGATAAAAGCATATCTGGCTCTCTCTTCTTATCCTATATCTGTCTTATTCAGTCGACATTTAAATTTCTTCAACTTTTCAGCATTACATCCATATACAATAGTAGCATAATGACCATTTGTTGCAGTATCTAAGCTATATATTAAAGTAAATTTCACTTTTTTAGAAGAGTGATGGACTTTTTACCAAAAAAATCTAAGGGAGCTATATCAGCTCTCTTACTAGTAGCATGAATGATTTTAAATAGGCATTTGAGATTTATATCGATATAAAATACATTCAACGCTTTCTAATCAAACTTGATCTTTCAAATTCAAAATCAGAGTGATCTAAATTAATCTTAAACCTGTCTCTTGATTACACAGTGAACCTTGAGTATATCGAATATAATTCTGCATGACGAGCGAAACTGCCAAAAATCGTAAAAACTATTGAAGATTTAAATCTGAAAACAAATACACAACTTGAAGAATCCATTGATAGGCACCTCACCTACCACATCTTTAGGCATACTCTCGTAAGCAGAATAGCGTAACTCTAAAAGTAATTATGGCAAGATTAGGACATTCTGATTCTAGGACAATAAACAAAATCTACACACGTTACAAAGAAGATGGATGATAATATCCTCAATTTGCTAGATATTTTATAGTTTTGCCCCTTTTTTGCCCCCTGTACATAAAAAAAGCCTACTGACCAAGCTAGAAAGCTTGATATGATAGGCTTTTTAAACTCAAATTATTTAACAGCGTCTTTAAGAGCTTTACCAGCTTTGAACGCTGGAACTTTAGAAGCTGCAATCTTGATTTCTTTACCAGTTTGTGGGTTGCGACCTTTACGTGCAGCACGCTCACGAACTTCAAAGTTACCAAAACCGATCAATTGAACTTTTTCACCAGCTGCAAGGTACTCAGTTACTGCTGCGAATACAGCTTCAACTGCTGCTGCTGAGTCTTTCTTAGTCAATTCTGTAGCTTCTGCTACTTTAGCGATCAAATCTTGTTTGTTTGCCATGTTAATGATTCCTCCAATTTAATTTCTAATTAACAAATATAATCATATCCTAAAATCCCTTTTAGGTCAAGTTAAAAACACTATTTCTTCCCATTTTATTTATTTTTTTAGGAGTGGTAACGTACTAAAATAGCCCAAGCATTCTCACCCGTGTGAGTTTGAATAATAGAGCCCGTTTCCAAAACTGAAATTGGCTTTTCAACATAAGCTTGTAAGCTTTCTTTCATCTCTTTTGCCCAATCAGCACTACCAGAATATGAAATCCCAATCTCTGCTACAGAACGTTCAGTTAGCGAACTTGTCAGCTCATCCAACCATTTTTTAAAAGTTTTAGCTCCACGACCTTTAACGATTGGCTGCAATTCATGATCCTTCATCTGCATGACAACACGGATATTGAGAAGGGAACTCAACAATCCAGTTACACGGCCAATTCGTCCACCTTTTACTAAATTTTCCAAAGTTGAAACGCCAATATAGAGTTCTGTGTGGTTTTTAACCTCTTCTACATGAGATAAAATTTCCTCCATGTCTTTGCCTTCTTGTGCTAACTTCGCAGCTTCAACAACTTGGAATTTCAAGGCTTGATCAGTGAAGGAGCTATCAATAACTGTCACGTCGGCAGTAGATAGGCTGGCACCTTGACGTGCCGCTTCTACAGTACCAGAAAGAGCATGAGACATATGAATAGCAAGAATCTGGCTACCATCTTTGCATAGGTCTTCAAAAACTTCAGCAAAGACACCTACAGGGGGCTGGCTTGTTTTTGGAAGATTCTTACTTGCTTGCATCAACTGAAGAAATTTACCTTCTTCTTTCAAATCAGCATCCGAATAAACAACATTATCAATCATTACAGATAACGGAACAACAGTGATATCTAATTGTTTTACTAGTTCAGGTTCAATAGTAACAGATGAATCGGTTACAATCTTAATTTTTGTCATAGTATCAATCTTTCTATTTTAGGATTCAGATTGGTTTTCTTACTTTTAATTATATCAAAAAAAGATTAAAAATCCTAATGGAGTCAATCAAATTTTCCTTAAAAATTTGATATAATCTACTTATAAGAAAAGAGGTCCCTATGATTAAAAAAATTTATCCCATTTTAACCATTTTACTAGGTGCTGCTATTTATGCTTTTGGTCTAACTTATTTTGTAGTTCCTCATCATCTTTTTGAAGGAGGGGCGACAGGTATTACCCTTATCACCTTTTATCTTTTTAAAATCCCTGTTTCTCTCATGAACCTGCTGATTAATATTCCCCTTTTCATACTAGCTTGGAAAATCTTTGGAGCAAAGTCCCTCTATTCTAGTTTACTAGGAACCTTAGCCTTGTCCGCCTGGTTAGCCTTTTTTGAACGTATTCCCCTTCATATTGATCTTCAAGGTGATTTACTAATCACTGCCCTTATAGCTGGGATTCTATTGGGAATTGGTCTTGGAATTATCTTTAATGCTGGAGGTACAACTGGTGGTACTGATATTCTAGCTCGCATTCTCAATAAATACACTCATATATCCATGGGGAAACTGCTCTTTATCTTAGATTTTTGTATTCTCATGCTTATTCTCCTAATCTTCAAGGATCTGAGATTGGTTACCTACACGCTCTTGTTTGATTTTATCGTTTCTCGTGTCATTGATTTGATTGGTGAAGGAGGCTATGCCGGCAAAGGATTTATGATTATCACAAAACGTCCTGATCAACTTGCTAAAGCGATTAATGATGACCTAGGAAGAGGTGTTACTTTCATCTCAGGTCAAGGTTATTATAGTCAAGAAGATTTAAAAATCATTTACTGTATTGTCGGAAGAAATGAAATTGTGAAAATGAAGGAAATGATTCATCGAATTGATCCTCAAGCCTTTATAACTATTACAGAAGCCCATGAAATCCTAGGAGAAGGCTTCACATATATAAAAGAGTAAGCAAAAAGCTGGGAAGTTCCAGCTTTTTCTTTATTCAGAAAGTGTAGAATGACGATAGCCATAAGTAAAGTAAATCACAAGTCCAACTACAAGAGCAATTCCAAACGCAATCCATGTTTCTACACTATATTGAAGCATAAAGGAAAGACAGATTAGAATCGAGAGAATCGGCAACAAGGGAACTAGGGGAGTTTTGAATTCTCCTTCTTTAGGCATTCCCTTATCCTTTCTAAGTTTTATAATTCCATAAGCCAATAGGATAAGATAAGCAAGCGTACAAATATTTAGAAAGGCTGCAATACTAGCCAGTGGAAACACTCCTGCTGCAATTGCAGAAGCAACTCCAGTTAAGATGGTCGCATTTTTAGGAACACGACTTGTTTTGCTTAATTGCTTAAAACTTCGAGGTAAAAGACCATCACGTGCTAAACTGTAAATCATACGCGATAAGGCATAAGTCATAGAAATACATACTGTTATTAGGGTCAAAATGGCCACTAATGACACATAATTAGCTGCCCAACCAATTCCTATACTTCGCAATGAAAATGCTACAGCATCATCCACATTGAGTTGGCTGTAGTGAACAATCCCTGTCAATACTAATGTAACCAGAGCATAGAGAATCGTTACGATTGTCAAAGACAAAACAATACCTCGTGGGACATTCTTTTGTGGATTTTGAATTTCATCAACAGCCATCGAAATAGATTCAAATCCTAGGAAACCAAAGAACATCAAAGATGCTCCTGCCATTATTCCAGTACTTCCACCATAAATTTGACCAAAACCAAAGGGAGCAAAGTTGGACCAATTTTCTGGTTTAATATACCAGATACCAACTAGAATAAACAAAGCGAGAGCAGAGAATTTCAAGATGACTAGAAGCGAATTAAAACGCAATGCTGCCTTGGAATTTAATAAAACTAAACCGGTTACCAGTGTCAGTACCAAAATAGGTAAAAGGTCTATATAGGTACCCTGCTCAGGGTTAAAGGTCCCATTCAAGGCTTGAGGCATTGAAATACTATAGTTACTGAGCAAGCCTTTAAAATAAGCTGCCCAGCCAGAGGCCACACCAGAAACTGCTGTCATGAACTCCATGATGGTCAACCAACCAGCAATCCAAGCTGGTAATTCACCCAAAATTGCATACAAATAACTATAAGCACCACCAGTTGCAGGAACACGAGAGGCAAACTCTGCGAAAAAGAGGGCGGATAAAGAAACACACAGGGCAGAAATCACTATAGATACAACCAGTGACGGACCAGCAAGCGTTGCTGCTGCGGTTCCTGTAATGGTAAAAATCCCAGTTCCTACCATGGCACCGATTCCTAATAAAATCAAATCCCATACTTTTAAATGACGGTGCATTTCAGTACGTCCCAAGCTAACATCTTTTGTTCTAAAAATATTCATACTTCATCTCCATTAAATATGATTGTTTTATTTTATCATATAAAAGAGATTTTGTGAATATTTATAAGATAGTTTTTCAAAAAAATCCGAACAGAATAAATCCTGCTCAGATTCTACATATTCTTAGCCAACTGATCCTTCCATTTCATAGCTAATCAAACGGTTCAGCTCAACTGCATATTCCATTGGAAGTTCTTTTGTAAAGGGTTCTACAAATCCCATTACAATCATCTCAGTTGCCTCAGATTCTGACAATCCACGGCTCATGAGGTAATAGAGTTGTTCTTCAGAAATCTTAGATACCTTAGCTTCGTGTTCCAAAGCGACTTGTGAGTTGTGAATTTCGTTAAACGGAATGGTATCTGATGCTGACAAGTCATCCATAATAATGGTATCACACTCGATGTGAGAGACAGATTTTTTAGAGTTTTTATTAAAGGTTACTTGTCCACGATAGTCAACCTTTCCTCCACCTTTAGCGATGGATTTAGACACAATAGACGAGCTTGTATGTGGAGCGTTGTGAATCATCTTAGCTCCAGTATCCTGATGTTGCCCAGCATTAGCAAAGGCGATAGAGAGCATGGTACCACGCGCTCCTTCTCCATCAAGATAAACAGATGGGTATTTCATGGTTGTTTTGGCACCCAAGTTCCCATCAATCCACTCAACAGTGGCATCCTTTTGAGCCTTAGCACGCTTTGTTACCAAATTATAGACATTATCAGACCAGTTTTGGATGGTCGTATAACGCATATAAGCTCCGTCCAAGGCAAAGATTTCTACGATGGCAGCATGCAAGCTGTTACTTGAATAAGTTGGCGCTGTACATCCTTCTACGTAATGGACACTTGCTCCCTCATCAACGATAATCAAAGTACGTTCAAACTGACCTGTATTCTCGTTGTTTATACGGAAGTAAGTTTGAAGTGGAATATCTACCTTGACCCCTTTTGGTACGTAGATAAAGGTTCCACCAGACCATACTGCTGAGTTGAGGGCTGCCAACTTGTTATCAGTCGGCGGTACCAACTTGGCAAAGTATTGTTTAAACAAATCTGGGTATTCCTTGAGGGCAGAATCCGTATCTGTAAAGATAATCCCCAATTTCTGGAACTCTTCCTTCATATTGTGGTAAACCACTTCTGACTCATACTGGGCAGAGGCACCTGCTAGATAGGCACGCTCAGCTTCAGGGATCCCGATACGTTCAAAGGTTTCTTTGATTTTTTCAGGAACTTCATCCCATGAACGAGCTGGCTTATCAGATGGTTTTTGATAGTAAATCAAATCATCAAAATCAATCTCTGACAAGTCTGCCCCCCAAGTTTGCATGGGCATTTTTTTGAAGGTTTCATAAGACTTCAAACGGAATTCTAGCATCCACTCAGGTTCTCCCTTTGCAGCTGATAGTTCACGAATGACATCTTCATTCAATCCTTTTCCTGTCGATAGGACAGGCTCTACATCATCATGGAAACCAAATTTATATTCACCAAGGTCAATTGGTTTTGGTTCTACTCTTTCTTCAGCCATAATATCCTTTCTTTCATTCTTCATTTCTACTAATTCATAAGACAAAAGAAACTTGTCTTACTGATTTTCTTGATTTTCAATTGTTTTCTTTAGGGCGTTCCAAGCTAGGGTTGCACACTTAATTCGTTGAGGGAATTTGGCAACACCTGACAAGAAAGCTGCATCGCCTAGTTGGTCTTGGCGTTCATCTTTTTGTCCTTGAACCATTTCAGAAAAAATAGTCGCAAGTTCTAAAATTTCTTGTTTGGTTTTGCCTAAAACGGCATCTGTCATCATACTAGCAGAGGCAGTTGAGATGGTACAACCTGAGTTTAGAAAAGCAATATCTTCCAAACGCTCCTCTGAGTCAAACTTGACAGAGAGGTTGATAACATCCCCACAGGTCGGATTGTTGAGACTGATTTGTTCAGCGTCTTCTAACTTCCCTTGGTGATGTGGATTTTTCGAATGGTCCGCTACCACTGCCATATAAAGGCTATCCAGTTTAGAAAGTGCCATTGAAAAACTCCTTTGTCTTTTGTAAGGCATCGACTAGCTTGTCGCAATCTGCCTTGGTATTGTAGATATAAAAACTTGCACGAGCTGTTGCTGGGACATCCAAATACTGAAGCAAGGGTTGCGCACAATGGTGACCTGCTCGAACAGCCACTCCTTCATAATCCAAAGCAGTCGCAAGGTCGTGCGGATGAAGATCACCTAGGTTAAAGGCGATGACACCTGAACGTTGAGACAAGTCCTGCGAACCATAAATGGTCAATCCTTCAATCGCCTGCAGTTTTGGATAGACGTATTCAATCAGTTCCTTTTCATGGGCTTCAATGGCATCCATACCAATCTTTTCCAGATAATCCACTGCAGCAGCTAGTCCGATAGCGCCTGCCATATTAGGTGTTCCAGCCTCGAATTTCCAAGGCAATTCCTTCCAACTAGCAGATTGCTCATAGACGAAATCAATCATCTCACCACCGAATTCAACTGGTGACATTTGTTCTAGATACTTTTCTTTGCCGTAAAGAACACCGATTCCAGTCGGACCAGCCATCTTGTGACCTGAAAAGGCAAAGAAGTCCACATCCAAGTCCTGAACATCAATCTTCATATGAGGCGTAGATTGAGCACCATCCACCACCATAATGGCTCCAACTTGATGAGCTAATTGAGTGATTTCTTTGATTGGATTGACCACACCCAGAACATTTGAGGCGTGAGCAAGGGAGACAAACTTGACTCTATCAGTCAATTTAGCTCGCAAATCATCCATATCCAGAGTTCCATCCTTGAGATAGACATAGACAAGTTCAGCTCCTGTCTTGCGACAAGTTTCTTGCCAAGGAATGATATTGGAATGGTGTTCCATGACAGAAATCAAGACCTGGTCTCCCTCAGTCAAGACTTTCTCTGCAAAGCGCGCCACCCAGTTAAGACTGGTTGTCGTTCCTCTGGTAAAGAGAACTTCCTTTGTAGAACCTGCATTGATAAACTTACGAACGGTTTCACGAGCAGCTTCATAGGAAGCTGTTGCCCGTTCTGCTAAAGTATGGACACCACGGTGAACATTGGCATTGTCCTGCTCATAGTAGCGGTTGATTGTTTCAAGAACTGCTAGTGGTTTTTGTGTCGTCGCAGCATTGTCCAAATAGACCAATGGTTCATCGTTGACAATCTGGTCTAAAATTGGAAAATCCTTACGAATCACTTCTACATCTAACATAGGCTTCCCCTTAGCGTTTTGACAATTTTTCTTCGATAGTTGCAATCATTTCATCACGAACTTCTTTGACTGGAATCTCAACGATAACGGAGCCAAGGAAACCACGGACAACCAAACGCTCTGCAGTCGCCTTATCTAAACCACGGCTCATGAGGTAGTACATGTCTTCTGGATCTACCTGACCGATAGAAGCTGCGTGACCTGCAGTAACATCATTTTCGTCAATCAAAAGAATTGGATTGGCATCTGAACGCGCTTGATCTGACAGCATAAGAACACGGCTTTCTTGTTGCGCATCTGCTCCCTTGGCACCCTTGATAATGTGGCCAATACCATTGAAGGTTAAGGTTGCTTTTTCAAGAATAACCCCATGTTGGAGGATATTTCCGATTGAGTTGCAACCATAGTTAGTCACTCGAGTATCAATTCCTTGTACCTGACGGCCACTTGAAAGAGCTACAACTTTCAGGTCAGCATGGCTACCATTTCCAATCAAATCACTATCAAAGTCAGCAACGACATTTCCTTCGTTCATGACACCAATCGCCCAGTCAATGCTTGCATCGTTACCTAATTTACCACGACGGCTAATGTAGGCAGTGACGTTTTCACCTAGACGGTCGATCGCAGCAAACTTGACTTGAGCACCAGAACGCGCAATGACTTCTACTGTGATATTGGCAGTTGCTTTGGCACTTCCTTCACCGCGTGACTCTAAACGCTCCAGATAACTAATCTTAGAATTTTTACCAGCGATAATCATAATATGCTTGTTAAACGGCACATCACTATCGCTGTCTTGATAGAAAATTCCTTCTATTGGTTCTTTAATTTCAACATTATCAGGAATGTAGAGAACAGCACCACTGTTGAAATAAGCTGTATGGTAAGCTGCCAACTTGTCATCGTCATACTTAACAGATGACATGAAGAATTCCTCAATAAGCTCTGGAATTTCTTCTAAAGCTGAGTGGAAGTCTGTAAAGACGACACCCTGTTCAGCTAACTCAACTGGAATTTGCTCAAAAACAGTTTGAGTTCCTACTTGCACCAACTTCATGTGATTATCTAGAGCTGTGAAATCTGGAACATTTGCTGATGGCTCACTTTCTGTAATCGTTCCATCACCCAGATTCCAACGGTGGAATTTGACACGCTCAATAACTGGTAATTCCAAAGTCTCAATCTTGTCAAAAGCTTTTTGACGGAGGTCAGCCAACCAGCTTGGTTCAGCGTGCATTTCTGAAAAAAGTTTAATATTTTCTTTAGTCATTTACTTCTCCTAAAAGATACGAGGGAATTACAATTCTTCCTTGTAATCGTAGCCAAGTTCTTCAGCTAGTTTTGCGTATCCTTCACGTTCCAAACGCGCAGCCAATTCTGGACCACCTGAAAGGACAACACGACCTTCCATCATGACGTGTACCACATCAGGCGTGATGTAGTTCAAAAGACGTTGGTAGTGAGTGATAATCATAGCACCAAAGCCTTCACCACGCATAGCATTGACACCTTTAGAAACAACTTTAAGAGCGTCAATATCAAGACCAGAGTCAATCTCATCCAAAAGGGCAAAAGTTGGTTCCAACATCAAAAGTTGAAGAATCTCATTACGTTTTTTCTCACCACCAGAGAAACCTTCGTTAAGGTAACGCTCAGCCATTTCTTCTTTCATGTTGAGCAATTCCATCTTCTCATCCAATTTAGTGATAAACTCACGAACTGAAATCTTCTCATCGTCTTCTTTACCAGCATTCATGGCTGCACGAAGAAACTCAGCATTGGTAATTCCAGGAATTTCTGATGGATATTGCATAGCAAGGAAAAGTCCCATACGCGCACGCTCGTCCACTTCCAACTCAAGGATGTTTACGCCATCAAACAAGACTTCACCTTTAGTAACCTCATAGTTAGGATTTCCCATGATAGCGGCAGAAAGAGTTGATTTACCAGTACCATTTGGTCCCATGATAGCGGCGATTTCTCCTGTTTTCAGGGTCAAGTTAACCCCTTTTAAAATTTCTTTTCCTTCAATCTCAACGTGAAGATCTTTGATCTCTAATACTGACATGATAGTTCCTTTCTTTTTCAAGGCCTTTACAGTTCTTACTGGAAACATACTTGATTTCCCTAGAAAATACGGTAAAAGGTCAATAAATATACTTTTATAGTATAACAAAAAAAAGCCTAAAAGGCTTTGATTTTGTCTAGAAGCTGAGGACTAGTCTTTTCCTTTTAAATGCTGGTCAATGACATCTACAATCTTGCCCATCAAGTAACTAACTCGGAAATTTCTAAAGAGCAAAATGGCCCAAAAGGCTGCCATAATATAGCGACCAGTCATCCAGGCTTCATTGAAAAAATAGGTCTCAACAGCTGTAAACAGCGCGATAATAATAAATTGTTGTCTATTCATAAACTTATTGTATCATGAAATCTTTCTTTAGTCTTCCTCTACCTTCACTTTATCTGCCAAAAATTCAAATCCTTCTGGAATCAGGCTTTCTTCTGCTTCTTGTTCAGTTTGAGAAGATTTGGCTTTAGCTGAAAAGGCTGCTCGAACTTCTTTCCATTCCTCCATGGAAATAGCTAAAATCTCAGGTGAAAAACCTGCTGCCTGACTGAGAATATTGCCAAACATGGTATTGAGATTATCTCGTTTCATGGTTTGACCAGCATTGAAGTTAGACTCAAAAGCAAGAATGGCATGGTGTTCATTGGCCGCAACTGGTTGAGAACCAACCAGCAAAGCTTTATCAGGGCCACCAAGACTTTCAATTACCTCTCCCCAGGCATTCTGTAAGCGAATCAGATTTTGACGTGCTAAATCAGGATTTTCAACGGCCTCTTGTAGGATAGATTGAACTTTATTGCGATCCACACGATAGACTGTCTTGCTTGTTGCTGGGCGACTAGGAGCTGGATTTGTTGGCTTAGATACAGTTCCAACATTGGCAAGTTCTTGTTTGAGACGGGCAACTTCCTGTCTAAGTGCAGAAATTTCACTTTCAGCCACCCCTGAAAGAGCCGGTTCATGCTTAATCTCTGCCAAACGGATAGTCATCATCTCAGCATAAATCTTGGGCTGCAAACTAGACTTAATATCTGCTAAACTTACTGTCGCTATGCGAATCATTTCAAACAGACTTTCTTGAGGAAGTGCCAAATTCTCCACAAAGACTGGACTATGATGAGTGTTTTCTCCGCCTGTTTGAACAATTAACAAATCTCTTAAATAGTGTAAAAGGTCGGTCACAAAACGAGTCATGCTCTTACCATTCTCAAAGAGAAGATTTAAGCAAGATAAGGCTTTAGGAACATCTTGTTGAGATAAGGCAGCCACATAATCATCCAAGGCTGATAGGCTAATGGTACCTGTAATTTCTTCAGAGATGGCAGTCGTCAGCTCGTTTCCCTGTGTTAAACTCAGGGCTTGATCCAAAATAGACAGAGCATCCCGCATTCCACCTTCAGCCCGTCTAGCGATAATTTCCACAGCCTCTGGTTCAGAAGAGATATTTTCTTTTTCTAAGATATAGTGGATATGTTCCTTAATATCCTGTGTCTTAATCGATTTAAATTCAAAACGTTGCACACGGGATAGAATAGTGGCAGGAATCTTGTGCAATTCAGTAGTGGCCAAAATAAAGACCACATTCTGTGTTGGCTCTTCCAGTGTCTTTAGGAGAGCATTAAAAGCGCCTGTAGAGAGCATGTGAACCTCATCTATGATATAAACCTTATAACGGGCAAGACTAGGGGCATAGGTAGATTTATCACGAATTTCACGGATTTCATCCACCCCATTATTAGAGGCCGCATCCATTTCAATGACATCTTCTAAACTACCGTCCGTCACTGCTTGACAAATATAGCAGTTATTACAAGGTTCTCCACCCACTTGATTTGGACAGTTCATAGCCTTGGCGAAAATTTTGGCTACACTGGTTTTTCCCGTTCCACGAGGGCCTGAAAAAAGATAGGCATGACTTATTTTCTCTTGTTCTACTGCTTGTTTAAGAGTCTTAGCCACAACTTCTTGCCCAACCAACTGGGAAAAATTTTGACTTCTATATTTTCGATAAAGTGCTTGATACATTAGGCTTTCTCCCCAAACATTGTAAAGTCCCATTCTGTCTTTTCAAGCAAAATAGCGACAAATTGTTCCAAATAATCTCGATCCATAGCGTCATAATCATCAATCTCTGAAGAATCCAAGTCCAGAACTCCAAGTAATTGACCATTCTTTATCATGGGCACGACAATTTCACTTTTAGCTCGACTATCACAAGAAATATAGTTGGGATAAGTCGTCACATCTCCAACTAGAACAGTTTCCTGAAAGTGAGCTGCCTCACCACAAACACCCTTGCCTAGCGCAATACGAATGCAGGAAACACCTCCTTGGAAGGGACCTAAAATCAATTCCTTTCCATCGAATAAATAAAAGCCTGAAAATACGGTATTAGGAAAGCATGATTTTAAAAGAGCACTGGCGTTGGAAAGATTAGCCAAAACATTAGTTTCACCTTCCAATAAAAAAGATAACTCTTCATTTAACATTTGATAACGTGATTGTTTTTCTGATTCTAACATAGAACTATTATATCAAAAAAGGCTTACAGACAAAAGAAAAATCCCTTGTTTAGAAAACAAAGGATTTTATGAATTTCCAATTTGATTAAAGTTCGATATCACCGAACAAGTCAGCCATTGAGAATCCTGTTTGTGTTTCTGGAAGTTCGAAATCACGTTTTTCTTGACGTTTTGGACGACGTGGACGTGAAGCACGTTTTTCTTCTTTTTGTCCTTCTTCTTGAGCTGGACGCTCTTCAAGAGCTTTGATAGAAAGTGATACACGCTCTGCATCTGCGTTAACTTCAAGAACTTTAACTTGAACTTCTTGACCAACTTTAAGAGCTTCTTTTGGATTTTCAATACGTTTGTGTGAAATTTGTGATACGTGAACAAGTCCATCGATACCTGGCAATACTTCAACAAATGCACCGAAGTCAGTCAAACGTTTAACTGTTCCTTCTACTACATCACCTTTAGCCAATTTTTGCTCAACGCCATCCCATGGTCCAGGTGTTGTTGCTTTAAGTGAAAGTGATACGCGACCTTCTTCTTCATTAAGATCAAGGATTTTCACTTCAATTTCTTCACCAACAGTTACAACTGATTTTGGTGATACGTTACGTTCGTGTGACAATTCAGTCAAGTGAACCAATCCGTCAACACCACCAAGGTCTATGAAAGCACCGAAGCTTGTGATACGAGCAACTTTACCAGTTACAACGTCACCAACAGCCAATTTACCAAATACTTCAGCACGAGCTGCTGCTGTAGCTGCTTCAACAACTTCACGACGTGAAAGGATGAAGCGGTTTTCTTTAGCGTCAACTTCTTTGATTTTAGCATCAAATTCTTGACCTACAAAACGCTCAGTGTTACGTACGAAACGAGTATCCAACATTGAAGCTGGGATAAATCCACGAACACCTTCAAATTCTACTGAAAGTCCACCTTTAACGGCACGAGTTCCTTTAACAGTAACAACTTCTTCTTCGCGACCAACAAGTTTGTCCCATGCTTTGCGAGCTTCAAGGCGTTTTTTAGATACAAGGTATGTAACTGTATCAGTATCTTTACCAACTACTTGACGAAGTACAAGAACATCCAATACTTCTCCTACTTTAACAAAGTCATTGATATCTGCATCGCGATCGTTTGTCAATTCGCGAAGAGTCAAGACACCTTCAACACCAGTTCCAGAGATTGCAACGTTAGCTTGAGTCGCATCAACTGTCAATACTTCAGCACTAACAACATCACCAGTCTCAACTTGGCTAACGCTATTTAGCAAATCTTCAAATTCGTTCATCTAAAAAATCCTCCAACAATCAAGTTTTTCTTAAACTTGACATACTTATAATTTTTTTCCTAAGCACCCGCAAGGACATGTTCATATCGTTCACGTCTTTCAATTATAAAAATAAAATACCCTAAGATATTTTGCTTTTTATCTTGATTATTACCTAAGAACTGGGGTAGCTGGATTCGAACCAACGCATGAGGGAGTCAAAGTCCCTTGCCTTACCGCTTGGCTATACCCCATTGATGAAATGGAGAGAGAGGGATTCGAACCCCCGAACCCGAAGGAGCGGATTTACAGTCCGCCGCGTTTAGCCTCTTCGCTATCTCTCCTACAATCAACATGGATTATTATATCATGAAAATTCCAAAAAAACAAGCCTTATTTTGCTAAATTATAGTTTTCAATTAAAATTTCCACAGCTTTTTCCAATTTTTTATAAAAACTATCGACATTCCCATTCTTTATGATGGCAAATTGTCCATCTAATTCGGCAATTTCTCCGATAACTTTTTTACCAATGGTCAAGGTATAACCTTCAAAACTGTCTTTTCCTACCTTTACTTTGGCATCTGCTACTTGAATTTCGATTTTTTTATCTTTCTTACTCATTTCATACCTCTCTTCACTTTTTCTATTTTACAAGAAAATCCTAAAACTAGCAAGAAAAAACTCTATATCATTCCACGTCTGATATAGAGTTTTCTGCTTTATTTAATGTGCTTTTCTAGTTCTTTTTGGTACTTACCGTTTGATTCCAATTTTTCTTTTTGCCATTTTTTCAGTGCTTCTTCATATTCTTTTGTTGTAACAATATCTTTTTGCAATTTCATTCCTTTAAAGATATATGGGTCACCCTTAATACCAACTTGTGAGTATGGTTTTGAGAATGGCACTACATTACTTACAACTGGAGAACCACCAGATGAGGCTGTTGGCATCAATAATGAACTATCTGTCAACCAAGCTTGAGCCTTGGCATATTTTTCATAGCGTTCTTCAAGATTTGTAGTTTCTGAATCGGCATCATCCAATAATTTCTTATACTGGTCCAAACCAAGTTTCGCTACGACATCCTTATCTTTCCCTTTAGTAATTCCAAGGTGTTTCATGGCAGAACCTGATTTAGGATCCATGATATTCAAGTAAGATGCTGGGTCTTGATAACTTGGAGCCCATCCTGTACTGTTCAAATCATAGTCTTTTTGAGAAGGAACACGCGCTTGTGAAGTGATTGTTTCCTTTTCATTATCTGTCATTTGAAGAACGTCGATGACAACATTTTCAGCACCAAGTGTTGATTCGATAGACTGTTTGAAAGAGTTGCTTTGTTGAACGGCGATGGTATCTGTTTGTTCAACTGGGACATCCAAGTGAATTGGGAAAGTCACCCCTTTAGATTCCAAGTCTTTCTTAGCTTTTTCGAAAGCAGCTTTAGCCTTGTCAGGGTTGTAGATAGTATCCTTACCGTCAACTAGCTCAACACCTTTCCATTGGTCACCATAATTCACCAACTCTGCTTGAGCGATTTGCCCAAAGTTCTTACCACCAGCTTGCACAAAGTTGTCAGGAACAAGGCTGTTACGGATAATCTTGTCCGCACCGTCCTCACCATTTAGCTGGGCAGCATAAGAATGACGGTTAAAGGCAAAGTTGATAGCCTGACGGAAGTCCTTATTAAGCATAGCTTCTTTTGTAGAAGTTTTTTGCTCTTCACTGGTTTTCGCAGTTTTATTATATGACTGACGATTTACGTTAAAGGTGAAGTAATAGCTACTTGAGTCCTGTGGGCTATAAGTGATTTTATCTCCGTATTGTTCCAAAGTTGAAGCAAAGTTTGAGCTACTTGGGAAGAGACGAGCTGTCGTATAGGCACCTGAAGAGAAGCTACGAATCAACGATTCCTGATCAGAACCATCGTAGTAAGTCAATTTAATCTTCTCAATTTTTACCTTTTCTTTATCCCAGTAATTTGGATTTTTCTCGTATTCAATCAACGATTTAGAAGTCAAGGTCTTCAAGATATACGGACCATTGTAGAGAATCCCTGCTGGAGTAACTGCTCCATAATCTTTACCTGATGCCTTCAAAAACTCTTCATTTACAGGCAACATCGTTGCTGTTGTGACTTTAGAGTTCCAGAAACTTTCCGGTTTGTTTAGGGTATATTCGACTGTGTAATCATCCAAGGCCTTGACACCAACTGTAGAGAAATCATTAGTTTCACCAGTCATGTAGGCGTCCAAGCCCTTGATTGAATTTTGGATGAGAGAGACACCGTCTGACTTGCCATCAGCTACGTGTTTTAATCCTGTTACAAAGTCATGGGCTGTTACTTCTGCGTATTCTTCACCTTCGGATGTGTACCATTTAACTCCTTTACGAAGTTTATAGGTATAAGTCAACCCATCTTTGGACACAGACCAATCTTCAGCCAAGGAAGGGATAACATTTCCGTATTGGTCGTTTTCCATCAATCCATCAACTACGTTTCCGATGACATCTGTTGTCGATGTACGAGTCGCTATACTATAGTCCAAAGATGCTGGATCTACTGCATAGACATATGAAAATGTTGTCGGTGCATCTGCTTCTTTATCAGCTTTTCCACAAGCTACTAAAAGAGCTGTTGTACTCAGGACTAGTCCTGCTGTAAAGAGCCACTTTTTCGATTTCATAAAAAATCTCCTTTGGTTTATTTTAATCTACTTTTACAATCCAACCTTCTGGCGCTTCAATATCACCAAACTGAATACCTGTCAGTTCATCATATAATTTACGTGTCACAGGACCTACTTCTGTTTCACTATAGAATACATGGAAATCATCACCGTGCTGAATACCTCCAATTGGAGAAATTACTGCCGCTGTACCACAGGCACCTGCCTCTACAAAACGGTCAAGATTATCAATTGGGACATCCCCCTCAATAGGAGTTAAGCCTAAGCGATGTTCTGCCAAATAAAGTAAAGAATACTTGGTAATAGATGGCAAGATAGATGGACTCAATGGTGTTACAAATTCATTATCAGCTGTAATTCCAAAGAAGTTAGCTGAACCGACTTCTTCAATCTTTGTATGTGTTGAAGGATCTAGATAGATAACATCTGAAAAATGACGTGACTTGGCCAATTTCCCCGGCAAGAGACTTGCAGCATAGTTCCCACCAACTTTAGCTGCACCGGTACCATTTGGCGCTGCACGATCGTACTCATCCTGAATCAAGAAGTTGGTTGGAACCAAACCACCTTTAAAGTAATTTCCAACTGGCATAGCAAAGATGGTGAAAATGTACTCTTCTGCTGGTTTTACCCCGATAATATCTCCTACTCCAATCAAAAGAGGACGAAGATAAAGGGTTCCACCTGTTCCGTATGGAGGTACATATTCTTCATTCGCACGAACAACTGCTTTACAAGCTTCAACAAACATTTCTGTTGGAACTTGTGGCATCAAGAGACGGTCACATGTACGTTGCAAGCGTTTGGCATTTTCATCAGGACGGAACAGTTGAACACTGCCATCCTTAGTACGATAAGCTTTCAATCCTTCAAAGGCTTGTTGGCCATAGTGGAGACTTGGAGAAGACTCTGAAATATGCAAAGTTGCATCCTCTGTAAGCTCTCCTTGATTCCATTGTCCATTTTTAAAATGAGCAATATAGCGATAAGGTAATTTCATATAGGAAAAACCGAGATTTTCCCAATCAATCGTTACTGTCATATTCCACTCCTTATTCTAAAAACCTATTTCTTATATTCTACACTATTTTTCTAAAATAGCAAGTATATTTTGTAATTTTCAGAAAATTTCTTCAATAAAAAGAACCAGCTCTTAGAACTGATTCTTCATTTTACTTATTTGGCTTCTGGAAATACTTCCTTAAGATAAGCGTCAAAAACTTCTTCATCTGAAATCGTGTCAGAAATGAAGCTTCCGTTGCTAGTCCTTTCTGACAGGTTCAAGTCTTGCAATCGGCTTTCATAGATTGTTCCTTTGTTGGATTGAACAAGCAGAGTTTGGTCGTTCTCTTCTACTTCTGTACTGAAGAGATCACCGATGAAGCCTTGTTCTGCAACTGCACCAGCCAAGAAGACACGGTGCGGTTTGTTTTTCAACTCACGTAAGACTTGTAATCCTCGTTTGGCACGGCTGGTTGCTGGAATTTCGTCAATAGAAACACGTTTCAAACTTCCACGTTGGGTCAAGAGGTAGAAGGATGAGGTGTTACAGATAAAGGCGGATTGGAGGACATCATCTGCTTTCAGGTTCATAGCTTTGACACCTGCAGCCTTAGCACCGACAACTGGTACCTCTTCGATATTGAAACGAAGGGCATAACCATTTTGGCTAATCAAGAGAACATCATCCAGTTTAATCGGAGCCACTGCTACAATCTGGTCTGTCTCGTCTTTGAGCTTAGCATACTTGACAGACTTAGATTTATAGGTCCGCCATGGAGTGAATTCTTTGCGTTCTACACGCTTGATTTGACCGAGACGAGTAGCTGCAAAATAAGTTGTCGCATCATCAAACTGATCCACGACTTCCACATAAAGGATTTCTTCGTTAGTTTCGAAGTTTGTGATGGTTTGGCTCAGATGCTCTCCGATATCCTTCCAGCGAATATCTGCCAATTCATGAATTGGTCGATAAATGACATTTCCAAGAGTCGTGAACATCAAAAGATGCTGTGTTGTCTTGACAGCTTGAGCAAAGATCAAACGGTCATCATCACGTTTGCCAATTTCCTCTAGCGTTGAAGCTGCAAAAGAACGTGGACTGGTACGCTTGATGTAACCTGCCTTGGTCACGCTGACATAGGTATCTTCCTCGGCGATAAGACTAGCTGTATCAATCTCGATTACTTTCGCAGTGTCTTCTAAGCTACTCAAACGCGGAGTGGCAAATTTCTTCTTAACCTCACGAAGTTCTTTCTTCATGAGATTGTACATGGTCCGTTCATCACCGATAATCGCCGCAAGCATGGCAATCTTTTGACGAAGTTCTGCTTCTTCTTCCTGCAAGACAACCACATCTGTATTGGTCAAGCGATACAGTTGCAAGGTTACGATAGCCTCAGCCTGCTCTTCTGTAAAATCATAACTGACCTTGAGATTTTCCTTGGCGTCAGCCTTATTCTCAGAAGCACGGATAAGAGCAATGACTTCGTCCAAAATCGAAATCACACGAATCAAACCTTCGACAATATGGAGACGCTTCTCAGCCTTTTCCTTGTCAAAGCGCGAACGCGCCAAAATGACTTCACGACGGTGGGCGATGTAGCTAGACAAGATTGGAACAATCCCAACCTGACGAGGCGTGAAATTGTCAATTGCCACCATGTTAAAATTGTAATTTATTTGTAGGTCGGTGTATTTGAAGAGATAATTGAGAACAAGCTCCGTATTGGCGTCTTTCTTGAGCTCAATCGCGATACGAAGACCGTCACGGTCAGACTCATCACGAACCTCAGCAATCCCTGCCACCTTGTTATTGACACGAACATCATCGATTTTCTTGACTAGATTGGCCTTGTTGATTTCATAAGGAATCTCAGTGATAACGATTTGTTCCTTACCACCTTTTAGCTTTTCAATTTCAGTCTTAGAACGAACAACTACGCGCCCTTTTCCGGTTTCATAAGCCTTTTTGATTTCATCACGGCCTTGGATGATCCCTCCAGTCGGGAAGTCTGGTCCAGGCAAGAATTCCATGAGTTTATCAACCTTTGCAGTTGGGTGGTCAATCATGTAAACCGCTGCATCGATGACCTCAGCCAAATTATGGGGAGGAATGTCTGTGGCATATCCAGCCGAAATACCAGTCGAACCATTGACCAAGAGGTTTGGAAAGGCTGCTGGCAGAACAGTCGGTTCTTTCTCGGTATCGTCAAAGTTCCAAGCAAAAGGAACGGTCTTTTTCTCGATATCTTGAAGAAGGTAACCTGCAATCTCAGACAAACGTGCCTCGGTATAACGCATTGCCGCAGGCGGATCTCCATCCATAGAACCGTTATTCCCGTGCATTTCAACTAAAATCTCACGATTTTTCCAGTCCTGTGACATACGAACCATGGCATCATAGATGGAACTGTCACCGTGTGGGTGGAAATTCCCCATGATATTCCCGACAGACTTGGCCGACTTACGGTAACTCTTGTCAAAGGTATTGCCATCCTTATTCATAGAGTAAAGAATGCGGCGCTGAACCGGCTTCAATCCATCCCGAATGTCTGGCAAGGCCCGGTCTTGAATAATGTATTTGGAGTAGCGACCAAAGCGCTCTCCCATGATGTCCTCCAGGGACATGTTTTGGATATTACTCATATAGGATACAAAGCCCGTAAAAATGCAAATTGAAAATAGGAAATTCTTGCAGTGAGCGATGCTCACTAGAGAATTTATCTTTTTCACACAATATTTAGGGCGTATTCAACTCCTTTCAAAAAATGTAGAGTATGTGTAATGATAAAAGGATTAGTCCAATGTTCAGTTACGATGAGTAACCAAACTATCCTTTCTGTAGGTTAATGTTATAATTTAGGTTCTTTATTTACATAGTGTTTTGAAGTCTTTCCACAGCATACTCAATCATCTTCTCAGCCACTTCCGTATCATAGTCAAAGCCCATCTTTCGAGCAAAGAATTGAGCTTCTTGATGAAAAAGTTGCATCGTAGCAAACAATGACTGAGTGATTTTGTCACTATTTGAGAAATCAAGTAGACTTGAGAATTCATTCTCTTTCTCAGCAGGCAAATACTGAAAGAGGTACTTGTAATTTTTACCGATGTCAACTGCTCCCCTATCACTTGCAACCTGCCAAGCTAAAATTTTCAGGAATTCTTGTTGACAAATACCATAGAGATGGTCGGTCGCGTAGATGAGCTGATTGCGACAAATCCCTTTAACCACGTAAGCTGATACCCACCAAAATTCATTACAGGTTTTTTCAAACTCTATCGCACTAGCTGGGCTTGTCCAGTAACGTCGAGGTTTTGGAGAAAAGGATTCAAATAAACCCTTCTCGTCTAGTAAAACTATGAATTCCGCTTCGCTATCTACCCATTCTTTCATGTGTTCTTTAGGACAGAGAGTTAAATCAATTCGATTACCATCTTCAAAGATCATGAGAAATAGACGGCGATGTCCCAACCTAACCTCTTGCTCAATAATACGTTTACCAAATTGGCCCAGCCAAGATAAATCTGTAATCAGCTCTTCCAGATTCTCTACAACATAGACCACGTCATAGTCTTGAAATTCATCTTTTGAAGCTTTTGTGTCAGTCCGTGAACCAGACATGGCGATAGCTTTTACTTTTAAGCTTTTAGCTATCTTAATAATTATATCTAGCATTTCTATTTCAGTTCTCATCTTGATACCCATTCATTAAAAACTGACTTAAAACACTGTCGCTTCTTCTAGCGTAAACTTGACATTATCTTCAATCCACTTACGGCGTGGTTCAACCTTGTCTCCCATGAGGACATTGACACGGCGTTCGGCACGTGCTAGGTCTTCGATGGTGACACGGATGAGGGTGCGAGTTTCTGGATTCATGGTTGTTTCCCAGAGCTGGTCGGCGTTCATCTCACCGAGACCTTTATAACGTTGGAGGGTTGCGCCTTTACCGAACTGCTTGCGGAGTTCTTCTAGTTCACCGTCCGTCCAAGCGTAGGCCACTTCTTCTTTCTTTCCTTTCCCTTTTGACATCTTGTAAAGAGGTGGAAGGGCAATATAGACATGTCCAGCTTCGACTAACGGACGCATATAGCGGTAAAAGAAGGTTAAAAGAAGAGTTTGGATATGGGCACCGTCGGTATCCGCATCGGTCATGATAATGATCTTATCATAGTTGGCATCTTCAAGGGAGAAATCTGCCCCAACACCAGCACCGATGGTATAAATCATGGTATTAATCTCTTCATTTTTGAGGATATCCGCCATCTTGGCCTTGGCTGTATTGATAACCTTACCACGAAGGGGCAAGATTGCCTGGAACTTGCGGTCACGGCCTTGTTTGGCAGAACCACCGGCAGAGTCCCCCTCAACCAGATAGAGTTCATTCTTAGAAGGATTCTTAGACTGGGCTGGGGTCAATTTTCCAGACAATAAGCCCTTGTCTTTTTTATTTTTCTTACCATTACGGCTCTCATCACGCGCCTTACGTGCCGCTTCGCGAGCATCACGCGCCTTGATAGCCTTGCGGATGAGGTTAGAAGCCAATTCACCATTTTCCATAAGGAAGAAGGTCAACTTATCAGCCACTATTCCATCCACAACTGGACGAGCTAGTGGGCTTCCTAGTTTGTCCTTTGTCTGACCTTCAAACTGCAAATGTTCTTCAGGAACAAGAATAGAAAGAACGGCCGCTAGTCCCTCACGATAGTCTGAGCCTTCAAGGTTTTTATCTTTTTCCTTGAGAAGACCTGTCTTACGCGCATAGTCATTCATGACCTTAGTGATAGCAGACTTGAGTCCTGTCTCGTGCGTTCCACCGTCCTTGGTGCGAACGTTATTGACAAAGGATAGAATGTTATCTGAAAATCCATCATTGTACTGAAGCGCTACTTCCACTTGGAAACCATTATCTTCACCTTCAAAGTAAAGAACTGGCGTTAAGGTTTCCTTGTCTTCATTAAGGTAGGAAACAAAGTCTTGTACTCCATTCTCATAGTGGAATTCAATCGCTTCATCTGTTCGCTTATCCGTCAAGGACAAGGTCACATTTTTCAAGAGAAAGGCTGATTCATTAAGACGCTCTGAGATGGTATTGTACTTGAAGTCTGTCGTAGAAAAGATGGTCGCATCCGGCATGAACGTGACTTTGGTGCCTGTTTTAGACTTGGGCGCTGTACCAATTTTCTTCAGGGTCGTGACAGGTTTACCACCATTTTCAAAACGTTGCTTGTAGATTGCACCATCACGGGTGATTTCAACTTCCAACCAGCTAGAAAGGGCATTAACAACGGAAGAACCAACCCCGTGGAGACCACCTGATGTTTTGTAGCCCCCTTGACCAAATTTTCCTCCAGCGTGGAGAATAGTAAAGATAACCTCAACCGTTGGAATCCCCATAGCATGCATTCCAGTCGGCATTCCACGACCATGGTCCTGCACAGTCAAACTCCCGTCTTTATTGATGGTCACATCAATGCGGTCACCAAATCCAGACAAGGCTTCATCGACAGCATTATCGACGATTTCCCAGACTAGGTGGTGGAGACCAGCACCATCGGTCGATCCGATATACATCCCTGGACGTTTTCGGACCGCATCCAACCCTTCTAGCACCTGAATGGCATCATCATTATAATTGTTAATATTGATTTCCTTTTTTGACACAAGGAACCTCCTATTCGTTCATCTTTACTATTCTACAAGTTTTCCACGGATTTTGCAAAATTTTTCTTTCTCCGGTGTGACAATTTCAGAAGAGATTCTCTGCCTTTCTTTCCCAATTCATGATATAATAGGAGTATGATTACAATAGTTTTATTAATCCTAGCTTATCTGCTGGGTTCGATTCCGTCTGGTCTCTGGATTGGACAAGTATTCTTTCAAATCAATCTGCGCGAGCATGGTTCTGGTAACACAGGGACAACCAATACCTTCCGCATCTTAGGAAAGAAAGCAGGGATGGCAACCTTTGTGATTGACTTTTTCAAAGGGACTCTAGCAACGCTACTTCCGATTATGTTTCATCTTCAAGGTGTTTCACCTCTCATCTTTGGACTTTTGGCTGTTATTGGCCACACCTTCCCTATCTTTGCAGGATTTAAGGGAGGCAAAGCTGTCGCAACTAGTGCAGGAGTGATTTTCGGATTTGCGCCTGTCTTCTGTCTCTACCTTGCGGTTGTTTTCTTTGGAACCCTCTATCTTGGTAGCATGATTTCACTATCTAGTGTCACAGCATCTATTGCGGCTGTCATCGGGGTTTTACTCTTTCCGCTTTTTGGTTTTATCCTGAGTCACTATGACCCTCTCTTCATCTCCATTATCCTAGCACTCGCTAGTTTGATTATCATTCGACATAAGGATAATATCACACGCATTAAAAATAAAACTGAAAATTTGGTCCCTTGGGGATTGAACTTGACCCACCAAGATCCTAAAAAATAAAACGCCAGTACACATTTTGTACTGACGTTTTTTTGTAAGCTTATTTTGATTTGATATAGTTGATACCATCTGCTTTTGGCGCGATTGCTTTTCCAAAGAAAGCTGCCAAGACAAGAATTGTCAAAACGTAAGGTGCGATTTGGAGGTAAACCGCAGGCACTCCTTGTAGGAATGGCAATTGAGATCCGATAACAGCCAAACTTTGTGAAAGTCCAAAGAAGAGACTAGATAGCATGGCTCCGATTGGATTCCATTTCCCAAAGATCATTGCAGCAAGGGCGATAAATCCAGGCCCAACAATAGTTGTCACTGAGAAATTAACTGAGATGGATTGAGCATAAATTGCTCCACCAATTCCACCTAGGAAACCTGAAATGATAACCCCTAAATATCTCATCTTGTAGACATTGATTCCCAAGGTATCCGCTGCTTGAGGGTGTTCACCGACGGAGCGGAGACGAAGACCAAACCGAGTCTTGAAGAGGATAAACCAAGCAAGGAATGAGAAGGCAATGGCCAGATAACCAAGTAGACTAGTTGACTTGAAGAAGATATCACCAATGACTGGGATATTTGCCAAGATTGGGAAGTCAAAGCGTCCAAAAGTCTGACTTAGATTGTCGGTTTGTCCTTTGTTATAAAGGACTTTCACTAAAAAAACTGCCAAGGCGGGCGCCATTAAGTTCAATACCGTACCACTGACAACATGGTCTGCACGGAAATGAACTGTCGCTGCTGCGTGGATGATAGAGAAGACACCACCAACCAATCCTGCAACTAGCAAGGATAGCCATGGAGTTGCTGCTCCAAATTGTTCTGCAAATTCAAGGTTAAAGACAACTCCAGAAAAGGCACCCATAACCATAATTCCTTCAAGGCCGACGTTTACGACACCACCACGTTCAGAGAAAACACCACCAATACTTGTAAAGATGAGGGGGGCTGAGTAAATCAGCATAGAAGACACCAAGAGGGTGAGCAAGGTTGTAATAGACATCTTTACTTACCTCCTTTAACTTGTTTTTTCGGTTTGACAAAGCGTTCGATAAGGTAGTGAACACTGACAAAGAAGATAATAGACGCTGTTACAATGCTGACAAGCTCAGACGGTACCTGCGCCGCATTCATACCTGGGGCTCCAACTTGGAGAACACCAAACAGGAAGGCTGCAAAGAGAATACCAATTGGTGAGTTTGCTGCAAGTAGACTAACTGCCATACCGTTAAATCCGACAGCTAAGGATGATCCCTGAACATAAACATTCTGGAAGGTTCCCAGACCTTCAACAGCACCACCAAGACCTGCCAAGGCACCTGAAATAATCATTGATAGGATAATAGTCCGTTTTGAAGAAATACCAGCATATTCTGAAGCATGTGGATTAAGACCAACTGCACGAATTTCAAAACCAAGAGTTGTTTTCTTGAGCATAAACCAAATAACTGCAACCGCAATGATAGCAAAGAAAATACCAATATTCATCCGTGAATTCCCAGTCAACTCAGCCAACCAAGGGGTCTGGTAGGTTGCATTAGCTCCGACACGAATCGTCGAATCTGTACTTTGCATGAAATCTTTAGGAAAGGCATGGATAAAGGCATTTCCTACATACAAGACAATGTAGTTCATCATGATGGTTACAATAACCTCTGATGTCCCTAGATAGGCTCTAAGGATACCCGGAATCGCTCCGACAATCCCACCAGCAATCAAGGCAATCACGATGGTTGCTAGAATCATAAACGGACGTGGCATATCTGGATGCGACAAGGCAAACCAACCACTAAGAATCCAACCAGCCAAGGCCTGACCAGGAAGCCCTACGTTAAAGAAACCTGCTCGACTGGCAACGGCAAAACCAAGACCAATCAAGACCAATGGCCCCATAGCACGGAAGATTTCTCCAATTCCACGCAGGCTACCAAAGGCTGTATAGAACAATTCTTCATAGCCCCAAATAGCATCATAACCAAAGATCCACATGACAATGGCTCCGAGTAAAATTCCTAGGAATACAGAAATCAAGGGAACCGAAATTTGTTGTAATTTTTTAGACATCACTCTTCTCCTTTCCCAAGTTTCCACCAGCCATCAAGACACCAAGTTCTTGTTTATTGGTTGTTTCTGGTGATACAATACCTTGAATCTTACCATCGTGGATAACGGCAATACGGTCTGAAACGTTTAAAATCTCATCCAATTCAAAGCTGACAACAAGGACAGCCTTCCCGTTATCACGCTCTTCAATCAAGCGTTTGTGGATATATTCAATGGCACCGACATCCAACCCACGAGTTGGCTGGCTGACGATAAGGAGATCAGGATCTCGATCAATTTCACGAGCAATAATTGCTTTTTGTTGATTTCCTCCTGAGAGTGCAGCTGCAGGAACCAATTCACTGGCAGCACGAACATCAAACTCTTCCATTAGCTTTTTAGCATAAGAAGTAATATTTGAATAGTTCAAAATTCCATTTTTACTATGTGGTTCTTTATAGTAGGTTTGAAGGGCAATATTTTCAGAAATCATCATTTCCAAAATCAAGCCATCACGGTGGCGGTCTTCTGGAACGTGCCCAACACTTAGTTCTGTAATTTGTCGTGGGTGCAAGCCTACAATTGAATTTCCTTTTAGCTCAATGCTACCAGATTCAACCTTGCGAAGACCTGTAATTGCTTGAATCAGTTCAGACTGACCATTTCCATCAATCCCCGCAATACCAACAATCTCTCCAGCACGAACATCCAAGGACAGATTTTTCACAGCTGGGACACCGCGGTTTTCATTGACCACCAAGTCTTTAATAGACAAGACAACTTCTTTTGGTTGAGAGGCTTGCTTCTCTGTTTTAAAGGAAACAGAACGTCCTACCATCATTTCCGCCAAATCAGCATTGGTAGCCCCTGCGATTTCGACGGTTTCAATTGATTTCCCACGACGGATAACTGTAACGCGGTCAGAAACTGCGCGAATCTCGTCCAACTTGTGAGTAATCAAGATAATTGATTTTCCTTCTTTGACAAGATTTTTCAAAATAGCCATCAACTCATCAATTTCTGATGGAGTCAAAACGGCCGTTGGTTCGTCAAAGATAAGGATATCAGCCCCCCGATAAAGGGTTTTTAAAATTTCTACACGTTGTTGGGCTCCAACTGAGATGTCTGCCACCTTGGCAGAAGGGTCAACAGCTAAGCCATAACGTTCAGAAAGAGCCTTGATTTCTTTGCTAGCTCCAGCGATATCTAGCACACCATTTTTAGTCAATTCACTACCTAAAATGATGTTTTCGGCCACTGTGAAGGCTTCTACCAACATAAAGTGCTGGTGAACCATTCCAATTCCCAAGCTAGCTGCTTTAGATGGTGAGTCGAGGGTGACAACTTGACCGTTGACCGCAATTTCACCACTGGTTGGTTCAAGAAGCCCTGCTAGCATGTTCATGAGCGTGGACTTTCCAGCCCCATTTTCTCCTAAAAGTGCATGAATTTCACCTTTTCGTAGGTGCAGGTTGATTTTGTCGTTGGCAACAAATTCACCAAACACCTTGGTAATATCACGCATCTCAATGACATTTTCGTGTGCCATGTGCTCTTCCTTTCAGAGTCTTATTTTATTTCAATAAAACTTGCTAGTTTGTCTAGTAGCAAGCTTTACTGAGACAAAATGACTTTGTCTCAACTCTTAAAAAAGCGGCCGAGGGCCGCTTCCTAAGAAATGACTTCCATCCATTATTTTGCAGGAACTTTTACGCTTCCATCAAGGATTTTAGCTTTTGCATCTTCGACAGCTTTTTTACCTTCTTCTGAAAGGTTTGTTACTGCCAAGTCAACCCCTTTATCTTTCAATGAGTAAACGATCACTTGACCGCCAGGGAACTCACCTTTTTCTGCTTTGTTAGCAATATCTTTTACAGTTGTGCCAACTTGTTTCAAAGTAGATACAAGAACAAAGTTTGATTCTTTACCATCTTTAGAAGTGTATTTACCTTCTACTTCTTGGTCACGGTCAACACCGATAACCCAAACTTTTTCACTTTCAGAACGGCTTTCATTGAGTGATTTTGCTTCTGCAAAGACACCTGCACCTGTACCACCAGCTACTTGGTAAACAACGTCTGCACCAGCTGCATATTGTGCCGCTGCAATTGTTTTACCTTTGGCATTATCATTAAATGAACCAGCATAGTCAACTTGTACTTTTATAGATGAATCTACCGAGGCAACACCTGCCTTGAAACCAGCTTCAAAACGAGAGATAACTTCAGACTCCATACCACCTACAAAACCAACTTGTTTTGTCTTAGTTGTTTTAGCTGCTGCAACACCTGCGAGATAAGCAGATTCATTGTCAGCGAAAGTTACACTAGCAACATTCTTTTTATCTTTAATCACATCATCAATCAAAACATAGTTCAAATCAGTGTGCTCTTCTGCTGCATCTTTAACTGCATTGTGAAGGGCAAAACCAACACCGAAGATTAGGTTGTAGCTTCCAGCAGCTTGTTGCAAGTTGTTAGCGTAGTCAGCTTCACTTGTTGATTGGAAGTAAGTGAAACCTTTATCTTTTGAAAGATTGTGTTCTTTACCCCAGTCTTGCAAACCTTCCCAAGCTGATTGGTTGAATGATTTGTCATCAACACCACCAGTATCAGTGACGATAGCTGCTTTTGTCTTCACGTCAGAAGATGAAGCTGCGTTACGAGAAGAGCGGTTACCACATGCAGCAAGTCCAACTGCTGCCACTGCAACTAGACCAAGGCCTAGCCATTGTTTCTTGTTCATTACTGAACCTCCTAAATAAGATGTGCAACGATGTTGCAAGTATGGATTGGTTGGCCACAAGGACCGTGCCACTCAGAGAGCGACTCAGACTAATTTAAGTCTGTAAAAGAGTATGGAAGTAATTCCCCGACCGTCATCTCGACCGTCGATTTATCTTTTGCGACTAAGGTCACTTTTAGATCTTGTTCAAAAAATTCAGCCATCACTTGGCGACAAGCACCACATGGTGAAATTGGTTTTTCAGTCTGACCATAGACAATCAATTCTGAAAATTCTCTTTGGCCTTCAGAAACTGCTTTAAAAATCGCTGTACGTTCTCCACAGTTAGTCAAAGAATAACTAGCATTCTCGATATTGACACCTGTATAAATACTACCATCTTTTGCCACTAGAACAGCACTGACTGGAAAATGAGAATAGGGAACGTAGGCATGTTTGCTGGTTTCAATTGCCAGTTCAATCAACTCAGTAGTCGCCATCAGCCAATTCTCCTTTTAAAATGGCTACCCCAGCTGACGTTCCAATACGGGTTGCACCTGCTTCCACAAAGGCAAGAGCATCTGCATAAGAACGAGCTCCACCGGCAGCCTTGACTCCCATATCAGGTCCAACTGTTTCGCGCATTAATTTGACATCTGCTATTGTAGCACCACCTGTTGAAAAGCCAGTAGATGTTTTAACGAAATCAGCTCCTGCTTTTTGAGCTAATTGGCAAGCCACAACTTTTTCTTGGTCGGTCAGCAGGCAAGCTTCAATAATAACTTTCACTAACTTGTCACCACTTGCTTCCACTACTGCGCGAATATCATATTCAACCAAATCAAGATTACCCGATTTGAGAGTTCCAACATTGATCACCATATCAATCTCATCTGCACCATTTTGGATAGCTTCTTTGGTTTCAAAAGCTTTCACGGCCGAAGTTGTTGCTCCCAAAGGGAACCCTACTACTGTGCAGACCTTGACATCTGAGCCTTCAAGCCCTTTTTTAGCATGTTCAACCCAGGTCGGATTAACGCAAACACTGGCAAAATCATACTCTCTAGCCTCAGACAACAAACAATCAATTTGATTTTCTGTCGCATCTTGTTTTAAAAGCGTATGATCGATATATTTATTTAATTTCATATTCGGATTCTCCTGCGGTTTATGAGATAATTTCTATAATTTCTCGTAAACTTTGCACCCTGTCATTTATTTTAACATATTTTTGAAAATCTGTAACTAGCTGAGGAGAAATTTTTCCATTTGTGTATACTTTTGCAACAATTTCTCCCTTTTGAACGGAATCTCCAACTTTCTTTTCAAAAACAATTCCTGTTTCATAGTCCAAGGCATCAGACTTGACTGCACGGCCTGCCCCCAGTCTCATAGCATAAAGCCCAAATTCCATAGCTGGAAGAGCTGAAATGACACCCGTTTCCTGAGCAGGGATTTCCACCACATGAGCCACATTGACAGGACGATAGAGGTCTTCCAAGTCTCCACCTTGGGCTTGCACCATATCCTCAAACTTAGCCAGTGCTTGGCCATTTTCAAGATGTTGTCGAACTTCTTCAACTGTCTTGTTTACATTTGCCAGGCCAAGCATAATTTGAGCCAATTCACAGATGAAGTGGGTAATATCCTGGCGGCCTTGACCTTGTAAAATCTCCAGTGCTTCAAGGATCTCCAGACGATTTCCAATCGCTCGTCCCAATGGCTGACTCATATCCGTAATCACTGCTACCGTCTTCCGGCCAACAGCCTTACCAAGATCCACCATGGTTTGAGCCAATTCACGCGCCTCATCAACCGTCTTCATGAAGGCACCCTCACCGACAGTCACGTCTAGCAAAATAGCATCCGCCCCTGCCGCGATTTTCTTGCTCATCACCGAACTCGCAATCAAAGGAATCGTGTCGACAGTTGCTGTCACATCACGGAGAGCGTAGAGAAGCTTATCCGCTTTGACCAGCTGATCTGATTGCCCAATGACAGATACACCAATATCCTGCACTTGTGCAATGAAATCCTCTTGACTGCGCTCAACTTGATAGCCCTTAATGGACTCCAATTTATCGATTGTTCCACCCGTATGGCCGAGACCACGACCACTCATTTTTGCCACAGGCACACCAAAACTAGCAACAAGGGGAGCTAAAATCAAGGTTACCTTATCACCAACACCACCCGTAGAATGCTTGTCAACCTTAACTCCATCAATAGCGGATAAATCAAACTCTTGACCTGTCTTTACCATCTTCATGGTCAAATCAGAGATTTCTCGAGTTGTCATTCCTTTGAAATAAACAGCCATAGCAAAGGCAGACATCTGATAATCAGGAACCGTTCCTGACACATAGCCTTCAACTAGCCATTCAATTTCACTCGAAGTCAGTTCTTGCCCGTCTCGTTTTTTTTGGATTAAATCAACTGCTCTCATTCTTTCACACTTCTAAGGATGTAGTATCCCTTATCTTTTTTAACGACTTCACAATTGCCAAACACATCTTTCATCTTGGACTTGGCACTTGGAGCCCCTTGTTTCTTCTGGATAACGATTGTTAAATCTCCACCAATTTCCAAGAAATCTTTACTTTTCTCAATGATTTCATGAACCACTTGCTTTCCTGCACGGATAGGAGGATTGGAAATGACATGGTCAAATTGGCCCTCAACTTGTTCATAGATGTTGGACTGGAAAATCGTCGCTGCTACTTTATTTCGTTCAGCATTTTGTCGCGCCAAATCCAAGGCACGATTATTAATATCAACCATGGTCGCCTGAACTCCATAAGCCTTAGCCAAAGACAAGCCCAAAGGCCCGTAACCACAGCCTACATCAAGGACAGTTTCTCCTTCATCGACCTCTAGACACTTGAGCAAGAGTTGACTTCCAAAGTCAATCATTTTCTTGCTAAAAATACCCGCATCCGTCAAAAAGGTCATTTTTTGTCCCAACAACTCTACTCTCAACTCATGAATGTCGTGAGCAGCGTCAGGATTTTCTGCATAATACATTTTACTCATGAAACTATTTTACCATAATTTGACTCAAATTGTAAATCGTTTACAAATTGATAATAAAACGAAAAAGACTGAAGAAAGCTAGTCAAGAAGACCTTTTCTTCAATCTCTTTCAACACTTATAAATAATAAGCCATTTAGAACTAAAAATATCATAATCAGGATAAAACAACAAATTTATCATCTATAATTAGGCTCATTTTTATGACTATTACTTAACCTTCAAATACTTTATTATCAACAAAATTCCCAACAGGATATTTAGATAAAAGCCCAACTGATACGTTTTTGTCAGGATTTCCAAACTTGTCCAAAGTCGTATCAAATCTTCTAGTGACATGCGGAATAAATAACCCTCTGTAGCAATCCATAGGACTAAAAAGACATAACTACCAGCAGCAAGCCATTTCGCCCACCGTTTTTTTAGGAAGAAAGCAAGCAAGAGCGAACTGATAAAGAAAACTGTTATAATGGCATGTTCCATCAAAAAAGTAAAACCGTAATAGATTTCCACAAAACGTCTACCATTATCCGCATTCGCCCCTTTTAAAAAAGGTAGTGCAAAACTTAAAATAAAACAAAGTTCCAATATGTAATGTTTTAAGATTTTCATAGTACACCTCCTATAAGTTGTAACCCTCAAAGCCCCCTTTATTAGCTTATAAGTCAGGATAAAACAGCTCCTACTTCATCAATAAATTGGTCAACCTCTATCTACCTCTATTATACGATATTGGCTTACCATCATCAAGAAACCGCTTTATTTTTTTAGCTTTTTATGGTATGATAAACAAAATATCTAGGGGAAAACAAATGACCAACGAATTTTTACATTTTGAAAAAATCTGCCGCCAGACTTGGCAATCTTTACATCGAAAGACGACACCTCCTTTGACAGAAGAGGAATTAGAATCCATCAAGAGTTTTAATGATCAGATTAGCCTGCAGGATGTTACCGATGTCTATCTTCCCCTAGCCCATCTCATCCAGATTTACAAACGGACCAAGGATGATTTGGCCTTCTCAAAAGGGATTTTCCTTCAACGCGAAAGCAAATCCCAGCCTTTTATCATTGGAGTTTCTGGGAGCGTTGCCGTTGGAAAATCCACAACCAGCCGACTACTTCAAATCCTACTGTCCCGTACGCTTACAGATGCTACGGTTGAGTTGGTAACAACTGATGGCTTTCTCTATCCCAACCAGACCTTGATTGAGCAAGGGATTTTAAATCGTAAGGGATTTCCTGAAAGCTATGATATGGAAGCTCTTCTCAACTTCTTGGACCACATCAAAAATGGACAAGATGTAGATATTCCTGTCTATTCTCATGAAGTCTACGACATCGTACCCGAGGAAAAGCAAAGCGTCAAAGCTGCTGATTTTGTCATTGTTGAGGGAATAAATGTCTTTCAAAATCCACAAAACGAGCGTCTCTACATTACTGACTTCTTTGACTTTTCCATCTATGTTGATGCTGCAGTCGATGACATCGAGAGTTGGTATCTGGACCGTTTCTTGAAAATGCTGAGCCTAGCCCAAAACGACCCTGATAGCTACTATTATCGTTTTACTCAAATGCCGATTGGGGAAGTGGAAGCCTTTGCCCATCAGGTCTGGACTAGTATCAATCTCACAAATCTACAAAATTATATTGAACCAACTAGAAATCGTGCAGAAGTAATTCTTCATAAAACAAAGAACCATGAAATCGATGAAATTTACTTAAAAAAATAATTTTCCCTTGTCAAAACGTAAGTTTTCAGATATAATGGTATAGTTAGTAAATATGGAGGTAAGAACATTGGCAAACATTAAATCAGCTATCAAACGCGCTGAATTGAACGTTAAACAAAACGAAAAGAACTCAGCTCAAAAATCAGCTATGCGTACTGCTATCAAAGCTTTCGAAGCAAACCCATCTGAAGAACTTTTCCGTGCTGCTAGCTCAGCTATCGATAAAGCAGAAACTAAAGGTTTGATTCACAAAAACAAAGCAAGCCGCGACAAAGCTCGTCTTTCAGCTAAACTTGCTAAATAAGAAACAGTCCATAGAGGCTGTTTTTTTGTCCTCAAATAGGAAAAGGTAGAAAATGAAAATCGCAATTATTGGATATTCTGGTGCTGGTAAGTCAACTCTAGCTGAAAAGTTGTCTCACTACTACTCCGTCCCAAAACTTCACATGGACACACTCCAATTTCAACCTGGTTGGCAAGACAGCGATCGCGAATGGATGTTGACCGAGATGAAAAACTTTCTCTATAGTCATTCTGACTGGATTATTGATGGCAACTACTCTTGGTGTTTCTATGAGGAAAGAATGAAAGAAGCTGACCAAATCATCTTTCTCAACTTTTCACCATGGACTTGTCTCTTTCGAGCCTTTAAACGTTATCTCACATATCGAGGTAAGGTCAGAGAAAGTATGGCAGCTGGTTGTCAAGAACAATTTAATTGGGAGTTTATCAGATGGATTCTCTGGGATGGGCGGAGCAAATCCGCTAAAGAACGCTACAAGTGGATTCAAGAAACCTATCCAGATAAAGTTGTTATCCTTAGGTCTCAAAAGGAGATAGATTACTTTATAAAGACTCACGAAAACAAGAAGAAAAACCAACGTGGATAATGTTAGTACTATTTGGAAGACAAATCCCCTTTTTGGGGGCTATTTTTCCAAAATATTTTCTTCATTATTTACCAATCTATCCTATCTAAAACTCTGAATTCTATAGAAATGAAAAGGGACATTCACTGTCCCTTTTATCAATTTTTAAATTTTGAATATACAATAATCACAATCGCTAGGCCTCAAATCCTCTTTACTCATTTGGAACAAGTATAAGGGAAGACGGGTATTATATTTCGCTTTAATAAATAATAGGCAATGAAATGAGTATTATAACCTTAATCTGAAAAAATAAAGGTTTCAGCTACTAAAAATGTGCAAGAAAAGCTTGATTTCATAAACTTTACCAGCTTCGTTGCTATAACCTCGTCCCCAGTCATACCTAGCCCCAAGTAATTTCCAATTGATAGCTGGCAAAGGGATGTCCCTCTTGATTTTGTAGTTGATAGTCTAAATGAATCTTTTGCCCATCAACTTCATAACGACTGGTTTGGATAATAAACTCTTGCATGCCCATGGGTGTAGGAATATAGGCCAAACTATCACTATCCTTTAGAAAGCGCATAATGGTCTTGGGATTGGAAAATCGGCTCATCACCAGTTCTTGACCATGAAATTTAATCACTACTTTTTCCTTTTCCTCATTATAGAAAAGCAGGTAGCTATAATCTCCCTTTTCATGCACTTCTACATCATAGAGTTGGTCAACCACTTCCAACTGTTCATCAAACTGAATCGTATTTCGCATCCGAATCTTCACATCAGGTCCTCTTTCTTGTCTCTTGTCCTACTATTTTACCAAAAACTCTAGCTTTTTGCTATAATGGTCATATGAACGAAAAAGTATTCCGTGACCCAGTTCACAACTACATCCATGTCAATAATCAAATCATCTATGACTTGATTAATACAAAAGAATTTCAGCGTTTGCGTCGTATCAAACAACTGGGAACTTCCAGTTATACCTTCCACGGTGGAGAACACAGTCGCTTCTCTCACTGTCTTGGAGTCTATGAGATTGCTCGTCGCATCACAGAGATTTTTGAAGAAAAATATCCTGAGGAATGGGATCCTGCTGAGTCTCTCTTAACCATGACCGCTGCTCTCCTACATGACCTTGGGCATGGTGCCTACTCGCATACTTTTGAAAATCTCTTTGATACAGATCATGAGGCGATTACTCAAGAGATTATCCAAAGTCCTGAGACAGAGATTCACCAAGTCCTGCTACAAGTCGCGCCAGATTTTCCAGAAAAGGTAGCCAGTGTCATTGACCATACCTATCCTAACAAGCAGGTCGTGCAACTCATTTCCAGTCAGATTGATGCGGACCGTATGGACTATCTCTTGCGCGACTCCTATTTTACAGGAGCATCCTATGGAGAATTTGACCTAACTCGCATCCTCCGAGTCATTCGTCCCGTCGAAAATGGTATCGCCTTTCAGCACAATGGCATGCATGCCATCGAAGACTATGTCCTCAGCCGTTACCAGATGTATATGCAGGTTTATTTTCACCCAGCAACACGCGCTATGGAAGTTCTCCTACAGAATCTCCTCAAGCGCGCCAAGGAACTCTATCCTGAGGACAAGGACTTCTTTGCACGAACATCTCCACACCTCCTGCCATTCTTTGAAAAAAATGTGACCTTGTCTGACTATATAGCTCTGGATGATGGTGTGATGAATACCTACTTCCAGCTCTGGATGACCAGTCCTGACAAGATTCTCGCAGACTTGTCGCAACGTTTTGTCAACCGCAAGGTCTTTAAATCCATTACCTTTTCACAAGAAGATCAAGACCAACTCGCTAGCATGAGAAAATTGGTTGAAGATATCGGCTTTGATCCAGACTACTACACTGCCATTCATAAGAATTTTGACCTCCCTTATGATATCTATCGTCCCGAATCTGAAAATCCACGGACACAGATTGAGATTCTACAAAAAAATGGAGAACTGGCCGAACTTTCTAGCCTATCTCCTATCGTCCAATCCCTTGCTGGCAGTCGCCACGGAGATAATCGTTTCTATTTTCCAAAAGAAATGTTGGACCAAAACAGTATCTTCGCAAGTATCACTCAGCAATTTTTACACTTGATTGAGAACGATCATTTTACCCCAAATAAAAACTAGAAGAGGAAATTTATGAGTATTAAACTAATCGCCGTCGATATCGACGGAACCTTAGTCAACAGCAAAAAGGAAATCACTCCTGAAGTCTTTTCTGCCATCCAAGATGCCAAAGAAGCTGGTGTGAAAGTCGTGATTGCAACTGGCCGCCCTATCGCAGGTGTTGCTAAACTTCTGGACGACTTGCAGTTGAGAGACGAGGGTGACTATGTTGTGACCTTTAATGGTGCCCTTGTCCAAGAAACTGCTACAGGACATGAGATTATTAGCGAATCCTTGACCTATGAGGATTATCTAGATATGGAATTTCTCAGTCGCAAGCTCGGTGTCCACATGCATGCCATTACCAAGGACGGTATCTATACTGCCAATCGCAATATCGGAAAATACACAGTGCACGAATCAACCCTCGTCAGCATGCCTATTTTCTACCGCACTCCTGAAGAAATGGCTGACAAAGAAATCGTCAAGTGTATGTTCATCGATGAGCCAGAAATTCTCGATGCTGCGATTGAAAAAATTCCAGCAGAATTTTACGAACGCTACTCTATCAACAAATCTGCTCCTTTCTACCTCGAACTCCTTAAAAAGAATGTAGACAAGGGTTCAGCTATTACTCACTTAGCTGAAAAACTCGGATTGACCAAAGATGAAACAATGGCTATCGGTGACGAAGAAAATGACCGCGCCATGCTGGAAGTCGTGGGTAATCCAGTTGTCATGGAAAATGGAAATCCAGAAATCAAAAAAATCGCCAAATACATCACCAAAACAAATGACGAATCTGGCGTTGCCCATGCTATCCGTACATGGGTACTGTAAAAGAGAAATAGATAAAAACCGCTCAACTGAGCGGGTTTTTAATGCCTAGTTAGTTATTGCTTTCTTCTTGAACATAATTACAGTTTCACCGAGCCAATTATAACAATATTTCTATATACTTTGGTCATTTTTTAGTCAATGTATCCACTTTCTTTTTTAATCTCTATCTTGCTTAAAAATCTAGTAAATTCATACTCCTAACCAATAAGTTCCTGCAATACTTGAACTTAAGTTTCAAAAATCTACTGTATATTTCAGATTGTGCCATCTTGCCAACACCAATATATGAATTCTTTTCAACAAAAGACATTAAGCATATCTATAACCTCATGCGATTGATATTATTTCCTAAAAAATAGAGTAACTCAGGAAACTGAACTACTCTATTAGTTTTTTTCAATAATTAAATTTATTGTTCAACACGATATAGAACCTGAGGATCATTTAATCGATCTAGTTTAATTCCAATAGAAATTCTATCTTTACTATTATCATTATTCTTTGCACCATCAACTTGAACACCTGCAGGTACAATTAAAAGTTCTTGTCCAGTTTGATTAGGTGAATCTCCCTCTAAGTGTACCAAAATAGTATCTGGTAAAACATCAACAGAAACAATCTTTATTCCTTTTGAAGGTGCCCAATCAAAATAGACAGTCCCTTTTTCGTCAATTTCAATACCAGATTTATTTGTATCTGATTTTGGAGACCATTTTCCTACCAAAGAAGAATATTTTCCTTTTGAAATTTCACTCATATCTAATTTAGTAGTTTTTGCAGTTTGTTTCTCTAAATCATGTGACGCATGATAATAGGCAATCTTATGCATCACATCATAAATTCTATCATAATTAGAGTCAGTTCCTTCATATTCGATACCCTTAGGTATGAATCTAAATCCATTAAATGAATCTCTTCCATCTCTATATTCAAGTGTCCCCGGCAAAAATCCATCTGATATTTCTCTAAAAAGAAAACGACCACTTAAAGTAACATCCCAGTTATATATCATGAATTCTTTAACTGTTAGACTTTTTTCCTTGTGTACATCATTACCATTGATTGCAATTAAACCATCATTATCAAAAGCAATACTTTCTTTCTTATCTCCATTAATCCATAATCCTTTTACACTCTTATAATTTCCTTCTGATAATTCTTTAAGGTTCATAGTTACAAGGTTATTAACATCGAAAGTTCTCCAGTTAGCTTTTGACAAAAGCTCATCAGAAATTTTTAAACTTGATTTTTCTATTTTTTTAACAGAACCAAACTTGACTTCATATACAGCTAAAATATCATACTTATTTTTACCGTCCTTAAATGCTATATACAATTCCTCTTTACTATCTCCGTTACTATCAATTTTAGCGTATGATGGCTGTCGACTTGGTTGTTTTATAAGTAATTTATAGTCTTCACCATCACTTTTGGTACTCAATGCATTTTGATACTGCTCAATGACAGCCTCATATTTTTCTGAATATGTTGAATACATCATTTTGTTGTAGTTAGTTTTTAAAATTGGGAAGAACAGAATAAAAATAGTTAATAAAATCAAACTAATTCTTATTAGTTTACGTACTTTTTTATTTGGAACTTTGTTCCTATAATTATATAAAATTTTATCAACAAAATTCATAGTGATTTCTTCACTTTCCATTGCTGAATGAATTTCGTCTATGTTCGGTTTCCTATCATTAATCTCCTCAAAATAAGCTATCCATTCTTTTTTTAACATTAATCTTCTCCTAATTTATTACTCATTTTTCTTATCAGATATGCCATCTCTTGTTCACGTCTATCACTTTTATTTGTACTAATCGCAAGAAGCAATAAAACCAACCACCCTATAATTGTAGGACCTATAAAAATATTAAATATAAAAATCAAATACTTCCAATTCGTATGACTGATTAATGTAGGAACTAAATTAATTAAAGACAAAAATACAGAAATAAAAACTAAACCAAATAATGCAGGTGCCCCTACTTCACCATTAGAAACTGCTCTCGAGCTATCTAATATTATTATCCATAGTATAAAAAATAAAAATGAGTTAATTAATATAAGGAAGATATTTAACCACATACCATGCTTTTGTAATTGAAATTCTTCTAAAGAATGACTATCATTACTATCTTTTAATGTCTTTTGATTCATTCTAAATAAAAAAAATTCTACCTTATTTTGAAAGTTACTATCAGAATTTTCTGTACCATTTTTAATATTACTTAATCTGTCTTGATTTGTATTGCTCTGATATTCATTCTCAGTTGTAAATAAACCGTTCTTTTTTGCCTCAGAAAATTCAGCTGGAGTTGGTTTTCTATCATTTAAAGATTCAAATTCCTTTATCCATTCCTTGCTATTCATAAATAACCTCCATTATAGACAATCTAATATATCTTTTTATATCATATTATATCATATCATATCATATCATATCATTATCTTACATATTCGTATATAAATAAGATAGTGTTTACACATAATTATTGACAGTATCAATTTAGTCATGATTTGGTCAAAAATACTAAATTATTTTTAAAAATGAAATTGTTGAAAAAGCCATTAAATAAACACTTTGAATATTCTTTGTATTTGTTTACATTTCTAAAAATGCCCCCTGCAGGAATCGAACCTGCAACTACTCCTTAGGAGGGAGTTGTTATATCCATTGAACTAAGGGAGCTAGATAAAAACTCTGCTGAAGAAGCAGAGTTTTTTAGTCGAATTAACGACGGATTTCTTTGATACGAGCTGCTTTACCTTGAAGTGCACGCAAGTAGTACAATTTCGCACGACGTACTTTACCGTAACGAACAACTTCGATCTTTTCAACACGTGGAGTGTGGATTGGGAAGATACGCTCAACACCTACACCGTTAGAGATTTTACGAACTGTGTAGTTTTCTGAGATGCCAGCACCTTTACGTGCGATAACAACACCTTCAAAAATCTGGATACGTTCACGGTTACCTTCGACAACTTTCGCGTGTACACGAACAGTGTCACCAGGACGGAATGATGGGATATCTGTACGAAGTTGACCTTCAGTCAAGCTTTGGATTAATGGATTCATTTTATTCTCCTATCTTTGTCAATCTTGAGGAATCTTCCTCAGCGGATAAACTGTATTTTTGTGCGTCCATTACACACAAGATACAGTTTACCAAATTTCCACAAAAAAGTAAAGAAATTTATAGCAGAATTCCTAAAAAAATCGCAACCAAACCACCTAGGTAGGTTAAGGCTAGGTAGCTATAAAATACCTTCTTATCACTTAACAGTCTTTGGAGTTCGTCATTCAAGGTAGAGAAGGTTGTTAAACCTCCACAAAAACCCGTCGCTAAAATAGCATAGACTTCCTTAGACTCCACATGATTGTAGAATAATCCAATCAAAAAACAACCTAGAAGATTGGCTATGAGCGTTCCAACTGGCAATTTAGAAGCTTGATTATAGTGGGAAAAGAAATACCGTACTAGGGCTCCTAAGCCACAAGCAATTGCAAGATAGACGATTACCATTTCTTCCTCCCTAAATAGTAAGCTAAAAGCAGTCCTCCACCGATGCTCAAAAGCAAATACAGGACTAAACTAAGATAACGCCCTGTATCAAGCAGTTTCACAGCATCAAGCATGAGACTAGAAAAGGTTGTTAAACCTCCGCAAAAACCTGTACCCAGTGCTAAAATAATACCTTTACTGGTCCCCTTATAGACCAGATAGCCCTTGACAAGATACACCAGGCAGAAAATTCCCAGATAGTTGACAAAGAGAGTGCCCCAAGGAAAGTCTGGACTGGCTGGTAACCAAGTGGAAACTAGGTAGCGGACAAGTCCACCCAACATAGCAGCTAGAAAAATCCCTAGCGGATAAAATGGTTCTTTTTTCATTTGATATTTTGATCCTGATAATCACGCGAACGTTTGAGTATGTCCGAAAATGTTGCGACAATAGTCTCCTGATAGCGCTTGTCCTCTACACGATTTCTGACCTTTTCAAAAATAACTGCTTCTCTCTTGGTATCTAAAATCGGTTTACCAGAAGCTTTCTTATAGGCAACTACACTCTCAACCAATTGCATTCTTTCTTCTAACAGTTTGACAATTTGGTCGTCGATTTGATCAATTTCTTGACGAATACTATCTAAATCCATACAGTCTCCTCCTTTATTTGAATTATTGTATCAAAAAGCCATCAAATAGGCTAGTAAAATCCCAACTCACGATAAGAAAAATACACTGATTGATTGTATCAGCGCACTTTTATGTTTATCCTACTTTAGCAGCCAATTCTTCTGCGAATTGTTCCAAGCGTTCAATATCTTCTTCCTCGGCAGAAAGATCAACTTTAACACACTCTGAACCTTTTTCTGCCCCTGTCGCTACAAAAACGCGGTCAAAGTCATCAACAGCCTTACAGAATTCATCATAGAAGGTATCTCCTGAGCCGACCACTCCGTAGATTTTGCCATTCAAGTTGAGATCTGCTAGGTCTTCGTAGAAGTCCATCATCTCATCTGGCAATTCACCATCACCATAAGTATAGGTCGCAACGATAGCGATGTCTGCTTCCAAAAAGTCTGAAGCGTCAACAGTTGTACATTCATCAACATCGACATCCAAGCCCAAGTCACGTAATTTGTCTGCTACAATATCTGCAATTTCTTCGGTATTACCGGTAATACTGGCAAATACAATTTTTGCTAATGCCATATCGTCCTCCTCAATTTATCTTTCTCCATTATATCACATCTTTTTCATTTTAAAAATAAAAATTCTTGTGCTACAATGAAATGAGAAAGAATTGAGGTTATTTATGGACATTTGCCATCAAATTTTAGAAAAAATTAAAGAATACGACACGATTATCATTCATCGTCATATGAAACCAGACCCTGATGCCTTGGGAAGTCAAGTGGGCTTGAAAGCTCTTCTCAAACATCATTTCCCAGAAAAAACTATCAAAGCCGTAGGTTATGATGAACCAACTCTAACTTGGATGGCTGAAATGGATCTTGTTGAAGATAGTGTCTACCAAGGGGCACTTGTTATCGTCTGTGATACGGCTAATACTGCTCGTATCGATGATAAGCGCTATAGTCAAGGTGATTTTCTCATTAAGATTGACCACCATCCAAATGATGATGTATACGGTGACCTATCTTGGGTGGATACTAGTTCAAGCAGCGCTAGTGAGATGATTACCCTATTTGCCCAAACAACCCAACTGGCCTTGTCAGACCGCGCTGCTGAGTTGCTCTTTGCAGGAATTATTGGTGATACAGGTCGCTTCCTCTACCCTTCTACCACTGCACGGACCCTTAGCCTAGCTGCTTATCTGAGAGAACATAACTTTGACTTTGCAGCTCTCACTCGCAAAATGGACACTATGAGTTACAAAATTGCAAAACTTCAAGGCTACATTTACGACCATCTGGAAGTGGATGAAAACGGTGCAGCGCGCGTTATCCTGAGTCAAGAAATCTTGAAACAATACAATGTCACCGATGCTGAAACTGCAGCCATTGTCGGAGCTCCTGGACGCATTGACAGTGTGAGTCTCTGGGGAATTTTTGTAGAACAGGCTGATGGCCACTACCGTGTTCGCTTACGCAGTAAAATCCATCCTATCAATGAAATTGCCAAGGAGCATGATGGTGGAGGCCACCCCCTAGCAAGTGGTGCTAATTCCTATAGCATAGAGGAAAACGAAATCATCTACCAAAAGTTAAAAAACTTGCTTAAAAACTGATAAAATACTTGCCAAACTTTTCAGAATCTGATAGACTAGTATGGTAACAATCTATGGCTCGCAAAGAGACCATGGCAGAAAGGAAATATTGCAAAATGAAAAAAGATATCCATCCAGAATATCGCCCAGTTGTCTTCATGGACACAACTACTGGTTACCAATTCCTTAGCGGTTCAACAAAACGCTCTAACGAAACAGTTGAGTTCGAAGGCGAAACTTACCCATTGATCCGTGTGGAAATTTCATCAGACTCACACCCATTCTACACTGGACGTCAAAAGTTCACTCAAGCAGATGGACGCGTGGATCGTTTCAACAAAAAATACGGTCTCAAATAATCAACCGCATTTATTGCTTAAAAACGTTGATACAAAGCCTTTTCCAAGAAATTGGAATTGGCTTTTTTTGTTTTTAGTACCGTTTTTGGTACCGTCTTGGAAAACTAACCTTTTGCACTATCCAGGTAATCTACAAATTTTGTGATAGCTTTCTTCTCCCCTACTACTGTAGAATGGCTATAAGTATCCAAGGTCAACTGACTACTTGCATGCCCTAACCTTTTGGCTGCGTTAACAGGATCTACACACGTTTCAATCATCAAGATAGCATGAGTATGTCTGAAGCCATGAGGAGTTATATTCTTCAAGTCATTTTTCCTGATAATGGGCTATTGATAGTGCGGCAGCTGACAACCAACTGTCCTGTTAGGTACTGCATAGCGAGGGTTTCAATCATCATTTTTTCAATTTTTGTCCAGAGAAAATCTCTTGTGAATAGGCAATTAGAAGGCGTGGAAGTGACAATCTTCAAAGGTATTCACTACTTTTTCAATAGTAAAAACGAGATGGTCTTGTGGCAAGAAAGAACTGATTTCTAGTGATAAAGTTGTTTGATTTGTGTTATAATGAATATGCATGGGATAGCCTTTCTAAATGGTTTATTGAGCAATTCTATTTTACCAAGACTATCAAAAAGCAACGGCAAATCCGTTGCTTTTTTGAAAATAAGAGACTATTGTCCCAGTCTCTTTTTCTTGATTAAAATCTATATCTAGTATATAATCAATCTATAACGTATAGATTGGAGATATATCATGGCTATAACATTATCAAAACAATACAATTTTAAACTGAATGAAGCTACTATGGAACAAGCTCGAAATATTATCAAGGAAAAGGGAATGACAATGACAGATGCTATTTCTTTATTTGTGGAGCAAATAGTCCTGGAGCAAGATTTGCCTATTAAGACGGCCGAAGATCTACATAGAGAACAGTTGATTAAGGAATTACAAGCCCAATCTGAACGTGCCTTGAGAGAATACGAGGCAGGTGAAGGTACTTCTCTAAACAATATGAGGGTACGCTATGGCTTATAACGTGATTTCTTCAAAAGAGGTCGAGGAAGCTATCGACAATATACACGACTATATAGCTACGGTACTTCTATCACCTCAATCTGCCAAAAATACTATGGCTAAAATTTTAGACAGCTTAAAAAGTTTAGAAATTTTTCCTGAAGCAGGTTTTGACGCTGATGAGAAAATCGGAATAAAAATTAACAGCAAGTATTCAACACGAGGAAAAATTATTGACCAATATGTTTTGCTTTACTTCATCGATCAAAAACGAAACACTGTTTTTTTATCTCACTTATTCCACACTAAAAGTGACTATGTTACTTTGCTACAAAAAGACAATAACAAACAGCTCAACTGATTGAGACAACTTTCATTATTTTATAAGCTCCGAAATTTTAATTTTTGGCTCCGTCTTATTTTAACAATGCTGTATATATAATATTTTACAGCTACATCCCCTTTAGAAACGTTGATTTAATGAGGATTTAAACACTATAGAGTATATCTTTGTAAAATTGGAATAAATCAATCAAGGAGAAGTCAAATATCACAAACACCTAAGTTAATAAAAATTATTGTTGACATTCTCTCTTATTTATACTAAACTATGGATAAGGATAGGATGATGTCGGGTGACTGGTAACAGTTTGCTCAAAGGTACTTGTTTTAGGTACAGGTTAGGTACTGCCTTCAGCTTTATGCTGTAAAGAACCCGCTCCACCACTGGTCCTATTCGTTTTACTCTTGGATTATATTCAAGAGTTTTTTCTTGTCAAAAAAAATCTCAAACACCTGAGACATCTTTCTTTATTTTATAAGCTCCGAAACCTTAATTTTTGGCTCCGTCTTGGTTTAACAATACTGTATATATATAATATTTTACAGCTACATCCCCTTTAGAAACGTTGATTTAATAACTATTTAAACACTATAGAGTATATATATTTAAAATACAGTCTCAAATAATGATAAAAGAAAGCTTCGGCTGTTCTTTTTTACTTCTTTTCATGAGTCAACCACTACTATTATTTCTTTATCAATCTTCAAGATGATGCCGAGACCTGATTTAAATAGATTTAAAAAATGTCGAAAAGAAGCTTGACATTGGGAAAGGTCAAGATGATTGAAACTACATAGCCTAGGATTGTGTTCCACTTGACATTGGTAAATTCTCCCATCACTGACTTCTTAGAGGTCCGATAGATTAAGGGGAAGATTGAAAACGGAAGAGCGATGGAAAGAAAGACCTGTGAATAGACCAACAACTGATCCAAGGTTCTTTCTTGATGTCCAAACAAGACAGCGACTATGATCACAGGGAGCAAGGCAAAAATCCGTGTTCCGACACGAATAACCCACTGTGGTAATTTCATATGTAAGAAACCTTCCATAACGATCTGTCCAGTCAAAGTACCTGTAATAGTAGAATTTTGGCCACTTGCTAAGAGAGCCAGAGCAAATAAAGTTGACAGAGTTGAGCTGGCTATCGCTCCTGCTATTGTCGAATCCTGTAAAGCATTGTACATTTGGGAGAATGCCGAAATTTCAGATGCATGACCAAAAAAGAGAGATGCCCCTAAAATAAGAAGCAAGGAATTGACAATAAAGGCTAGGGACAACTGAAGATTTGAGTCCCAGGTCATAAAACGAACAGCTTTTCAAATATCTTTCTTATCCTTATGGTTGATTTTCCTTATTTGGGGTAAGGATGAATGAAGATAGAGATTATGGGGCCTGACTGTCGCTCCTACAATCCCTAAAGCCAAGGTCAATTGACCCTCATGTCCTGGCAGGGGACTTTCAAATAAAGTCGAAGTCGGCAAATAACCACCAAAGATCCTCTGCATACTCGGATTAGATAAAGCCACCAGATAAGAAAAGAGGTTAAGATAAGGGTTGTAACAATAGCTTCAATCTTCTTAAAGCCAAATTTCATCAACAAAAGCAAAAAAATACATCTAAAACGGTTAGTAGGATAGCGACCTTTATCGGTTTTTTAAACAAAAGATTTAAGGAAATCGCTGAACCAAAAACCTCATCCAAGTCTGTCACCATTAAAACTAATTCTAAAATCACCCATAGACTATAGCGGAACCACTTGGGGCCATGATGAGCTGTTGCCTGCGCTAAATCCATCCTAGTCACGATACCGAGCTTTCCAGCCATTTGTTGTAACTGCATGGAGATAATGGATGAAATCAAAATAACAAATAGGAGACTATGCTTGTAGGAAGCGCCACCAATAACACTGGTAATCCAGTTCTCAGGCCCCATATAACCAACTGCTACAAGAGCTCCAGGACCTAAAAATTCTTTCAGATTCTACCAAAATGATTGTTATTCGGAGGTTCAATAGATTGATTGATCTCAGAAAGAGAGACCTTTTGGTAAGAAGACATCGGAATATTCACTTCCTAATCTTATCTTTACATATTTACTTAATGGAGTTTTTGAGAAAATGATGAAAATAGTTTACTATTTCTAATTTAGTCTTATTACATCACATTTTGGAATGATTCTTCAGGAAAGCATGATAGTTGAAATAAGCAACACCAGTATTGCAAAAGCCAGCGTCAGAAAACGCTGGCTTTAAAACTGTGAAAAATTTTCTCAACTAGATTGCTTCTGTGACAAAACTACGGCTTTCCAATACTTTGAGCATGGCGTTAGCTGTATCTAGGGCTGTGAAGAGGGGCACTCCGTGTTCAATAGCTGAACGGCGAATTTGCTCTCCATCTTCGTCAGCAGTTCGTTTTGTTCCAACTGTATTAATGATAGCTTGAATTCTTCCTTTGCGAACAAAACTTGGAATATCCTTATCGTCATCACCAATCTTACCAACAGGTTGGGCTTGCAATCCATGACTGGCAAAGAAGGCTGCTGTTCCTTCTGTCGCGAGGATTCCATAGCCAATATTTTGGAAACGACGAGCCAAGTCCAAGGCTTCTTCTTTGGCATCATCAGCGATGGTAAATACAACGTTACCAAAAGTTGGCAAGTGTAAGTAAGAAGCTTCAAAAGCCTTATAGAGAGCTTTTTCTAAAGTCGTATCAGAACCCATAACTTCACCTGTTGACTTCATTTCAGGACCGAGCAAACTGTCTACCTTAGCTAGTTTTGTGAAGGAGAAGACAGGTGCCTTGATATGAACGCGGGTGCTTTCAGGGTAAAGTCCATCTTCGTAACCAAGTTCTTCAAGTTTTTGACCAAGAATGAGCTTAGTAGCTACCTGAGCCATAGGAATATTAGTTACTTTTGAAAGGAAAGGTACCGTACGGCTGGCACGTGGATTGACCTCAATAACGTAGACTTTTTCATCCTTGATGACAAACTGAATGTTCATCATTCCAAGACAGTTAAGACCGATTGCTAGGCGTTTAGTATAGTCTGCGATTGTTTCTTGCACCTTTTGCGACAAGGTTTGTGGAGGGTATACGGCCATTGAGTCACCTGAGTGAACTCCTGCACGTTCGATATGCTCCATGATACCAGGGATAAGGACATTTTCTCCGTCTGAAATGGCATCAACTTCGCACTCTTGCCCAACGATATAAGAGTCGACAAGAACTGGGTGGTCTGGACTAGCCTTAACAGCAGTTCGCATGTAAGAACGAAGGTCTTCTTCGTTTTCAACGATTTCCATGGCACGTCCACCAAGTACATAAGATGGGCGGACAAGAACTGGGAAGCCAATCTTGCGAGCTGAAAGAACTGCTTCTTCTTCATTGGTAGCCGTTTGTCCTGGTGGCTGTGGAATATCCAAGTCTTTAAGAGCTTGCTCGAAGAGGTCACGGTCTTCAGCACGGTCTAGGTCAGCGACCTGTGTACCAAGGATGGTCACACCTGCTTTTGCCAATGGCTCTGCAAGGTTGATAGCTGTTTGACCACCAAACTGAACGATAACGCCTTTTGGTTGCTCCAAATCGATAACATTCATGACATCTTCAAAAGTTAATGGCTCAAAGTAGAGCTTATCAGATACCGAGAAGTCTGTTGAAACAGTCTCAGGGTTTGAGTTCATGATAATAGCTTCGTAACCAGCAGCCTGAATAGCCTTAACAGAGTGAACAGTTGCGTAGTCAAACTCAACACCTTGACCTATACGGATTGGACCAGAACCTAGAACAAGTACAGATTCTTTATCAGATCTGATAGATTCATTTTCCCAACCATAGGTTGAATAGAAGTATGGTGTTTCAGAGTCAAACTCTGCCGCACAAGTATCTACCATCTTGTAGACTGGGACAATCTTGTTTTCCAAACGAAGCTGACGAACTTGGTCAGCTGTAGTATTCCAGAGTTCAGCAATCTTACGGTCTGAAAATCCATTCAATTTTGCAGTTTTCAAAACTTCAAAATCTTGTGGATGGGCACCCAACTCCTGCTCAATTTCAAAGATATGTAGGAGTTTATCAAGATAGAAGATATCAATCTTAGTCAATTCAGCAATTTCTTCTGGTGTGTAGCCGCGACGAATGGCTTCTGATACGTAGAAGAGACGGTCATCCTGGGCTTTGACTACTTTTTCAATCAAGGAATCATCAGAAACTGCTGCAAGTTCAGGCATTTCATTGTGATGCACCCCAATTTCTAGAGAGCGACAAGCCTTAAGGAGAGATTCCTCGATGTTCCGACCGATTGCCATGACTTCTCCAGTGGCCTTCATCTGAGTACCAAGACGGCGCTCACCCTTTTCAAACTTGTCAAATGGGAAACGTGGAATCTTAGCAACAACGTAGTCAAGGGCAGGCTCAAACATGGCATAGGTTGAACCTGTAACTGGGTTGATAACTTCATCCAAGGTCAAACCTACTGCAATCTTTGCAGCCAACTTAGCAATTGGGTAACCTGTAGCCTTAGAAGCAAGGGCTGAAGAACGCGACACACGAGGGTTTACTTCGATGACATAGTACTTGAAGCTGTGTGGATCAAGGGCTAGCTGAACGTTACATCCACCTTCAATCTTGAGGGCACGAATGATGCTCAAGCTCGCGTCACGTAGCATTTGGTTTTCATAGTCTGACATGGTTTGCGCAGGGGCAAATACAATGGAATCCCCTGTGTGAATCCCGACTGGGTCAAAGTTTTCCATGTTACAAACAACCAAAGCATTGTCTGCTGAGTCACGCATCACTTCGTATTCGATTTCCTTGAAACCGGCAATAGAACGCTCAATCAAACATTGGGTAACAGGTGACAATTTCAAACCATTTTCAGCGATTTCACGCAATTCTTCCTCGTTGGCACACATACCACCACCAGTACCACCAAGCGTAAAGGCTGGACGAACGATGACTGGGTAACCAATTGTCGCTGCAAAGGCAACTGCTTCTTCGACAGTGTTAACAATTTCAGATTCTGGAATTGGTTGGTTGAGCTCTTCCATCAATTGTTTAAAGAGATCACGGTCCTCGGCTTGGTCAATGGCAGATAATTTAGTACCCAGAAGTTCAACACCAAGCTCATCGAGGATACCATTTTTAGACAATTCCATGGCCATATTAAGACCAGTTTGTCCACCAAGGGTTGGCAGCAAGGCGTCGGGACGCTCCTTACGGAGAATACGTGTCACAAACTCAAGTGTAATTGGTTCGATGTAAACCTTATCTGCAATCTCCTTGTCTGTCATGATAGTCGCAGGGTTTGAGTTAACCAAAACAACCTCATAACCTTCCTCTTTCAAAGACAAGCAAGCCTGGGTCCCAGCGTAGTCAAACTCAGCAGCCTGACCAATAATAATCGGACCAGAACCAATCACCATAATTTTTTGAATATCAGTACGTTTAGGCATAGTTTATGATACAAAGCCCGTAAAGAACACAGTGAAAATAGGAAACTCGGTGCAAACACCTTCAGCGTCAAGACGATGTTTATCTTTTTCACACAGTTCTTAGGGCGTGTTCACTTCCGCGAACAATGTATCTTCTCCTTTCTATTCGTCGCCTCACAGGGCGACATTAAATAAATTCTCCGATGATTTTTTCTAAATAAACTTAGTTAGACATTTTAACAGCTACATAGTTTAAGGATAAACTTTTCAAAATCTTCGGGCGTCGTGGAATCAATGACTTTATTACCTGTTCTTAAAGTAACGGCAAATAAATGAGAATATGTCACTTTTTGATGTAAAAACTTCTTAGTCAAATCCCAATAATGAACTGAAGTTTCTTTCTTTGGTACTACCTCACTAAATGTCACATAACCAAAAGCAACATCCTTGTTTAGTCTTCTAACCTCATTAATAGCTTTTGCTATACTGTCAGTATTTTTTTCAGGATCATATAACCCATTAACTTTACATTCTATTATAGCTTTAACATCTTCATTTTTATAAGCAAAATTATCAGAATTAGCATCATCCTTTAAAATCAACAAATCATACTCAAATTTACTACCTGCCACAAAAGCATTAATCTCAGAAACTTTAAAAGGTAGAGAATTTTTCTTCAAAACATTACTTACTTCATCTTTTAATAATTCATTAGCAACTTTTCCTTTATATTTTGAGTAGCCTTTAAACTGCTCAGATTTTCCTTCGAAAATATTTTGAAATTTAACAAATAAATTACTCATTACTTATTCCCCCTTTTCTTCCCTTTAAAAGCTTCCATCATCTCGATAAACTCGTCAAATAGGTAGCTTGCGTCGTGTGGACCAGGGGCTGCGTCTGGGTGGTATTGAACAGAGAAAGCAGGTTGGTATCTGTGACGTACACCTTCAACTGACTTATCATTGATTTCTTCGTGGGTAATGATTAAATGTTCTGGCAAATCCTCACGACTGACTGCATAACCATGATTCTGGCTGGTGAAGTCTACGCGTCCTGTTGCAATTTCACGTACCGCATGGTTGAATCCACGGTGACCAAACTTCATCTTATAGGTCTTAGCCCCGTTTGCCATTGCAAAGAGTTGATGCCCCATACAAATACCAAAGATTGGAATTTTTCCTTGCACACCACGAATCATGTCAAGTGCTTGTGGAACATCTTCTGGGTTACCTGGACCGTTTGACAACATAACTCCGTCAGGATTGAGATGGAGAATTTCTTCAGCCGTTGTCGAATAAGGAACGACAGTCACGTTACAGTTGCGTTTAGAAAGTTCACGTAGAATTGAATGCTTGAGACCAAAGTCCACTAGCACCACGCTCAAACCAACTCCTGGAGCTGGATAGGAAGTTTTAGTAGAAACCTGCTTGATATTATCTGTCGGCAAGACTGTCGCTTGGAGCTGGTCCGTCACATGGTCCATGCTGTCCCCAACATGGGTCAAGGTTGCACGCATCGTACCATGCTTACGGATAATCTTGGTGAGTGCACGCGTATCAATCCCTGAAATACCAGGAATTTTCTTGGCTTTCAAAAATTCATCCAAGGTCATTTGGTTGCGCCAGTTGCTTGCTCTACGCGCTTCTTCGAAAACAACGACCCCCTTACAAGTTGGAATAATAGATTCGTAATCATCACGGTTAATTCCATAATTTCCCACCAAAGGATAAGTAAAGGTCAAGATTTGTCCATTGTAGGACTGGTCTGTAATGGATTCTTGGTAGCCGGTCATCCCTGTGTTAAAGACGATTTCACCTGTTACATCAATATCTGCTCCGAAGGCCTTACCTTCAAAAACTGTGCCATCTTCTAGTACTAGAAGTCTTTTTGTCATATTTTCACCTCTCGTGGACGCTCACTGGCGTCTTTTAACGTCTTGTGTTTTAGTTGGCGTTTCTACTCGCCAGTACGGATTCTAAGATTGCCATTCGAACAAAGACACCATTGGTCATTTGTTGGACAATCCGTGATTTTGGTGCTTCAACCAAGTGATCTGCTATTTCTACATCACGGTTCACTGGGGCTGGGTGCATGAGGATCGCTGTTTCTTTCAAACGGTCATAACGTTCTTGAGTCAAGCCATGTTGGGCATGGTAGTCTTCTTTTGAAAAGACAGCTCCACTTTCATGTCGTTCATGTTGCACACGAAGAAACATCATGACATCTACCTGATCAATGATTTCATCAATAGTTACAAACTGTCCATAGTCTGCAAACTCTTGACTTCTCCATTCCTCAGGTCCAGCAAAGTAAAGTTCAGCTCCCAAGCGTTTCAAAATCTGCATATTGGATTTGGCAACTCGTGAGTGGTCCAAGTCACCTGCAATAGCAACCTTGAGACCCTCAAAGTGACCAAATTCCTCATAAATGGTCATCAAATCAAGCAAGCTCTGGCTAGGGTGTTGGCCCGAACCATCTCCACCATTGATGATGGAAGTCGTAATCGTTGGACTTGCAATTAGCTCTCTGTAGTAGTCAACCTCTGGGTGGCGAATCACACAGACATCCACTCCTAAAGCAGACAGAGTCAAAATGGTATCATAAAGTGTCTCACCCTTATTGACTGAACTAGTCTTCACATCAAAGTCAAGTCGCTCCAATCCCAGTTTAATCTCTGCAACTTCAAAGGACTTATGCGTCCGTGTAGAATCCTCAAAGAAAAGATTGGAAACAATCGGATGGTCTTCATAAGGAAGCTGAGCTCCGTTTTTAAACTCAATTCCTCGCTTGATCAATTTCATCACTTGATCGACAGTGAGGTCTTCCATGGACACCACATGGTTCAATGCTTGTTGATTTTCTGACATGGCTACTCCTTTAGCTTTCTAAGCTTCTTCAGTAATCAGAACTCTGTCTTGGCCATCAAGTTCTGCCATCTCTACGATGATTTCTTCAGAACGACTGGTTGGGATATTTTTTCCAACGTAATCTGGACGGATTGGCAATTCTCTATGTCCACGATCGACTAAAACTGCTAAACTCACGCGCGCAGGACGACCATGACCTACAATATTATCAATAGCAGCACGGATAGTACGACCTGTATAAAGCACATCATCCACCAAGATAACCTCACGGCCTGTCACATCAACAGAAATCAAAGAAGTATCTTCTCCGCTTTTAACATCATCACGGAAAGGTTTAGTATCCAATTCCACAACTGGAACTGAAAGATTTTCTAGCTGCTCCAAACGTTCTTGGATTCGGTGGGCGATAAAGACACCACGAGTTTTAATACCAGCCAAGACGATTTTATTCAAATCTTTGTTGCGTTCGATAATCTCATAAGTAATACGCGTAATCGCTCGTTTGACAGTCAATTCGTCTACAACTTCTTTTGCCTTCATGACAAACCTCCAAAAAGAAAAGTCTCCTTAAACAAGGAGACTTGAAATGTATAGCTAAGCTAGCCCTACTGCTAACAGTATAGACTTCACCCTTCTACTTTATCGCGCTCCTTGCCTGCCTCACGGGACAGGTTTAAAGGAATATTTAGTTATCAATTACTATAGCACAAAGCATGCTTAAAATCAAGCAAAAACTTTTGAAACCCCATCTTATAAATTGCTAAAATCATATAACTGTGGGTACTGGTCACACTCTGGATTTTTAGGATGACAAATGGCTCTTCCAAAATAAATCATGGCCTGATGAGCTGCTAACCACTGCTCAGGTGGCAAGATATCCATGACCCGCTTTTCCACCTCAAGTGGTGTCGCTGACTTTTTGACGATATCGTGGTGTTTACATATACGCTCTACATGAGTATCCACTGCAAAAGCTGGAATTCCAAACCCCACACTCATGACAACATTAGCTGTCTTGCGACCAACACCAGCCAAACTCTCCAATTCCTCACGTGTTTGAGGGACTTGACCATCAAAATCTTCTAGTAACTGTTGGGCACATTTTTTAAGGAATTTAGCCTTATTTCGATACAGTCCTAGGCGAGAAATGTGTGAGGCAATTTCACTTTCTGTTGCAACAGACATAGCTTGTGGCGTTGGAAAGGCAGCAAAGAGACCTGGTGTGGCCTTATTTACCGCTGCATCTGTTGTCTGGGCTGACAACATGACCGCAACCAAGAGTTCAAAATGATTGGTAAAATCAAGACTGGGCTTGGCATCTGGAAAGAGAGCAATGATTTCTTCTAGCACCTTTCGTGCACGTTTTTTTGACAAGACCATTATTCGTCTCCATCAAATAGTCCTTGTAAGCCAGCAAAAGGACTGTTTTCTTCTTTTTTGACAGCTTGTTGAGCTTGGTATTCTTCCTCAGTCATGATTTGCCAGTCATTTCCTGACACAAATCCTTGACCTGCTTCTTCTTCAGCCGTCAAGACCTTGATAGGAATGTTTAGTAGGATATTATCTGACACACTCTCAGAAAGGTCAAGTTCTCCATTTTCGATAGGCAGGACCAAATCATCATCTAGAACTTCTTGGTCCAGTTGATTGGTTGCGCCTTCCATGAAAACTTCCGTAACTGGATAAGATTCAACTAACTCAACTGGCTCCATACTGCGACTTGAAGCAAGAACAATGGTATAAGATAATTGATAATCTAAGAAATACATACGATCTTCGTATTGAACCTTCCCAACTGCAAGGATATCTTTTACATCTAAAATTTCTTGATTACGTGCACGCAAGTCTGCGACTAGGTCTAACGTTTGTTCAAAATGCAAGCCTTCAGACTGCTTACGAATTTCTTGAATATTTAATTTCATACTTCCTCCATAAAGATTTACTCTCTTGATTATACCATGAAAAGCCTACAAATCAGCACAGCAAACTTTATAATTAAAATTCGATTTTTTTAACATATTTACTATGACATTTTTGTTTTTTAGTGCTATACTATAGGCAATAATACATCAGAGCAAGGAGGATGCTCATATGGAAGACAAAGAACTCATTACTAATGCAACCCAACTCCTATCCGAGTTAAAAAAAAGTTTCCAAAGCTGCAAACAGGGTACGGCAGATGATATTCGACTGCAAGAGCTACTAAATACTACTCTGCAAGAGCTCAAAAAAGCGGAAAAGTTGGACAACAGTATCTTAATAGATCTTGAGAAATTTTACCAACGTACCAGTCTTCTGATTGGTCTTGGTAGCCTAAAACTAAACGATCAAGCACGCTGCGCTTGGCGAAACTACGACAAATTCCATTACGAGCATATCAAACACGTACTAACTCTTTATGGACCTGTTTTCGGATTTTAGAGCATAGAATTTCCATTTTTCTGTTGACAAAATTTCCTTAAAGGTATAGGATAAAGATACTAATACTCGGAGGTAAGGGAGACATGAACAACTAAGTCTATCAAGTAAAGAAACTTTATTTAGTAGATCTTGTTTTTGTCTCTTTTTGTGTGCTCTTTTTGTACTAGATCTTCTGGTACTTTATCCTCTTTGAAAATCAAAAAACTAGAAAGCTAACCATCTGCTCCTCTTGGGTTGGATAGGGGTAGACAAGCCTAGTTTGACAGGATTTTCGACATGGATAATAGCGTTTCTGACAGTGACTTTGGGCTCTACTAGATAAAGTAGAGCTTTTTGTTATGCACTATGGACATTCTAGAAAGGACAATTATATGATAAAAATCAATCACCTGACCATCACAGAAAACAAAGATCTACGAGATCTTGTATCTGATCTAAGCATGACCATCCAAGACGGGGAAAAGGTTGCTATTATTGGCGAAGAAGGAAATGGCAAATCGACCTTGCTGCGAGCTTTAATGGGAGAAGCATTGCCTGATTTCACTATCAGGGGTGACATTCAATCTGATTATCAATCACTAGCTTACATTCCTCAAAAACTCCCCGAGAAGCTGAAAAAGAAAACTCTACACGACTACTTCTTTTTAGATTCTATTTATTTAGACTACAGTGCCCTCTATCGTTTAGCTGAGGAATTGCATTTTGATAGCGATCGTTTCGCTAGCAACCAAGAGATTGGCAGTCTATCAGGTGGCGAAGCTTTGAAAATTCAGCTCATCCATGAGTTAGCCAAACCCTTTGAGATTCTATTTTTAGATGAACCTTCAAATGACCTAGACCTTGAAACAGTTGATTGGCTAAAAGGTCAGATTCGCAAGATTAGGCAAACTGTTATTTTCATTTCCCATGATGAAGACTTTCTGTCTCAAACGGCTGATACTATTGTCCACTTGCGACTGGTAAAGCACCGTAAAGAAGCGGAAACGCTAGTAGAGCATTTAGATTATGATCGTTATAGTGAGCAAAGAAAGGCTAATTTTGCCAGACAAAGCCAGCAAGCTGCTAACGACCAAAGAGCCTATGATAAAACCATGGAAAAACATCGGCGAGTCAAGCAAAATGTAGAAACTGCGCTTCGAGCTACTAAAGATAGTACTGCCGGTCGCCTATTGGCTAAAAAGATGAAAACTGTCCTCTCACAAGAAAAACGCTACGAAAGGGCAGCTCAGTCCATGACCCAAAAACCACTTGAAGAGGAAGAAATCAGACTTTTCTTCTCAGATATACAGCCATTACCTGCTTCTAAAGTCTTAATCCAACTGGAAAAAGAAAATTTGTCCATTGGCGACCGAGTTCTGGTGCAAGAACTACAATTAACTATCCGTGGACAAGAAAAAATCGGTATTATCGGCCCAAATGGTGTTGGAAAATCAACTCTGTTAGCAAAGTTACAGCAACTTCTTAATGATAAAAGAGAGATTTCGCTTGGTTTTATGCCACAAGATTACCATAAAAAACTGCAATTGGATTTATCCCCAATCGTCTACCTCAGCAAAACTGGGGAAAAAGAGGAACTGCAGAAAATCCAATCTCACTTAGCAAGTCTCAATTTCAGTTATCCAGAAATGCAACATCAAATTCGCTCCTTATCTGGCGGGCAACAGGGAAAACTCCTGCTTTTGGATTTAGTCCTGCGCAAACCAAACTTTCTCCTTCTGGATGAACCCACACGAAACTTTTCTCCAACTTCTCAACCTGAAATCAGAAAACTCTTTGCAACCTATCCAGGCGGTCTCATCACTGTTTCGCATGACAGGCGTTTCTTAAAAGAGGTCTGTTCGACTATCTATCGCTTGACAGAACACGGTTTGGAGATACTTAATTTAGACAATTTATAAATTTGCAACATAGCAGATAGGTGGGGCAAAAACACAATTTTAGGAGAAGAGAAAGTAAATCTTCCCATAATAAAACGCATAATATCAAGTTTTTGCACACCTGATATTATGCGTTTTTAAGATTTTAAAGACTTTTTCCCAGCCTTCATTTTACATATGTTTTAAACGTTCAATCCGTTCTGAGATAGGTGGGTGGGTATAAAAGAGTTTTTGGAACCCTCCACCTTTCTTAGGATCATTGATATAAAGTGCACTGCTGGCATCATCGACAGGACGACTCATCGGTTTACTGTTGTCTAACTTGCGTAGAGCATTAATCATCCCTTGAGGATTACGAGTCAACTCGACACTGGAAGCATCAGCTAGGAATTCCCTCTGACGAGAAATAGCAAGTTGTACCAAGGTGGCAGCGAGAGGTGCCAGCACAATTGCAAGTAGGGAAACCACTAGCATAATGATCTCTAAGCCATTTCCATCTCGGTCATCGTCACTTCGTCTTCGACCTGCTCCACCCCACCACATCATACGACCTGCCATACTAGAAAGCATGGTGATAGCACTAGCAAGGGCAACAGCAATAGTCGAAATGCGGATATCGTAATTACGAATATGACTGACTTCATGTCCCATAACAGCTTCTAGTTCTTCACGATTCATGATAGATAGGAGACCTGACGTCGCAGCAACCGCCGCATTTTGGGGGTTAGAACCTGTCGCAAAGGCATTTAAGGCTGGATCATCAATGATGAAAACACGTGGCATAGGAATCTGAGCCACCATAGCCATATCTTCTACTACATGGTAGAGGTCTGGTGCCGTTTGTTCATCCACCTCACGCGCTCCATTCATGGACATGACAATCTCTGTGGATTGAAAAATCATGGACAAGGCATAGATAAAGCCGATAATCAGCGCGATAACCAAGCCACCAAGCCCAGACCGCATAAAGAGGTAACCAACCGCATAGCCAACAAGAGCTAAGAGTAGGAAAAATACCAGCAACAAAATCCACGTTTTTCGTTTATTGCTTGCAATTTGATCAAACAACATCTTAGTCACCTAAACCGCTAAAATCAACCTTAGGAACTGCCTTTTCCTCTTCTGGTGTTTGAAGGAAATCTGCTGCTTTAAATCCAAACATTCCAGCGATAATATTGCTTGGGAAAGTTTCTAATTTTACGTTGTAGTTGCTGACAACACTGTTGTAGAGTTGACGAGAGTAAGAAATTTTATTTTCTGTATTTGTCAACTCCTCTTGCAATTTAACAAAGTTTGCACTAGCTTTCAAATCTGGATAGCTTTCTGCAACTGCAAAAATACCTGAAACTTGACGAGTGAGGGCATCACTAGCTTTCATAGCTTCTGCTGGTGAAGTCGCTGCAGCAACTTGATTGCGAAGTTCTGCCACCTTTTCAAGGGTAGAACCTTCATATTTAGCATAACCTTTTACAGTCTCAATCAAGTTTGGCAAGAGATCATTTCGACGTTTCAACTGAACATCAATCTGACTCCAAGCCTCCTTTGTTTGCATACGATTCTTAACCAAACCGTTATAGCTAACAATCACAAAAATCACAATAAGAGCTAAAACTCCAAGAATAATCCAAGTCATTATATAAGTCCTTTCTGCTTTTAGATTAGTACCAGTATATCAAATTTTTAATGATTGTGGTAAAATAAGATGATACTAAAGAAGGAAAAAACTATGAAACCAGAAACATTTTACAACTTGCTTGCCGAGCAAAATCTTTCACTTTCTGACCAGCAAAAAAAACAATTTGAACGTTATTTTGAACTCTTGGTCGAGTGGAATGAAAAAATCAATCTAACAGCTATTACAGACAAGGATGAAATTTATCTCAAACATTTTTACGATTCGATTGCACCCATTCTTCAAGGTTTGATTCCCAATGAAACTATCAAACTGCTTGATATTGGAGCCGGGGCAGGATTTCCTAGTCTACCTATGAAAATCCTCTATCCTCAGCTAGATGTGACCATCATTGATTCTCTCAACAAGCGCATCAACTTCCTCCAACTTTTGGCTCAAGAGCTAGATTTGAGCGGTGTTCATTTCTACCACGGTCGTGCAGAAGATTTTGCCCAAGATAAAAACTTCCGTGCTCAATATGATTTTGTAACAGCTCGTGCGGTTGCCCGTATGCAGGTCTTGTCTGAATTGACTATTCCCTACCTTAAAGTTGGCGGAAAACTATTGGCTCTCAAGGCCAGTAATGCGCCTGAGGAATTATTAGAAGCTAAGAATGCCCTCAACCTCCTTTTTAGTAAGGTCGAAGACAATCTCAGCTACGCTCTACCTAATGGAGATTCGCGTTATATCTCAGTGGTAGAAAAGAAAAAAGAAACACCAAATAAATATCCAAGAAAGGCTGGCATGCCCAACAAACGCCCACTTTAAATTTTTTAGTAAAAAATATTTACAAAGTCAGCCTCGCTCTTTTATTTTTAGGCTCGGGAAAAAATGATTTACAAAATCAACCTCGCTCTCTTATTTTCGGGCTCAGGAAAAAATGATTTACAAAATCAACCTCGCTCTCTTATTTTCGGGCTCGGGAAAAAATGATTTACAAAATCATTTTTTTCTGCTATACTATCCTAAGCAAAGGTTTTTAATGTCATCCCGTGAGGTGACGAAGACGCAGAAATACTTGAAACTCTTTAAAGTCTAGATTTTAGAGAAGTCTTACTCTGAGGGCCTATTGCTGTAAAATAATGGGCTCTTTTTTGATGCCCAAAAGTGAGGTTTATATGAAACAAGAATCAACTGTTGATTTGTTACTTGACGTTGACCAACGTCCTTCGGCTGGAAAAGGAATTCTCCTTAGTTTCCAACACGTGTTCGCCATGTTTGGTGCGACCATCTTGGTACCCTTAATTTTGGGAATGCCTGTATCTGTTGCCCTTTTTGCTTCAGGTGTTGGAACACTCATCTACATGATCGCAACTGGTTTTAAAGTTCCAGTTTATCTAGGTTCTTCATTTGCCTTTATCACAGCAATGTCTCTTGCTATGAAGGAAATGGGTGGTGATGTATCTGCTGCTCAAACAGGGGTTATCTTGACTGGTTTGGTCTATGTCCTTGTGGCTGCTGGTGTTCGTTTTGCAGGTACAAAATGGATTGATAAACTCTTGCCACCAATCATCATCGGACCTATGATCATCGTTATCGGTCTTGGACTTGCAGGTTCAGCTGTTACCAATGCTGGTCTTGTAGCGGATGGAAACTGGAAAAATGCTCTTGTAGCCGTTGTTACTTTCTTGATTGCTGCCTTTATCAATACAAAAGGGAAAGGCTTCCTACGAATAATTCCATTCCTCTTTGCCATTATCGGTGGTTACCTCTTCGCACTAACACTTGGCTTGGTTGACTTTACACCAGTCCTTAAAGCTAACTGGTTTGAAATTCCTGGTTTCTACTTGCCATTTAGTACTGGTGGTGCCTTTAAAGAATACAATCTTTACTTTGGTCCAGAAACTATCGCTATCTTGCCAATCGCTATCGTAACAATTTCTGAACATATCGGAGACCATACTGTTTTGGGTCAAATCTGTGGCCGTCAATTCTTGAAAGAACCAGGTCTTCACCGTACACTTCTTGGTGACGGTATCGCAACTTCTGTTTCTGCCTTCCTTGGTGGACCAGCCAATACAACTTACGGAGAAAATACAGGGGTTATCGGTATGACTCGTATCGCTTCTGTCTCAGTTATCCGTAACGCTGCCTTTATCGCGATTGCCCTTAGCTTCCTTGGTAAATTCACTGCCTTGATTTCAACCATTCCAAATGCTGTACTTGGTGGTATGTCAATCCTTCTCTATGGGGTTATCGCCAGCAACGGTTTGAAAGTCTTGATCAAAGAACGTGTTGATTTCGCTCAAATGCGTAACCTAATCATCGCAAGTGCTATGTTGGTTCTTGGACTTGGAGGAGCTATCCTTAAACTCGGTCCAGTTACCCTTTCAGGTACTGCCCTATCAGCCATGACAGGAATCATCTTGAACTTGGTCTTGCCATACGAAAATAAAGACTAAACGTCTTGACACAAAAAGTCCGCTCAGACAACTGAGTGGACTTTTCTAATTTTTAAGTCCCCCAAGCAACCAATAGATAGATCAGGCTAGAACCAAACATATCTGCTAAAGCATGCATGAGAAAGAATGGAAGGAGATTTTTAATTTTATATTTGTATAAGAAATAATAGAATAAGCCATAAACTACACCGATTACCAAAGCCCATACTAATCCTTGATAGGTGTGGAAGGAAATACGAATACTAGTAGAATAAATCAAAATCAACCACTTGTGTTTTTCCTTCACTGAAGTTAACAAACCTAGAAAGAAAAACTCTTCATAAAATCCATTTAGCAAGGCATAGGCAATCGCTATCGGGCTGAGAGCTAAGAACTTCCCTATTATTTGCGTGAAATCTATATAGGCAAAAAGGTCTGGATTAAAGTAATTATATTTACCAGTGAGAGTTGTAACCAAGTCTCCAAACAATCCCACTAAAGCAAATATAAATGGAACCCAAAAGATAATGGACCAATTCCAGTGAATAGGAAGCTGTTTAAAATCATAATTTCGAATCAAAAGATAGAGTAAGGTCACAGCCAGTAATATAGTTTGCAGGGTAAAATTACTAAAATAAGTCGCACCTTCGCTTGTAGCCTGTCTAACTGTCCCTACTGTACTTGATGCACCCGTTGGAAACGTATTTGCTAAAAATAGCTCGGTTGAACGAATTATAAACTGACCAAACATTATGATCGTAATAATCACAATGTCAAACCATCTCAAGTATTTTAGAGGTTTAGATGGATGTATTTTTTTTAAAATGTTCATATTTCTCCAGGTATTCTATACTCATATAAATATTTTAAGAAAAAAGGCTTAAACTTTTATAAAATTTCATTAATTCATTTAGATTCAAAAGCTTTTATTAGCAAAAATAACCCCTCTTTAAGAGTGGTTATCATCTACTTTCATTTTTTGTTTATTTCTCTAACAATAAATCTTTCAAAGAAATCAGGGTTACTGCAATTAAAATCATTGCCATGCCAAGAAAATCAATGGGATAAAATTGTTCATTCATAATTAGGAAGGCAAAGAAAACCGCCGAGATTGGCTCAATAGAAGCCAACAAGCTTGACTTGACCGGCCCTATCAGACTGGCTCCCTTTAAGAAGGCTGTATAGGCAAAGACAGTCCCGATAAGAATAATGCCCGCAAATGCAAGAAGAAAATCAAGACTAGTTGGAATAGTAGCCTGTAGAACTCCTGTAAAAGGAAGGGCGACCAAACCTGCTATGACCATTCCCACACCAATGACCAAGCTACTCCCCCACTTCTTAATCAAGGCTATGGGCAAAATGATATACAGTGCGTAAGTCAGAGCAGAAAAGAGACCCCAGAACAGGCCTGCAGGTGTCATGGATAACTGGTCCAACTGCCCATGAGTTGCGATCAGGAAGGTTCCTCCAATGGCTAATATGATAGAAACAATCTCTCCAAGCGTCGGCGCCACCTTATCCTTGATACAGCTATAAATTAAAAGTCCGACAGGACAAACATACTGAAGCACCGTCGCGGTTCCTGCATTGGTTTCCTGAATAGCAGTAAGATAGGCAAATTGATTGAGGAAGAGGCCAATTAGAGCAAAAATGAGAAGAGACAGCAAACTTTTTCTATCCTTTAAAATGGCCAGCATTCTATCCTTTGCAGTAGCATAAGCCAAGACCATGAGAATCCCACCGGCGATTAAAAGTCGTAAGTTGGTTAAAACCAGAGCCGAAATTCCGTGTGCCATCAGGTATTGGCCACTCGTTCCTGACAAGCCCCAAGCAATTCCAGCCACAACTGTTAATAGAGTCCCTTTTAAACTGTTTGACATGTCTCTCCTTACTCTTCTTTGCGAATCAAGTCCATCACTTGATTACGATCTACAATCCACTGAGCTCTCTCATCCTTTTCATAGGTACGATTCGATAGGAAAATAGCCGCTTCTTGCTTCTGGCGATTCCACATGATAAAGATACCTGTATAGCCCGTATGGTCTAGCCAATCTCCTTCCAAATTCCATGCCAAAGAACGTTCCTTGTCATCCAAAGGTGAAAAATTTTGACTCAAGTCTCTTGCAAAATCATCTGCTAAATAGTGTTGCAAAAAGATTTGTAAATCCTTTACAGTCGAAAATAAACCAGCACTACCTGCATGTCTGCCCAGGAGACGAGCCTTGGGATCATGTACCATGCCGGCCTCTACACCTCTGACTGTTGGAACAGCAAGCTCAACAGGTCCAAATTGAGTTTCCGTCATTTCCCAAGTTTTAAAAACTTGCTCCTGTAAAATCACATCCAAGTCCTGATCAAAGATTCTTTCCAAAATAAAGCCTAAAAGTAAAAAATGGACATCCGAATAAAGAAAGGCTGGCTGATTGCGTCTCTTGAGATGAAACATCGCTTCCTTTAATTCTGAGGCTGTTAAACGATTACGATTGGTAATAAAAGGATCAAGATTTGTAGCATGGGTTAAGAGCTGGCGAATAGTGATATCTGGATAATCACTCTCAGCTAAAAAATCTGTCACAGGTCTGTCAATATCTAATTGACCTTTTTCCCACAAAAAGATAAAAACTGTCCCAACCCCAACAACCTTGCTGACACTGGCTAGGTCATAAAGCAGTCCTGTCTCAGTATCCAAGCCATGCTCTGGATCACTCTGGCCTAAATAGAACTCCGTCCATTGATTGTCCTTAAAATACGCAAAAGAGGCTCCGGGATAAATCCCTGCCTCGATTTGTTCTTCTATTGTTTTAATAATCTTGGTCCACTTCATACTTCTTCAAACCACAATTCAACATTATTTCTATCTTTAGCAAGGAAGAATTTTTCAGACTTAGGAATAAAATATTCGGTAGACTCAAACCTCTTGCGAAGACTTGCTATGTCTAATTCATTGACCAAGAACTTAAGCATAGATAAGTCCCAAGTAAGCGTATTGTCCACAGTCAAATCCTGCCCCTGAGCTGGGATAAAATCAAGTGATGCCCCCATTTCAGATAATTCCAAGAAACTTTCGATATCAGTTGGGAGATGTAATTCCATAGAAATCTCAAATTTACTCAAAGAAATTGATTCCCAATCTGATTGAAATGCAGGCTTTTCTTCTACTTCTACTAGACTGTCCCTGTCATCTTCCGCATGAATCAAAACCAAATCACCTTCTGGTGAAAAAACTTCAAATGCGTAGCCATTATTCCCCTTATATAATTGACGAATCGAATTTGTTTTAGATAAGAGTCCTTCAATTTCCAAAGGATTTTCTACCTTGACAATCAATCTAGCCAGCTTTTTTCTTCCCTCTACCTTACGAGTTCGCATACTTGGAGCTTCTTCTAAAACCAGCTTTTCTAGACCTGTTTGATCACCTAGTGATAGAAAGGCCGATTCTTCTAACAAGGCCTTCATACCAAGATTTTCAATATAAAATATTTCATTTAATTTTCTATTATTAACTTTTAAAGTAGGAATAATCCGTACAATTTGATTTACATTCATAAATTCCTCCAACTCTTTTATTTTAAAGGATTTTAGAATTTTTTACAAGATATTATGCTCAAATTTACCAATTTTCGTAAAAATTTCATCTAAAAAACCGAGGCTTTCCTCGGTTTCAATGTCTTATAGGTAAAGGAATTTGAAGATAGCTACTGCCGCAATTGCTGCTGCGATAGGTGCTACAACTGGTACCCAAGAGTACCACCATTTTGAATCACCTTTGTGCTCACCAAGAACTGATTTTGGAAGGAAAGCATGAAGGAGACGTGGTCCCAAGTCACGGGCTGGGTTCAAGGCAGGTCCTGTAGGTCCACCAAGTGAAGTTACCAAGGCCATAACAAGGAATCCAAGTGCCAAGTGAGCAATTCCAAGACCTGAAGCTGTATGAGGTGCTGTTTGAGCTTTAATTGCTAAATCAGAGAAGTCAACTGTTTGACCTGCTTGACTAGCCATTTGTTTCATGTATTGAAGAACCTCAGCACCAAAGAAGTTTTTAGTCAATCCAAGAGCTGCAAAGAACAGAACAAATGAACCGATAAACTCGTTTACAAAACCGTTAACAGTTGCTGCAAAGCGTGATTCTTTTGTACCTTGATCCAAACTTGAGATTGTTGAGAAAGTACCCAAGATATTGTTTGGATTTTCAGTTTTCAAGTAGTATGGGCGGTGTGTTGCCACAACCAAGGCTTGACCAAAGATAGCACCCAAAACTTGTGCAAGGATATAAGGTGCTACTTGTGCCCAAGGGAAGAGACCGCTGATTGCAAGTCCAAGAGTGAAGGCTGGGTTGATGTGGTTACCTGATACGTTACCAAACATCAAAGCTGGAATCATAACCCCCATACCGTAACCAACAGCAATAACGAGCCAGCCACTTTGGTGACCTTTCGTACCTTTAAGTTCAACGTTAGCAACTGCACCATTACCAAGAATGATCAAAATAGCAGTTCCCAAGAATTCAGTGGCATATTTAATAGCCCATGTAAAATCCATTTGATAGATTCTCCTTAAAATTTTTTAGACAATCCCTATTCTATCAATTTTTATATCTTTTAGCAACAGGTTTTCTAAAAGAATATATGAGAAAGCGGTTTTATTTCTTATAAAAAACAAAAGGACTAAGGGAGTAATTTTCCTTAATCCGAGAGTTCTTATTCTTTACGTTGCCCGAAATCAGCAATCATCTGCTCCATTTCTTGTCGACTCGGAGTTGTCAACATATAAAGGTAATCCCCTTGAAGTTCCGCAAAGGCTGCAGGCATGATTTTTTTAACCTTGAACTGATGGCTGTATTTGGCAAGCAAGTCCTCCTCAGAATAGACATAGTGAGCATTTGCACGACGTGATGTAGCCAAACAATACTGAGGTTCAAAGTCTGTTACTGGGAACTCTTCTCCTGCGACTATAGCTGCATAGCCACGATAGAGGTCCAAGGAATGAGCAAAGTTATAAACATCAATTGTAAAACCACCTGCAGGACGGTTATTATACTCAATGCCAATGTAGTCGTCCCCTTCACGGAAGAACTCGATATGGAAGAAACGTTCTTTCATACCAAATTCTTTGACAATTGCCTCACCATATTTACGTAATTTTGGATCCATATCCTTAAGAACATAGTAGGAATTGTCCATCTTGTAAATCATGAGATCCAGCGGTGTATAGGCGTAGTCAAAGGTTGTTGAGAAGACAATCTTACCATCCTTGTCTACGAGCCCGTCAAAGGTACAGATTTCACTGGAAGTGACAAATTTCTCAAAGAAATAAACGGTTGAATGGTCCCACTCAGCCTTGAAGTGATTGATATCGTCTTCTGTTTCAAGCTTAAAGGTCGCGGCTGCTCCCACTCCATTGTCAGGTTTTGCAATCATTGGAAGGCCGATTTCTTTCACAGCTTGATCAACATCTGCTTCCGTCTTGATAACAGCTCCAGGTACCACAGGCACACCTGCTTTTTTGAAAAGTTTCTTCATTTCAGACTTATATTTAGTCTTTTTAAGATCTTCGGGTTTGGCACCAAAAACATTGAATTGTTCTCTGAGTGCTGCGTCCAGCTCTAGCCAATATTCATTGTGGGACTCGATGCGGTCAATTGGGCCATGTTTATAAAAGAGAAAAGCAACTGCACGTTTGACTTCGTCTACATTTTCAAGATTATCAACACGGAAATATTCCGTCAGGCTATTGCGCAAAGATTCATCCAATTGCTCGTATGGTTCTTGACCAATTCCCAAGACTGTGATGCCTTTATTGGCTAGTTCGATGGTAAACTGTTGAAAGTTTTGTGGATAGTAGGGAGAAATAACAAGGTAATTCATAGGTAACTCCTTTTATAGATACAGGTGTCCAAGAAAATAGGGCATTTGTTTGCGCCACCATTCCCAGTCATGGGCGACATCATGTCCCCATTCAGCAAACCAGGCTGGAATTTGTTTCTGGTCAAAGGCTTCTTTGAGCTTGTAGAAAGATGGTAAACCGTCTTGTTCCCAGGCACCAAGCCCCGTACAAAGCACAATCTCGGCCTGACGGTAACGGTCGATGAACCAACCGTCGTTCTGATTCCAGATATAATCTACTGGCGAGTTTTGGTAAATAGCATCGTCATTGTAGTAATCGCCGACAAAGAAACATGCGTCGTAAACTCCACTAAGAGCAATTACTTTGGTAAAAACATCTGGATGCTGTAGGAAGAAATTGACAGCATGGTAGGCTCCCATGGAGCAACCTGTCGTCATCATGCCATCAAACCAACCTGTCTTATGCTTGATAAAAGGAATAGCCTCCTCAATCACATAACGCTCGTAGGCACGGTGCATCTCTGCTTGGTCATGACCATTTTTCCAAGTGGCCAACCAGCTCTCACTGTCAACACTGGATAGGGTAAAGAACTGAACACGGCCTTCCTCGATAAAGGAAGCACAGGCATCAATCATGCCAAAATCATAGTATTCATTGTGACTACCACCTGATGAAGCAAAGACCACAACTGGAATCCCAGCATGTCCATAACGATTAAGGTACATTTCACGGTTGAGGTGACCACTCCAGTGGCTAAGGTTTTCAATATGCATTGGCTTTCTCCTTTCCTAACTTACCATTTTTCTGCAAAAAATCTCAGACAGTCTGGTAAATTTTCCGACCATGGAATCTCACTATGGATAGCACCAGACTGAACTTTCAAGACAATATTATCCAGATGAACTCCCCCTGCTATCAAATCATGGTAATAGCGAAGTGACGAGTCGATATAGGCTTGTTTGATATTGCCAGCCATCAGGGTCTTGTCCGTGTCATCTGCTTCTTCTGTTCCTACATAGATGAAGATGCGCTGGTCAGGCAACAGTTTCTGGCGCTCGATATAACGGTTAAAGGCTTCTTGGTGGAGCCAGTTTGCAGATGAAAAGACGCCTAGGCAACCAATTTGGTCTTGGTATTCCAAACCGATAAATTGGGTAATATTGCCTCCTAGTGAGGAACCAATCATTGCCGTATGTTGGCGGTCAGCTTTGGTACGGTAGGTCTCATCGATAAAAGGTTTGACCACCTCCATGACAAACTCGGCATACTCCACACCTTTACCACCAAACTGCTGACCCGGAATAGGAGATTCTTGGAACTTCCAGGCCGCATACTCATTCATCCGCCCCATACCATCATTGTCAATAGCAACGACGATCATGCGACTGATGTCAGGATTTCGTTTAATAGCTGGAATAATCTTCCATGAGTGACCAATGAAAGACTCTTTGCTATAAAAAACATTTTGCCCGTCATGAAAGTAAACAACAGGATAGGAACGGTCTGTATCTTTCTCATAATCTTTAGGAAGAAGAACACGTACACGGCGCTCCTTACCAGTGTAAGGAACCTTGAGTTTATGCTCTTTCATCTTTAAATAAAAGTAGGATTGATTCATTGTCAGAAAACTCTCTATATTCAAAATTTTATCTTATTATATCACAATTATAGAAAAAAAGTTAGTTTTGCTTCCATTTTTGGATTAAAAACTAACTTTTTTATTTAATTTTCTAAATTCTTTTGGATTTTCTGATTTAGAGGAGATTATCAATCAAGTCATCCACTTCATCTTTTTCAGCTTGAGGTGTAATCTCGGTAATCATGATACCAGCCACTGCTCGTTCAACCAAGGCTTCAACATCCATACGCGCTTCGTACTGCTCCGCATTCTTAATCTTAGGATTTGTTTTTGGACGATCTGGTGCAAAAATCGTACAACAGTCTTCAAATGGCTGGATTGAAATGTCAAAAGTATCGATTTCTTGTGCAATATCAATGATTTCCAACTTATCCATGGTTACAACTGGGCGGATGATGGGAGTGTTAGTAACGGCATTGATAGCCTGCATGCTTTCAAGGGTTTGGCTGGCTACTTGACCTAGACTCTCCCCATTGATGATAACCAAACCATTTCGTACCTCACGGATACGGTCGGTAATCCGCATCATAAAGCGACGAGTTAGAGTCATCAAATAAGCCTCTGGCGCTTTAGCTTTGATTTCCTCTTGAATCTCTGTAAAAGGAACTTCGATAAATTGGATATTTCCACCAAACTTTGTTAATTTACGGGTCAAATCTTGGGCTTTCTTGAGAGCGCCTGGACTAGTATAAGGTGGGCTAGCAAAGTGAACTGCCTCTATATCTACCCCTCGTTTAAGCGCTAGATAGCCAGCTACAGGGGAATCGATTCCCCCTGACAACATGAGCATGCCCTTACCAGAAGTTCCCACTGGTAATCCACCTGCCCCTCGAATGGTTTCATAAGAAATATAAGCAGCTTCCTCACGAATCTCCACCTGAAGATTGATATCAGGATTTTTCATCTGAACTTGCACATTTGGAATGGCTTCAAAAACAGCTCCTCCAAGCGTTTGGTTGAGTTCACGACTATCGAGTTCAAAGTTGTGGTCGCTACGCTTGCTAGAAATCTTAAAGGTCATGCCTTCCTTGTAGATGTCCTGCATAATCTCTTGAACAGAAGACTTCAGAACTTCTACAGATTTTTCGACCTTGTATACAGGGGAAAAATTTTGAATCCCAAATACTTGTTTGAGTGATTCTGCTACCTCTGTATAATCAGCTCCATTAAGGTAAGCATGGGCACGGTCGCGATCTGCCGTTACCTTTACTTGGGGATAGATAGACAAAACGTCTGAAATATTATTGCGAAGTTTATTGATGAAACGCATACGGTTTTTACCCTTGGTTGACAGCTCTCCGTAGCGAATCATAATTTCTGAATACTGCATGAATGCTCCTATCTTACTTTTCTAGTTTGATTGTAAATTAATTTTAACTTGGTCAAAAACTGTTCGACCTGACTCATATCATTTTCAAGGTCTAGACTAAGACGCACAGCTGACTGGGCCTTATCTTTATCCACTCCCATTGCAATTAAGGTACCTGCAGGTTTTCCAGCCTTGGACGAACAAGCAGAAGTCGTAGAAATAAAAATATCATAGTCTTCAAAGGCGTGAACGATAACTTCTCCACGAACACCCTTGATTCCAAAAGTCAGGATATGAGGTGCAAAGTCTTTCTCATCTGAAAAGATAAAAATATCTGGATAGTCCAGAAGGGCTTGACGAATTACTGACTTCATCTGCCCAGTCTTACTAGTAAAAATATCTAGCTTTTCCATCGATAAACGCAAAGCCTTGGCTGTCGCTGCAATCCCTGCTACATTTTCAGTAGTCGACCGATAATCACGCTCCTGACCACCACCTGTTAAAAGAGGCGTAATCTTCTTGCCAGACTTGATATAAACAAATCCAACCCCTCGAACTCCGTGAAACTTGTGACTAGAGAAAGTTGCAAAATCCACTCGTTCTGTCAGATACTTTTCAATCGGAATTTTAGCAAGTGCCTGAACTGCATCAACGTGGAAGGAAATAGTCGGCTTATCTGCCAATAGTTCTGAAATAGCCTCAATGGGCTGAACAGAGCCGATTTCGTTGTTAACTGCCATGATGGAAATGAGGGTCGTATCAGGTCGTATCAAATCTGCTAGCGCCTCAACATCCACAAATCCTTTCTCATCAACTGGAGCAAAATCCACTTCAAATCCCTGACTTTTCAACCAGAGAGCTGACTCTTTAACTGCCGGATGTTCAATGGCTGATACAATAATGTGTTTTCCAAACTGAGCCTTTTCAAAGGCCACACCCTTGATGACCCAGTTATCTCCTTCTGTCCCACCAGAAGTAAAGAAGATTTCATCGCTTTTCTTACCGATTAAATCTGCAATCTGTTGGCGAGAAGCATCTAAGATTCGTGTTGCCTGGTCTCCCAAACTATGGAGACTAGATGGATTTCCTAAAATTTTTGAAGCGACCTGCATATAAGTTTCAAGGGCTTCAGGATAGGGCTTGGTCGTCGCCGAATTATCAAAGTAAATCATGTTTTCTCACGCTTTCTAAAATCACTCCTTCTATTGTATCATGAAACGGAGCTTGCGACAAGAAAGGGCAATTCCTCTTTTTTTAAGATTTTTTTAAAGAAATGCGGTATAATAAATTTTAATTAAAGGAGAGAATGTATGTCTAATTATCGTAGAACTTCAAAACCAAAAACAGAACACATCAAAAAAGGCTTCACGGTCCTTCAAAAAACCGTCGCTACTATCGGTAGTATCCTCGGCTTAATTACCGCAAGTATCACGATTATGAACGCCTTGGATAATAACAAAAATACTAAAAAAGAACCTACGACAAGCCAGACGACAACAATTGTCAAAGAAGTTCAAAAGGAATCCCCTCAGGAAAATACTAGTCCTAATAAGGAAAATAACACTTCTCAAGAAAAAACACAGCAAGAGGAAACACCTAAAGCTAGCGTCAAGGAAGAGAAAAAAGAAGAGCAGAAAGCAGCAACTCAAGACTCTACTACACCTGCTCCAAGTAAACCTACTACTGAAAATGAAAAACAGTCCAATACCCCAACTTCGGAAAATAAAACTAATCAATAATCACTAAAATAGCCTCCTTCCAAACTTGGAAAGAAGCTATTTTTTATTGTTGTAAAACTTTTCTTGGTTTGGTACCTTCAGCTGGACCAATGACACCTGCCATCTCAAGCTCTTCCATGAGACGGGTCGCACGGTTAAATCCAACTGACAAACGACGCTGAATCATAGATGCGCTGGCTTTCTGGGTCTCGATAACCAAAGCCTTGGCTTCTTCAAAGAGCGGGTCACCACCAGATTCACCATCTGAAAATTCTCCATCATTTTCAGAAACCTCACCTGGATCAAAACTCTCATCGTAGTCCGCATCTGCCTGAGCCTTAATGAAGTTTACGATACGTTCGACATCATCATCCGAGATAAAGGAGCCTTGGAGACGAACTGGATGATTTTCATCAATTGGTTTAAAGAGCATATCTCCACGTCCAAGCAGTTTCTCAGCTCCATTTTCATCCAAAATCGTACGGGAATCTGTTCCTGATGAAACTGCGAAAGCGACACGAGAAGGAACATTGGCCTTGATCAGACCAGAAATGACATCAACGGATGGGCGCTGGGTTGCAAGAATCATGTGGATACCGGCAGCACGCGCCTTCTGTCCGAGACGAATGATAGCATCTTCCACTTCCTTGCTGGCCACCATCATGAGGTCAGCCAACTCATCCACAATCACGACAATGAGCGGTAGCGGAACCTGCTTGTACTCAGACTGGACATTGAACTCTTCTACCTTGGCATTAAAACCTGCAATATTCCGAACTCCCACCTTGGCAAAGAGTTCATAACGATTTTCCATTTCATCCACGACCTTTTGCAGAGCCTTGCTGGCCTTGCGTGGATTGGTCACAACTGGAATCAAGAGATGAGGAATGTCATTGTAAACAGACAACTCAACCATCTTGGGATCGACCATCATAAATTTAACTTGGTCTGGTCTTGCCTTCATGAGAATGCTAGCTATAATGCCGTTAACAGCTACTGACTTCCCTGAACCCGTTGAACCTGCGACTAGCAAGTGGGGCATTTTAGAAAGGTCAAAAGCTCTTGCGGTGCCATTAACAGCCTTTCCTAAAGGAATTTCCAAGAGATTTTCTGCTTTTGTTTGAGATTGTTCCCATAGTTCGCGGAAAGATACAGTCGCAATCTCAGAGTTGGGTACTTCGATTCCGACTAGGGATTTCCCTGGGATAGGTGCTTCAATCCGGACATCCTTGGCCGCCAAGGCTAGAGCGAGGTCATCTGCGAGATTGGAGATGCGGTTGACCCTTACACCCACTGCTGGCTTGACTTCATACTTGGTCACTGATGGCCCAATTTCGGCCCGTTCAACTGTTACCTTGATACCGAAGCTAGCAAAGGTTTCTTCTAGGATTTTGATGTTTTCTCGAACGATTTTCTTTTCTTTAGACTGGTCCTTGGGTTTATCAGGTGCAAAGAGTTGTAAGCTTGGAAGTTTGTACTCAAGAGCCTCCTTGGCTGAAAAATCGACCTGAACATCTTCATCATCAGAGCCATCTTCCTGTTCAGCGAATTCAAGTTCAACTTGAGGCAAGATGATTTCTGGTTCTACCCACTCTTCATCTGGAAAAGGTGGAACGTCAAGTACAACATCTTCTGTCAAAATTTCACCTGTTTCCATATCAACAGGAGGCAAATCGAGCAAGGCTTTCTCAGCTGCTTCTTTTTCTAATCTAGCTTCTTCCTCAGCTTTTTGACGAGCTTTTTCTTCTTGTTTGACAAAGCGTTCCTCTTTTCGACGCTCATGCCCTTCCCGCCATTTGGCAAAGCCTCTACTGAAGAATTCAGCAATATCGTAAACAGACCAAGGACTGACTAGGAGGGCTCCAGCTAAAATCAAGATAGAACCAATAAAGTAAGTGCCGACATTTGAAAAGAGAAAGGCAATTGGCATATAAAGAGCGACCCCAATCAAGCCTCCTCCAGCAAAACTGGTCGTTCGAAAACCAGTCAAATCCGTCACAACCTGAGCCATGGTCCCTTTTAATACCGACTTGTCCAAACCATATTTCCAAACTAAGTAGGCCTCAAAAATCAAGAGTAAACCTGCAAATATGGTGAAAAAGCCAGATAGGAGCCCTTCCTGTTTTCGGATCCACTTGAAAAAGAAGAGGTAGAGCAGGATACCAAATATTGCCAGATAAGCTAGGCTACCCACCAGCAAGCGTATTAAATTGTAAAGGGTGATACCTGCAGCTCCTAATTTGAAGGCTGCGAAAATCAATAAAAGCGCGATTCCCAACGAAATCAACATTCGTTGAATCGCTTCTTTTCTTTCGAGTTCTGCTTTAGACGGTCTCCGTCTTGTTTTACTTGTATTCTTGTTTGCCATTCTTCTATTATACCACATTTCACAGGCATTTCGGAAAGAGAAAAAGACTGCACCAAACGGTCCAATCTTTTTATTTTCTATCTAAGTTTTATGCTTGTGGTTTGCGTAGGTAACCATAAACCACACCACTTACAATTGCTCCTACTAAGACAAAAACGAGGTAAAGAAGGGCATTAGAAGTAAGGGCAATAACGAAGATTCCTCCGTGTGGTGCCATGAGTTTGATACCAGTAAGACCAACGAGGCCACCTGCTACTGCTGAACCAAGGATAAAGCTTGGGATAGCACGAGCTGGGTCAGCGGCACCAAATGGAATCGCTCCCTCAGTGATAAATGATAAGCCCATGATGATGTTTGTCAAACCAGAGTTGCGTTCTTCCTTAGTAAATTTATCTTTGAAAAGAAGAGTTGCGACAAAGATGGCAAGTGGTGGTACCATTCCTCCAGCCATAACTGCTGCCATGGCTACAGAACCTCCTGAAGAAACAGTCGCTGCAAGCGTACCTGTACCAAAGACATAGGCCGCTTTGTTAACTGGTCCACCCATGTCAACAGCCATCATTCCACCAAGGACGATACCAAGAAGAACAGCTGATCCTCCTCCAAGACCACCAAGGAAGTCATTCATAGCAGTGTTGATTGCCGACATTGGAATGTTAACTGCCAGCATAACAAATCCTGTCAAAATAGTTCCAAGAAGTGGCAAGATGAGAATTGATTTAGCACCTTCAAGTGAACGAGGAACTTTAACGTATTTCTTGATAGCAAGAACCAAAGCACCTGCGATAAATCCACCAACAAGAGCACCTAGGAAACCAGATGAGACACCTGCAAGAGTTGAAGTTGCTTCACCACCTGCTGTATAAGGGATTTTCCCAAAGGCAAAACCTTCTTTGGCAATAGCACCAGCCACGAAACCTGCTACCAAACCTGGTTTTTCAGCGATAGAGTAGGCAACATAACCTGCAAAGACTGGAAGCATCAAACCAAATGCAGCGCCACCGATTTTCATGAACATAGAAGCTAACTCATGGTAGGAACCAAGATTGCCAAGGTTTTCATTTGGAACACCTAAAGCACCATCAATCAAGAAGGCAAGGGCAATCATGATACCACCACCTATAACGAATGGCAACATTTGAGAGACACCACTCATCAAGTGTTTGTAGAAGGCGCCACCAAGGCTTTGTTTTTCGTTAGAGGCTGTTGCATCTTTTGCTCCATTAGCGGCACGGTAGACTTCCGTATCTCCTGAAAGAGCCAAGTTAATCAATTCTTCTGTTTTACGGATACCATCAGCAACCGGACGACTGATCAATGGTTTGCCATCGAAACGATCCATTTCAACTGCCTTGTCTGCTGCGATGATAACCGCTTTAGCCTTACGGATATCTTCAGCAGTTAGTTGGTTTCCAACACCGCTAGCACCGTTGGTTTCGACTTTGATACCAACCCCCATTTCAGCAGCTACTTTTTGAAGGGCTTCTTGGGCCATGTAAGTGTGGGCAATACCTGTCGTACAAGCTGTAACAGCCACGATAAAGTCACCAGAGTCATTAGCAGGTGCTTGAACAGGCTCTTCAGTTTTTTCTGAAGCTTGGTCAAAGAGCTCAATGACTTGGTCAGCTGATATTACTTGGCGAAGTTTGTCTGCAAATCCGTCTTTCATCAAGTATTGAGACAATTCTGCCAAGGCTGCTAAGTGAGTATCATTGGCACCTTCTGGAGCTGCAATCATAAAGAAAAGGTCAGTTGGTTGCCCATCCAAGCTCTCGTAGTCAACACCCTTGTTTGACTTGGCAAAGAGAACTGTCGCTTCTTTTACAGCAAAATTTTTGCTGTGTGGCATTGCGATTCCGTCACCCAAACCAGTAGAAGTCAAAGCTTCACGCGCCAAAATGCCTTCTTTAAAGGTTTCAAAATCTGTCACATAACCGTGGTCTGTCAAACTTTTAATCATCTCGTCGATGACAGCTGTTTTTTCAGTTGCCTGCAAATCCAGCAACATGACATCTTTTCTCAATAGGTCTTGAATTTTCATCGTTTTTCTACCTCAACTTTTTCATATGTTTCTTTAATAAATTCTGCCGTTGCCAAGTCATCTGAGAATGTCGTTGCTGTTCCACAAGCAACTCCCCATTTGAAGGCTTCTACTGCATCTTTTGATTTGACAAATTCACCTGTGAATCCGGCAACCATAGAATCACCAGCTCCAACTGAATTTTTGACTGTCCCCTTGATTGGTTTAGCAAAGTAAGCTCCCTCAGATGTGACAAGAAGGGCACCGTCACCAGCCATAGATATAATAACGTTTTGAGCACCTTTAGCCAGTAACTCGCGAGCATATCTCTCAATTTCATCTAAACTTTCGAGTTTAACCCCAAAAATCGCTCCAAGTTCATGATTGTTTGGTTTGACCAAAAGCGGCTGGTAGGCCAAACTATCAATTAAGGTCTGTCCTTCAAAGTCACAAACCACTTGCGCACCCGTCTGACGCGTCAAGGCAATCAAATCCTTGTAGATGACATTTCCTAGGTTTTTAGCACTTGAACCAGCAAAGACAACTGTATCTTCTGCTGTCAGACTAGATAAAATAGCTTTCAATTCTTCTAGCTGGGCTGGCTCGACATTTGGACCAGTCCCGTTGATTTCTGTTTCTTGGTCTGCTTTGATTTTAACATTGATACGAGTATCTTCTGCCACTTGGACAAAACGTGTCTCGATTTCTTCATCAGCCAGAGTATCTGTGATAAATTTACCTGTAAAGCCACCGATGAAGCCTGTCGCAGTATTTGGAATATCCAAGCGTTTCAAGACACGGCTAACATTGATTCCCTTACCACCAGCAAACTTATCATCACTGTCCATACGATTGACACTACCGACTTGGACTTGGTCCAAACGAACGATATAATCAATAGACGGATTGAGTGTGACTGTATAAATCATACTTCTATTACCTCCGTTTTCTCCTTAATGGCCTGCAAGAGCTCATGCCCTTGACTTGTAATAACAATAGCTCGTTTGAGTGGTGCTACCTTAGCAAAGCAAGTTTGTCCAATTTTTGACGAGTCCACCAAGACATAAGTCTGTTTGGCATTCTCCAAAATAGCACGCTTCACAGCTCCCTCTTCCATATCAGGAGTCGTATAATAACTATCGTCCACACCATTCATCCCGATAAAGGCACGGTCAAAGTGCAATTGGTTAATCTGGTTAAGAGCAACACCCCCGATACTCGCATCTGTCGCCATCTTGACACTTCCTCCAACCATGACAGTTGGAATCTGCTTTTCAACCAACTGAGCAGCATGGTGAATCGAGTTGGTCACGACTGTAACATTCTTATTGACCAATTCATGAATCAAAAAAGCAGTTGTTGTTCCAGCATCGATAAAAATGACATCTTGTTCCTTGATGAGAGAGGCTGCTTTCTGAGCCAGTAACTTCTTCTCTTGAAGGTTTTTGACAGATTTTTCTTGAATGGTTTCTTCTTCCTGCAAGGAATGGGGCAATTCTGCTCCACCATGTACGCGACGAAGCTTGTTTTCTGCTTCCAACTCATCCAAGTCTCTTCGAACCGTTGATTCTGACGTTTCTAACAAACTAACTAATTTTTCTAGAGAAACTACATGATGTTGATGTAACTCCTCTAAAATCAGTTGCTTCCGCTCTGTTTTTAACACTGAATCACCTCCTGTTATCGTTTACACTATTCATTCTATCACACTTCCTTTCAAAGTCAAGCATTTTTTATCACTTTCTATCAAATTCTATCATTTTTCTTATTTCCAGAATTTTTATTGCAAGATAAGAGCCTTTATGGTAGACTATTTGAGTAAGTATTGGAAGATTACTCAAGAGGCTTAAGAGGCCGTGTTGGAAACGCGGTAGGCGTGTAACAGCGTGCGTGGGTTCGAATCCCATGTCTTCCGTTTATTTTAAAAAAGATACCCAAGAAATCTTGGGTATCTTTTTTCTTATATGCTTGTTTTATAACTCGGGTGAATTTCTTAGAAAATATCAAATAACAATTTCACATTGAGAATTGTTAAGATAATGGAAACGATATAGCCAAGGATGGTATTCCATTTGGCATTGGTAAATTCTCCCATCAGTGATTTCTTAGAAGTTAGATAAATCAGTGGGAAGATTGAAAATGGAAGAGCAATCGAAAGAAAGACTTGTGAATAAACCAATAACTGATCCAATGTTTTTTCCTGATGACCAAACAGAACCGCTACAATCATGACAGGCAACAAGGCAAAGAGACGAGTTGCCAAACGAATGAACCATTGAGGTAATCTCATATGCAAGAAACCTTCCATAACGATTTGTCCAGTCAAGGTACCCGTAATCGTCGAATTTTGACCACTGGCTAATAAAGCCAAGGCAAACAAGGTTGATAAGGTCGAGCTAGCTATAGCTCCTGCAATAGTAGAATCCTGCAAGGCATTATACATTTGAGAGAAGGCAGAAATCTCAGATGCATGGCCGAAAAAGAGAGCCGCCCCGAGAATTAATAGAAGGGAGTTAACCACAAAGGCCAAGGATAATTGGAGATTTGAATCCCAGGTCATAAAGCGCACGGCTTTTCGAACATCATTCTTGTCCTTGTGATTGATTTTCCGAGTTTGAGACAAGGAAGAATGCAAATAGAGGTTATGGGGCATAACCGTTGCTCCCACGATCCCTAGTGCCAAGGTTAATTGACTTTCATGCCCTGGCAAGGGACTTTCAAATAAGGTTGCATTCGGTAGATAACCCTCAACGATTCCTTGGAAGCTTGGATGTGACAAAGCTACCAGATAGGTAAAAATTGCTAGAATGGTTAAAATCAGTGTTGTCACAATAGCTTCAATTTTCTTAAAGCCAAATTTCATCAGAAGCAATAAGAGAAAAACATCCAACACGGTCAAGAGAATTGCTATCATAATCGGAATCTTAAAGAGAAGATTGAGAGCAATCGCTGAACCTAGAACTTCTGCCAGATCTGTCGCCATCAAGGCTAATTCTAAAATCACCCATAGACTATAACGAAGCCATTTAGGTGAATGATGAGCCGTTGCTTGAGCCAGGTCCATCTGGGTTACAATACCAAGCTTTCCTGCCATCTGCTGAAGTTGCATGGCAATGAGAGATGAAATCAAGATAACAAACAAGAGACTATACTTATAGGAAGCACCACCGACTACACTGGTAATCCAGTTTCCTGGATCCATATAACCAACTGCGACAAGAGCACCCGGACCTAAAAAGGCATTTAAATTTTGCCAGAAATGATTGTTATTTGGAGTATCGATAGATTGATTAATCTCAGAGAGTGACACTTTTTTATGAGAAGACATAGATACTTACCTCTTTCTAAACCTACTTTTTCATTATTTTCTATTAGAGAAAAATAAGATTGACTTTAAACTATTAAAACAATGAAAACTATATGAAAAACATTTAGTTTTTTCATTATTTTTCTTAAGGCACCTTAATTATAACAGAAAATATGATAAAAACTTAAGAAAATTCAGGACTTGATTTAATATTTAGGATACAACAAAATGTTGTATTCTTTTTTTGCAAAAGAATACCAAAGAATAAAATAAAAAACGTTGTAAAAACAACGTTTTAGAAAGATTTACAAAACAATGTAAATTATCAATGGAGCCGGTGGGAGTCGAACCCACGTCCAAACACCTGCTAACATATTTGTCTACAACCATAGGTTATGTATTGTTTTAACAATCCCTCGACACATAACTCAAGCCTAGGAACTGCGAGTCTATAAATCTCTTACCAAACTGCTAGACAAAGCTTGATCGTATCTCGCTAATAATAAGACCTGTCATTGAACACGAGCAATCCAAATCGGGTCACGCCTGCTGGTTTTTAGGCAGCTAGAGCGTAAGAAGTGTTATTTTTTGCAGTTATATTTAACTGAGCGTTTACGCCGCCACACGAGTCGCAAAATATGCCTCATAATGCCTGTCGAATCCGTAACGACCCCAAAAGACAATAAAACCATTATACCTTATCTAACTCAAAAATGCAAAAAGGAAATCGACTAACTACACAAGATAGTCTTTCAAAGCTTTGGTCAAAACTTGATAACCAGTAACACTGAGGTGCAACCCATCAGTTGTATAATCTTTTTTGAGTTGGCCTACCCGATCTGTCAAACTATCAAAAACTGGCACAAATTCCACCTGCATGTAGGCAGAGGAAAGTTCTTTATAGGCTTGATTCCATTTCTGAATTTTTTCATTCGTGCGGATATAGACTGTCTGCTTGTACTCCTCGCCCTCATTGACTGGCAAAATAGAAAGCAGTTTAATCTCTGTCAGTGGATAATCGCGAGCAATGGATTGTATGATAGCTTCGAGGTTATTGAGAGCCTCATTCACAGGCACATCTTTTCCGATATCATTTGTCCCAATCAAAAGGACAATTTTATCTACCGCCCCACCGTAAAGATGCGCATCTAGATTCTCTAGTAACAGCCCTGTCTGATAACCTCGAATGCCTCGATTGACAATCGTCTTCGAAGTCCCAAATAGTTCCTGCAGAGGAAAATATTCGACAATGGAATCCCCAATAAAAAGAATGTCTGGCTCTACAACAGAAACCTGATTTAAGTGACGATACTTGGTTTGGATTTTACCCTGTTCCTTTAGGAGCCAATTTTCTAATAACTGTACTGCCACTTCATTCTCCTTTTTCTAACCAGTTTTCCAAGACTTGGTAAACTCCTCCTTGGCTATTGGCTGGCGCTAGAGCAGTCGCCACAGCTTTGGCTTTATCATCAGCATTTTCCATCGCATAAGCAATTCCAGCCATATCAAGCATTTCAACATCATTTTCACTGTCACCAAAAGCCATGATTTGTTGGGGATTCAAGTCCCAGCGCTTGAGTAATTCTTCCAAGCCCCATGCTTTATGAATTCCAGCTTGAAGGATATCAATGCAACCATAGCCACTCGATACAGCCCGAACGCGGCCATCAAAGAGGTCATTGATTTCTTCCAAAACCGAACTCAAACGTTCCTCACCAACAACCATACTCATCTTGAGAACACCACCAAAGAGGTCAGAGGTTAATTCATCCACAAATTGCATCCGTTGGTAGAATTTTTCAATCATTTCTGGAGTCATAAAACTTTCAAGGTCTGTAAAAATCGTACCTTCTTTGACGAAACCACCCTTCATCCCCGTTACAACAAACTGATCCTGACACGATCGACCCTCGAAATAAGCCAAGGCCTTATCGACAATGACATCATCCCAAGTCTGAGCCCGAATCAGTTCATTGTTTTCAAAAATACGAGCACCGTTGGCAACCACCAGAACCACTCGATCCACCAAGTGCTCCAGTAGTTGCCTCATACGGTGAATTTCATTGCCCGTAGCGATGACAAAACGAACGCCCCTTTGATCCAACTGATCTAAAATCTTTTCCAAGCGTGGGAGATCAAGCTGGCCTCTAGCATCCAGCAAGGTCCCATCCATATCTGTCGCAATTACTTTAATCGTCATTTACTTTCCTCTGAATTCAAGCTAATCCCACTTCAATCCTACATGTTCGTTCATTTCTTTATAGGCTGCATCAATTCGTTCCTTAGTCGCTTCATCTAACTGATCACGATGACTGCCACCCTCGATAAAATCTTCTAAGATATAGGTTTGATAATGATATAGGGGATATCCTTCTGGTGAAAAGGTTCCCTTTGGTGTTCGATTGACCCAAGTTGGATGAGCTTTAGCTGTGTCAATAGTTGTTTTTCCACCTTTTTTCTTGACAGTTACATCCATAAGAACACCACGCTCAGTCCACTTCGCATTGTCTACACCAGTCATTGTTTCAATACGTTGGTTAGAAATAAAGTTTCCCATAGAATAAATGATAAGTTTTTTCTCTCCATCTTTTTCAATAGTCTCTGATGGTTCAACTACGTGTGGATGGCCTCCAAAGATAATATCCGCTCCCCAATCAATCATCTTGTGGTACAAAGCCTTTTGCTCTTCAGTCGGTTCTATTCGATACTCAACACCCATCTGAGGCATGATAACAGTAATATCCGCTTCCTTCTCTGCACGCTCAATTTCAGCCTTCATCTTATCTTCGTTTAGGTCTGAAAGATAGCGGTTATAATCTTCTTGAGAAATACTTTGCTCAATTCCATTAAATCCATAAGAATAAGCCAAAAGTGCAACCTTGATACCGTTCACTTCCTTGATAACGAGCGGAGCTTGATCACGTGACTCGTGCGTATAAACTCCAATAGGTGTCATTCCTGCCTTTTCAATTGCATCTGCCGTTGAAATAACTCCTTCAATTTGAGAATCTAAAACATGATTATGGGCTAAATCTAAAACATGATACCCAGCATCTTTAATAGCATCCATTACTTGACCAGGAGCATTAAATAAAGGATAGCCAGCTAGATAATGATCTTTATTAATGGTCCCTTCAAAATCACCTATTGCCAAATCTGCCTGCTTAAGCCAAGGAGTTACGTATTCAAAATTCTCATGAAAATCATAGCTGCCATCTTCCTTTTTAGCTGACATATAGATAATATCATGGTAAAGTAAATCTCCATGGGCCATAATACGAGCACTTGTTTCTTCTTCCTGATCTTTAGATTTTTGATTTGTCTTATTTGTTTCTTTAGAAATGGCATCCTTTTTTTGACTGGTCAAGGGGATTCCTTGGAAACTTTCAAACAGCAAGACCAAGCCCATTGATAAAGCAACTGCTAGCAAGAGTATCGCCACAAATCCCTTATTACTCCACTTGCGATAACTCCTAAAAAAGTTTACAAAGCCTCTCACAAAATGAAAAACTGGTCCACGTTTATGTCTATCTTGTCTTCTTTGCATCTTCATTCTCCCTACTTTCTAATGCAAGCCTTTTCTTTTTATTATATCACAGATAAGTAATTCTTTCACAATTGATACTCTTCGAAAATCAAATTCAAACCACGTCAGCGTCGCCTTACCGTACTCAAGTACAGCCTGCGGCTAGCCTCCTAGTTTGCTCTTTGATTTTCATTGAGTATGAATTGAACTTCTATCTATTTTCTATAAATCCTAAAGGCTGTAATGCTTTCATTCCTTGTCATTTTGTGATATCATGTAGAGGTAATGAAAGGAGAGAAAATGTCTGCAATAGAACGTATTACAAAAGCTGCTCACTTAATTGATATGAACGATATTATCCGCGAAGGGAATCCTACTCTACGCGCAGTTGCTGAGGAAGTCACTTTCCCCTTGTCTGACCAGGAAATCATCCTAGGCGAAAAGATGATGCAATTCCTGAAACATTCCCAAGATCCTGTCATGGCTGAAAAGATGGGACTCCGCGGTGGGGTTGGACTTGCTGCTCCCCAGTTAGATATCTCAAAACGCATTATCGCTGTTTTGGTGCCAAACATTGTCGAAGAAGGCGAAACTCCAGAGGAAGCCTACGACTTGCAAGCCATTATGTACAATCCCAAAATCGTCTCTCACTCTGTTCAAGACGCTGCTCTTGGTGAAGGAGAAGGTTGCCTCTCTGTTGACTGCAACGTACCTGGTTATGTAGTTCGCCATGCTCGCGTTACTGTTGACTACTTTGACAAGGATGGAGAAAAACACCGTATCAAGCTCAAAGGCTACAACTCCATCGTTGTTCAGCATGAAATTGACCACATTAACGGAATCATGTTTTATGATCGTATCAATGAAAAAGACCCATTTGCAGTAAAAGATGGCTTACTAATTCTAGAATAAAGAAAATCCCGTTGCAATACGGGGTTTTATGTTATAATAGAGGCATGAAAACAAATGATATTGTCTATGGCGTCCATGCCGTTACCGAAGCCCTCCTTGCAAATACTGGAAACAAACTCTACCTTCAAAAAGATCTCCGAGGTAAGAATGTTGAAAAAGTCAAGGAACTGGCTACAGAAAAGAAGGTGTCCATTTCTTGGACTTCAAAAAAATCCCTTTCTGAGATGACCGAAGGTGCTGTCCACCAAGGTTTTGTTCTACGAGTATCTGAATTTGCCTATAGCGAGCTGGACCAAATCCTTGCCAAAACACGCCAAGAAGAAAATCCTTTGCTATTGATTCTGGACGGGTTAACTGACCCTCACAACTTAGGCTCCATCTTAAGAACCGCTGATGCAACCAATGTTTCAGGTGTCATCATTCCCAAGCACCGTGCTGTCGGAGTTACTCCTGTCGTTGCTAAAACAGCCACAGGTGCTATTGAGCACGTTCCGATTGCCCGAGTAACCAATCTCAGTCAAACTTTAGACAAACTCAAGGATGAAGGATTCTGGACCTTTGGAACAGATATGAATGGGACTCCTTGCCACAAGTGGAATACAAAAGGGAAAATTGCCCTCATCATCGGAAATGAAGGAAAAGGCATCTCTAGCAACATCAAAAAACAGGTTGATGAGATGATTACCATTCCGATGAATGGACATGTTCAAAGTCTCAATGCCAGTGTTGCTGCAGCCATTCTCATGTACGAAGTTTTTCGAAATAGACTATAAAAAAGTTTCCAGTCATCTGATTGGAAACTTTTTTATGATTAACTATGTTCGGTGATAAACTTATAAGCTTCTTGACCAGCGATAGCTCCATCTCCAACTGCTGTTGTCACTTGGCGAAGGTCTTTCAAGCGAACATCTCCAACGGCAAAGATACCATCAACCGCAGTTTTCATGTGGTTATCTGTCACAATCCAGCCAGCCTGATTTTGGATATTCAATCCTTTAACAAAATCGCTAAGAGGGTCCAAACCAACATAGATAAAGACGCCACCGAAGGCTTGTTCTGTCACTTGACCTGTTTTCACATTTTCAAAAACGACAGATTCTACTCGGTTTTCGCCCTTGATTTCCTTCACTACAGAATCCCAGATAAAGCTGATTTTCTCATTCGCAAAAGCGCGGTCTTGTAAAACTTTTTGGGCACGAAGTTGGTCACGACGGTGAACAATGGTAACAGTCTTAGCAAAACGAGTCAAGAAGAGGGCTTCTTCAACAGCTGAATCTCCACCACCGACTACCAACAAATCTTGGTCACGGAAGAAAGCACCATCACACACGGCACAGTAAGAAACACCACGACTGTTTAGTTCTTCTTCTCCAGGCACTCCCAAAGGACGGTGTTTAGAGCCAGTTGCTACGATAACTGTACGTGTTTCATATGTTTGATCATCAGTAATCACTTTCTTAAAATCACCATGGTCTTCTACATTTTTAACATAGCCGTAAATGTGCTCAACACCAAAATTTTCAAGCGGTTCAAACATCTTTTCTGCCAATTCTGGCCCACTAATATTAGCGTATCCTGGGTAATTTTCAATATCAGATGTATTATTCATCTGACCACCTGGCAGACCACCTTCAATCAAGGCTACTTTCAAATTACTTCGAGCAGCATACAAGGCCGCAGTCATCCCTGCAGGTCCAGCACCGATAATAATAGTATCGTACATATAGTTTCCTTCTTTCTTGTTGTAACTATCTTTATTCTAACTCTTTCTTGTCAATCACGCAAGGATTATGCCTTGAAAACAAGAATTAAACTCATAACCGCAAAGGATAATACTGGAACAACCAAGACCCCAATCATAATCATATCATAGAGATGGGCTTGGCGAGCCTTGGCCGTCTTATCAACTCCCGACATGGCTCTCAGTCCAATCCAAATCCCTAAAAAAATCAGGACAAGGATGGTGGTCAAGATTAAACTCTCGAAATATAAAGAAAATAGTTGCAGTAGCATGATTTCTCTCATTTCTATCTTTTTTAAAGAGTAAACTCAGCTAGTCCAGCTAACTGAGTTTTCCTTTATCTATTATATCAAATATAAGTCCGTTTGTAACTAGCGAAGAATTCTTTTGTCCGCTCTTCTTTAGGATGGTGGATAATCTCATCCGGTGTTCCAGACTCAATGATTTTCCCCTTATCTAAGAAGAGAATCTTATCAGCCACTTGGGCTACAAAGGACATATCATGACTAACCAAAATCATGGTTTGACCTGACTTAGCAGCATCTGCAATAGATTTTTCTACTTCACCAACCAATTCTGGGTCAAGGGCTGAAGTTGGTTCGTCTAAGAGCAAGACATCTGGTTTCATAGCAAGAGCACGCGCCAAGGCAACCCGTTGCTTCTGTCCACCTGATAAATGACGAGGATAATGGTTTTCACGGTCCGAAAGCCCAACCTTAGCCAACTCTTCCTTGGCAATCTTAGTCGCTTCTTGGTCAGACAATTTCTTGACAACAACCAAGCCTTCTTTTACATTATCAAGTGCTGTTCGGCGTTCAAACAAATTAAACTGTTGGAAAACCATAGACAGCTTACGGCGTAGGGCAAGGATTTCTTCTTGAGTGATTTTAGAAAAATCGACTGAAAAATCATCAATCTGAATAGAGCCACTGTCAGGTGTTTCAAGATAATTGAGACTACGAAGAAAAGTTGATTTTCCAGCTCCTGAAGAACCAATCAAGGCTACAACTTCCCCTTTTTGAATGTCCAAGTCCAGATGATCCAAGACAGTCTGTCCTGAAAAGGATTTGCTTAAATTCGAAATCTTAATCATTAACGAAGGTCTCCTTTCACATCTGTTTGCACTGTATCGGGTGCAGAAATAGCCATTTTTCTCTCAATGAAACGACCGAGACTTTCAATTCCGATATTGACTACCCAATAAACAAGGGCAACGGAGATGAAGCGTTCAAAATAACGATAATCGGCACCACCCAAAATCTGAGCTTGGGCAAAGACTTCCACAACACCCGCACTAAATGCTAGGGAAGTTCCCTTGGTCAAACCGATTAGGGAATTGATTAAAGTTGGAGTTGCCACAACTGCTGCATTTGGAATAATTACGCGACGATAAACTTGCGCTCGGGTCATACCTAGACTTCGTGCCGCCTCAATCTCACCAGGATTGACTGAGAGAATGGCTGCACGAATGGTTTCACTCGCATAAGCTGCCTCATTAAATGCAAAGGCGACAATCGCAAAAACAGCCGCTGGAATAGCATTGATATTGAGACCAGTACCCCATTGCTGATTGAGAGCTTTCAAAGCCAAAGGGATTCCGTAGTAGGTCAACATGAGTTGCACCAAAATCGGTGTCCCTTTTAAGAAGCTAACAAAGAAGGCCTGCAAGGGATATAAAATCTTGACACGATTGATTTTCACAATGGCAAAAAGAAGTGCCAAAACCAAGCCAAAAAGAGCACCACCAATTGTCAACATAATCGTTGTTGGAAGTTGTTGGACAATTCTTGGAATCCCATCAAAGACCGAACGCAAGCTAAAAAGCTTGCCATCCGGAATCAATTGCATCAAGTTTTGGTACCAATCTGATGCTAAAATCGTTGTAACATTCATAAAAACATCCTCTCCTGATAATGATTCATTCTACCATACTTCTGCCGTCAATGAAATTATTTGCTACGGTCAGGTACAGACTTTGTCTACCTACTAGTTTATCATACTTTGAAACAGGGAGGCTATATATTTTATCTATCAAAGAGATAGATAAAAACTATTTCAATCCCAATTCTTCGTAAGCTTTTCGATAACCGATTTGCTTAACAGTTCCATTTTCTACTAAAATGGGGCGTTTTAACAACATACCGTCACTTGCTAGCAACTCAGCTGCTTCTTGGTTTGACAGACTTCCTACCTTATCTTTCAATCCTAATTCACGGTATTTGATTCCACTGGTGTTGAAAAATTGCTTTAGCTCGAACCCTGAGGTTTCTAGCCAGTTTAAAATAACTTCTTGGCTAGGCGTTTCTTCAACGATGTGAACAGCTTTGTAGTCCACACCGAGTTGATTTAATTCTTGTTTTGCTTTTTTACAAGTTGAACATTTTGGGTATTCGATAAATTCTAACATGTGTTTCACTTTCTATTTTATATCTTTAAAATCTACGCCTTCATGCTCCAAGAGCCAAGCTTTCTTTTCCACTCCTGCAGCATAACCTGTCAGACGCTTGCCAGCTCCCAGCACCCGATGACAGGGTACTAGAATAGACCAAGGATTGCGTCCTACCGCTCCGCCAATTGCTTGAGCAGAAGCCACTTGCAGGTCTTGGGCTATTTGTCCATAGGTCACTGTCTGACCATAAGGAATTCTCTGTAAATAGGACCAAACTCGCTTTTCAAAATCCGTTCCGATTGGAGCCAAGGGCAAGTTGGATAAATCTTGAGGCTTGCCTTTAAAGTAATCATCTAAGCAAGCAATAACTGGGTCTAAAATGGGATGACTAACAACTGCTTCTATCGTCTCATCTCCTAGTCCCCTCTCAAAATGCTTCTGCTCCTGCACCCAAATGCCATACAGATATTGCTCGTCGGCAACCAAAGACAAGGTTCCTATTGGCGAAAAGTAGAGCTTTTTTACGTACTTCTTTTGCATTATTTCTTCAATTTTTGATAGGCCAAACGTTCTCCATCAACTGGAACCTTACCAACCTGTTTAAATCCGAGTTTTTCAAAAATATGTTGCATAGCCTTGTTTGCAACATGCGTATCTGAGCGAAAATCTAGATAGTCAAAACCTTCAATCAAGCCCTCTAAAAAGGTTTGAGCAACTCCCTGTCCCTGCACATCTGCTGCCACAGCAATACGGTGAAAGACTAGGTACTCTGACTCCCCAGCTTGCCAGTTGCCTTCATAAATGGCTTCATAGGCTGCCTCTGGACTCTTGGTCACAGCAGCATAGGCTAATAGCTCTCCATCTTCCAAGGCTACGTAGGCTTGACCTGAGATAATATCATCGATAATAATGTCTGCATTTGGATAACCATTTTGCCATTGATCACTACCAGCATCTGCTAAACATTTTTTAGCATCTTCCATCACCTGCATGATGGCATCTACTTCATTTGGAAAAGCTAAACGAATTTCCATCTTTTCTCCTCATTTCTGACTAGTTTCTCCCATCATAGCATAATTTAAGTCTTTCTACAAGCAGTTAAAACTTGACTTTCTGTTTTTGTTATTTTATAATCTAGTTATTAAAACTAGATAAAAAGGAGTTAGAAATGAAAACTACCTTTTCCTACCCAAAATGGGCAGAAATCCCAAACATTGACCTCTATCTGGACCAGGTTTTACTCTATGTCAATCAGGTCTGCGCCCCTATCTCTCCTGATAAAGACAAGGGCCTGACAGCATCTATGGTCAACAATTATGTCAAACATGGTTACCTGACAAAGCCTGACAAGAAAAAATACCAACGCCAACAGATTGCCCGTTTGATTGCTATCACAACCCTCAAATCTGTCTTTTCTATTCAAGAAATAGCACAGACACTTAATACTCTACAAACTCAAGCAAGTTCAGACCAACTCTACGATGCTTTTGTGGACTACATGAACCAAGGAATTGACCCAGCTAACCCCATTATCCAAACCAGCTGCCAAACCGTTAAGCTCTATCATCAAACTCTAGCCTTAATCCACCATACTGAAGAGGAGGTAATCAAATGAACACTAGTCTTAAACTCAGCAAACAACTCAGTTTTGGAGAGGAGATTGCTAATAGCGTGACCCATGCCGTAGGAGCAGTCATCATGCTCATCTTACTCCCCATTTCATCCACCTATAGTTATGAGGCACACGGATTTTTATCCTCTATCGGCGTTTCCATTTTCGTTATTAGTCTCTTTCTCATGTTCCTATCATCCACCATTTATCACTCTATGGCCTATGGTTCGACCCACAAATACGTCTTGCGGATCATCGACCATTCAATGATTTATGTGGCTATCGCAGGCTCATACACGCCCGTCGTCTTGACCTTAATGAATAACTGGTTTGGCTATCTGATTATTGCTATCCAGTGGGGAACGACCATCTTTGGTATTCTCTATAAAATCTTTGCTAAAAAAGTCAATGAGAAATTTAGCCTTGCTCTTTACCTGATTATGGGCTGGTTGGTTCTGGCTATCATTCCAGCCATTATCAGTCAAACGACACCCATTTTCTGGAGTCTCATGGTAACTGGCGGACTTTGTTATACAGTTGGAGCTGGATTTTACGCCAAGAAAAAACCTTATTTCCACATGATTTGGCATCTCTTTATCCTAGCAGCATCTGCCCTCCAATACATCGCCATTGTTTATTACATGTAAAAAAGTTGAGAAATTCAATCTCAACTTTTTTCTTTACACATATTGATAAAGTACTGGTGCAAGCGAACATCATCAGTCAGTTCTGGATGAAAAGAAGTTACCAGCATATTTTTTTCTTGGGCAGCAACGATTTGATCTTCAACTCTTGCTAGAATTTCTACACCCTCTCCAACACTACTGATAATCGGACCACGAATAAAGGTCATTGGAATCTGACCGACTCCCTTACATTCTGCTTCCGTGTAGAAACTTCCTAATTGGCGCCCATAGGCATTGCGCTCGACCACTATATCCATAGTTCCTAGATGACTCTCTTCCTGAGAAGTAATTTCCTTAGCCAGCAAAATTAAACCCGCACAGGTTCCAAAGGCTGGTAAGCCAGAAAGAATGGCTTCTCGAATGGGAAGCAACATTCCCTGATCACGTAAGAGCTTGCCCATGGTTGTAGATTCCCCACCAGGTAATATCAAACCGGACAAGTCACTCTGATATTGCTGAAAATCATCTAGATTTCTGATTTCGACACTCTCGACTCCTAATTGCTCTAGTACTTTTGCATGCTCTGCAAAAGCCCCTTGCAAGGCCAATATTCCGATTTTCATCTATTTCCCTCGCTCAGCCATGAGGATTTGGATCTCATTTTCATTAATACCAACCATGGCTTCTCCAAGGTCTTCAGAGATTTCAGCTAGAATTTTTGAATTACGATAATTAGTAACGGCTTTGACAATAGCACTTGCTCGTTTAACTGGATCTCCTGATTTGAAAATACCTGACCCAACAAAGACACCTTCTGCCCCTAGTTGCATCATGAGCGCTGCATCTGCTGGCGTTGCAACGCCTCCAGCCGCAAAGTTTACAACTGGCAATTTTCCATGTTCATGGACGTATTGAACCAATTCTACAGGTACCTGCAAGTCCTTAGCAGCAACATAAAGTTCGTCCTCACGTAGGTTTTGAATGCGGCGAATTTCCTGATTCATCATACGCATATGACGAACGGCTTGAACGATATCCCCCGTACCTGGTTCTCCTTTGGTACGAATCATAGAAGCACCTTCAGCGATACGACGCAAGGCTTCTCCCAAATCCTTAGCTCCACAGACAAAAGGAACTTGGAATTCTTTCTTGTCCACATGGAAACGGTCGTCTGCTGGAGATAAAACTTCACTCTCATCGATATAGTCAATCTCAATAGCCTCTAAAATCTGAGCTTCAACAAAGTGCCCGATTCTGACCTTGGCCATCACTGGAATACTAACCGCTTCTTGGATTTCCTTAATCATCTTTGGATCACTCATACGGGAAACACCACCAGCTGCACGAATATCAGCTGGAATTCGCTCCAAGGCCATAACAGCAGCCGCACCAGCGGCCTCTGCAATACGAGCCTGTTCAGGATTCTGAACGTCCATGATAACCCCACCTTTGAGCATCTGTGCCAAGTTTTTATTTAGTTCATAACGATTTTCAGTCATTTCTTTATCCTCATCATTTGTATTGGTAGCTACCATTTCATTTTAAGTTAGATTAAAATGAAGTACAAGATAAAAAAAACGTAATTGTATGGGTACAGAATAGTTAAAAAACTATCTGGCCTTAACTTAAGGTCAGATAGCTCATTCATTTTTATTTTTCAGCTGTAAGTGCAGCCATTGTGATGTAGTTGTATGGTTTGTTGAAGTGTGGCAAGAAGAATAGGTCTGTCAATGCCAATTTATCGATTGTCACATGCTCTTGGATAGCAAGTGAGAACATGTGGATTCCCATGCTGATTGCAGAATCGTGTGAAACCATTTGTGCACCAAGAATTTCACGGCTATCTTTGTCAAAGACAATCTTGATTGCTACTTCATGGTTATCATGTTTCATGAATTCTGGTTTTTGAAGATCGTTAAAGCCTGTTTCAGTTGCATTGTAACCTGCTGCTTTAGCTTTTTCAAGAGTCAAACCGGTTGAAACCATGTGAAGACCGTAGATAGAGATACCGTTTGAACCTTGCACACCGATTCCTTCCAATTCATGTCCACAAGCGTTATATGCACCAACGATACCAGTACGAACAGCATTTGAAGCAAGAGCGATGTAGCTAGTGTCTTTACGTGCATTGTCATAAACAGTTGCACAGTCACCTACAGCGTAAACGCCAGGGATAGATGTTTCTTGTTTCTTGTCTACAAGGAAGGCACCGTTACGGAAGAGTTCAATCTTACCATCAGCAAGGGCTGTATTTGGACGGAAACCAACTGCAAGGATAACCATATCGATATCGAAAGTTTCTTTATCAGTAATCAAGCGTTCAACTTTACCATCACCCTCGATTGCTTTAACAGTTTGACCAAGCGCCAAGCGGATGTTGTGGTCTTCCAAGTTCTTCGCCATCATTTGTGTGAAGTCTTTGTCATAGTAACCGTTCAAAACAGTATCAACGATATCAACAAGGACAACTTCTTTTCCAAGACGTTCAAAGGCTTCAGCAAGTTCAACACCGATATAACCACCACCAACAACGGCGATTCGGTCAAGGTGTTGACTCTTATCAGACAATTTGTGAATCACTTCTTCAGCGTTTTGGTACAATTTAACGAATTGTACATTTTCAAGAGTTGCTTTAAATTCGCGGTTGCCTTTAACAATTTCAACACCTTCGATTGGTGGCAAGATTGGTGTAGAACCTGTAGCGAAAATCAATTTATCGTATGATTCTTTGTGCTCTTTTCCTTCAACTTCTGCAGTAACTACTTTGTTATCATAGTCGATTGAAAGAACTGGTGAGTTCATATATACCTTAGCACCTTTAGCTTCCAATTTTTCTTTATCAGAATAGAACAAGCCTTCAGCACCGTCAATTTGTTCACCAATCCAAAGGGCCATTCCACATCCTAGGAAAGAGATGTTAGAGTTTTGGTCGAATACAACAATTTCGTTCTCATTGCCAAAATTATCCAACATAGTATTAATACATGCTGTACCAGCGTGGTTAGCACCAACTACAACGATTTTACTCATAGAAAAATTCCTACCTTCAATTTTAAATTTACCCTTCTAGTATAACATTTACTGTTAGCGTTTACAAGAGTTTAGCTAATTTTCCCGATTTTTTTGTAAAAAAATGTAAATAATCTGTATTTTATCAGCCTTTATTACAATTACTCTTTATTTTCTGAGCATATTTCTTGACAAGTTTACAAATTTCATTTGTGAAAACGCTGACTTTATGGTATGCTAGTATCATGGAAAGAAAATGTAAGGGGTTAAATTTAATATAAATTTACAATATTTCAACCTTCTTTTCATAAGAGAAAGGAGTTGGTAGCTTGCCTCTTAGTTCACATTCTGAACGGCTAATGGGGACTACTATCACTATTTCATTAGTGGATGAGCAAGCCGATATCTTGCTCCAAAAATCCTTTGATTTGCTCAAAGAGTTAGAATATCGTTTCAATGCCAATAGCCAAGAATCTGAGTTGATGGAGATCAATTATCAAGCTGGAATAGCTCCAGTCAAAGTTCATCCAGACCTGTTTGAACTGATTTCACTTGGATTAGAGCATAGCCTAGCACCCTCTAGCCACCTCAATATCAGTATTGGTCCCTTGATTCAAACCTGGCGCATCGGTTTTTCAGATGCCAAAGTTGCCCAGCCTCAAGAAATTGAATCAGTACTTCCTTTAATCAATCCTCATTATATCGAGTTAGATTCTTCCACTTCCACTGTGTTTTTAAAACAAAAAGGAATGAAAATCGATCTTGGTTGTTTAGCCAAGGGTTATAGTGCGGATAAAGTTGCCCAATTTCTTAGAGAAGAGGGAGTGAC